>JAISWM010000088.1 GCA_031270785.1 Oscillospiraceae bacterium
TTAGTCCTTTTGTAATTGCATTATTTATATCAATAGTTGCATTTGCTATAACACTTATATATTCAAATTATTCAAAGGAAAAGCAAAAAGATTTTACGGAAATCACAGGGAAAATCTCAGGTATTACTCTTGACATAAGAGAGTTGAAAAAAAATCAACTTAACCTTATAGATTCTGCTCCTGATATGATTAGCAAGCTTGAATTGCTGCAAAATGCCGTAAAACAGGAAAATGAAGAGACTATACCTTTACCTGAAGTGCAAGTTTTAATGCAACAAGTTGACGGTCCAAATAAATTTGTCGGCACTTCCGAACTTTCACCTATTAGCATAAAATTACCCGCAGGAATTTATATATTATCACTAAAATACCCGGGATTTAAAATTTTAGATGAAAACTATAATTTGGCAGATTCTTTAAAATTATCCATTGAATTGTCAGAAAGTTTGAAATCTAAAACCGTGATAATGCTGCCTGAAAAAAGAGAGGATAGTCATGAGTAAGAAAAAAATTTTTATTATTGATGACGACAAATCATTTTTAAATTCTATGGAACTTGTTTTGCATTCAAAAGATTTTGACGTTGTAAAAGCAGTTACAGGAGAAACTCTTTATGATGTTTTAACAAAAGAAAAGCCTGATTTGATTCTTCTGGATATAAAGCTGCCAGGAAAAGATGGCTTTGAAATTTTAAAAGAAATAAAATCAAACGATAAGTTTTCCAAAATACCTATTATTATGGTTACAGGAGACACAACTGTCCACATAGATAAAGCTTTTTCTGCAGGAGCTGATGATTGCGTTTTTAAACCGGTTAATAGTGCGGAGCTTATGTCAAGCATGCAAAGACTTATAAAATGAAAAAGAAGATTTTTACGGCTTTTGCGATTATGTTTTTTGATATTAACCTTTTAGCTTCTGGCACTACTACTATTTCCGCAGCAAATCTTTTTCTATTAAACTATGACGCAATATCGGAGGGTGTTGGAGGGTCTGCAGCGGCATTTTCAAAAAATTCGCTTTCATTTATTAACTCTCCGTCTTCCAATTACGATGTGTTAGCGATAAGTGCTGTTATATGCGACGTAATTCAATATATTTCAGCGCAGTATATACGGCAGATCCATGCCGCACCGACGCAAAAAATTATTACGAATTTTAATAAAAGAGTTAAAAGCAAACCGTCAAAAAATCAAAGAGATAACGTATATTTAATTCTTGGTGTGGCGTTCAGACCGATTTTTATTTATATAGTATAATATTTTATAGGGTTTCTCTAAAAACCCTATATTCAATCAAATTATTGGCTAAGAGACATACTCAATGAATATTCTAATGGCTGCATCGGAGTGCGTTCCTTTTGTTAAAGTAGGTGGTCTTGCCGACGTCGTAGGAACTCTTCCGAAATATTTAAAAAAAACTGGGCATGATGTAAGGATAATACTGCCAAAATATCAATCCATTGATGGTAAAAAATATAATCTTCAAACTCTTCCTTACAAATTGCAAACTCAAGTTGGCAAAGATACGGAATGTTTTAGGTTAAAATATTGTCTTCTGCAAGACAATATAAGAGTTTATTTTATTGAAAATATGCGTTTTTTCAATCGTACTGGAGTATATGGTACAAAGGGGCTTGATTACACTGACAACAAAGAGCGTTTTATATTTTTTCAAAAAGCGGTATTGGAATCGGTTAAAGCTTTAATGTTCAGACCTGATATTATCCACTGCCATGATTGGCAACTTGGATTAATACCGGCATATCTAAGAACAAATCTAAAAAATGACGGTTTCTTTTGGAACACATCTTCAGTTTTTACTATACACAATATAGCTTACCAAGGGCAGTTTGACTCAGAGACCGTTAAAATCGCAGGATTTTCTTGGGAAGATTTTACATCTGATAAACTAGAGTATTACAACACTGTTAACTTCATGAAATGTGGGATAAAACTCTCGGATGCAGTTTCAACCGTAAGCCCTACGTATGCCAAAGAAATAAAAGAATTCAATGGTATGGGAATGGAAAGCGTTTTAAACTTAAGGCAAGACGATGTTTACGGTATTCTAAATGGCATAGATTACGATTATTGGAATCCGGCAACCGATAAAAATATAAAAGCAAACTATTCAAAAGATAATCTTGAGGGAAAAGCTATTTGCAAAGCAGACCTACAAAAATTATGCGGCTTTGAAGTAAAAAAAGATGTTTATTTGCTTGGCTGCGTATCAAGACTAGACGAACAGAAAGGATTTGACATAATAATTGACGCTTTTTACAAGCTAAATAACGCCGATATACAGTTTGTTGTTTTAGGCTCAGGAAACTCTGAAATAAAGCACAAGCTTCAAGAAGCTGTAAAAAAAATGCCAAAGAAAGTTGCCGCTTTTTTTGATTATAATGAATCTTTGGCACATAAAATCTATGCAGGTTGCGATGCTTATATGATGCCTTCAAAATTTGAGCCTTGCGGCCTAAGCCAAATGATAGCGCTGGCTTACGGAACAGCGCCTATTGTCAACCGTACAGGAGGGCTTTCCGACACAATAACCTATTACAACCATTTCACAAAGTATGGGAATGGGTTTATGTTTAATATAACTTACGGCGAAAATTTTGCACAAACAATATTGAAATCCAAAAAAATATTTAAAGACAAGAAAAATTGGAATGTTTTAATACAAAATGCTTTTAAAAGCAACTTTTCATGGGATAAATCATCTGTTGGGTACGAAAAAATGTATAATATAACGGTTTTAAATAAACAAAATGAAAATATTTTTACGCGCAGCTAGGAAGATACGGAGTATTTATGAAGAACAGAAAAAAAATAGCAAGAACTATGTCAGAATTGTTGAAATTATCTACATTGGCATTTTTAGGCGTCTTCTTTGTTTTTATTGTAAATCATTATTATCAAATTAAAGATTATGCAAATACTCTATCTGAAGAACTCAATATATTTGTATTTTTTGATAAAAATTCAAAAGATGACGAGAAAATA
>JAISWM010000074.1 GCA_031270785.1 Oscillospiraceae bacterium
TTTCCCATATTATCTGCCCCTACATATATTGAATTTGTTGTTTATTATACATATTCATTGAAAAAAATCAAGTTTTTAAATATTTTTGATATAAAAAAACAAAATTCCCAGATTCCCAACATAATTTCTATAGTCTATTGTAAAGCGGAACAGCTATATATAGCAATTCCACTTGATATTTACTGTGAAATTTCTCAAAATCTGCGAATTAATCACGAGTATAGGCAATTGAAATATAGCTATTACGATTTAAAACAGTTCTCAAAAGTAAATTTATTCATGCACCTTCTCCCAGCCGTCGGTTGGGAGAAAGTCATAAAAATCAAATGCTTTTCAAACGAAACTGCCATAGTTAATCCTGTGTGGAGTTGCTATAAACAGGTCTGTTTTTTTGGCGGCAGTAACTATGTGCACTGAAAATTTGCTTGGCCACCGGTTTTTTATTTATTTTTTTATAATAATGCCATATTTTGCAATTAAAGAATTTAAAAATCTTTTTTCTATCTCACTGATTTCCTCAGATGTTAATGTATATTCCTTGCTGCAGTATTCCACTTCATACAAAATTGCATGGCTATCAGACGGAATGTTTTTATCATAATAAACGTCCTTAATAACTACCGACGTTATTAATTTACTTGACGCTTTTATATCATTTACAATATCTTTTGAAAAAGTATCTTTTTTACATAATAAATTATAGCTCCTTTTAATATTTGGAAATTTAGATTCAAATTTTAATAATTTATTTTTATTATTAAAGTATTTGATATAAGCTTCGCAATAAAATATCTTGTCCTTTATAAGTTTTATATTTTGAATATTTTTTACTTCTTCTTTTTTTATTTCCCCTAAAAATCCTATTCTTATGCCATTTTCATTTATAATACTATATCCTGAACTATCCTCAAAAAACGGATAGTTTTCTTCTTTTAATTCAAATGCTTGACCAAATTCACTAAAAAGCAAATTTACGTAATTTAAAAGATCATAATAAGTATATTTTACATCCTTGTCTATCCCCCACCCTCTTTCTAATCTGCACCCGGATAAAATAATGCCCAAAGTGTCTGTTTCACTGCATCCGGTATCTTTATTTTCATCCTTAAAATACACTCTGCCTATTTCAAAAAGAGATAAATCAGTGTTATTACGAGAATAATTATAAGATAAACTGCTAATCAGAGAATAAACTAATGTCGGCCTCATTAAGCAATACATTGGGGAAATAGCGTTTTGCAGTTTTAAATCGGAATATAAAAAATGGCCTTTTGGTACTTTCAAAAATTTTGTAACATCCGCAGGAATAAAAGCATAATTTATAACTTCATTAAATCCTAATCCAACAAGAATATTTCTTAAAATGTCTATATTGTCCCATACATAATTTTTGCTATACTGCACTTGAATAGTTGGCATTATTGGTTTTATATTGTCATATCCGTATATTCTGGCTATTTCTTCAATAATATCAACTTCTTTCAGCACATCTAACCTATACGGTGGGGATATTACGGTAATATTATTTTTCCCATCTTTTTTACATTTGAAATCATATTTATTTAAAAGATTCACTATCTGGTCAATAGTTAAACTGCACCCTATTAACTCATTGGCTCTCGAGCACCTTAATGATATTATATTGTCAGTGACTTTGTCCGGATAATAATCAAATAATACTTTGCATATATCGCCGCCGCATATTTCATTAATTTTCTTTGCGCATGTGCATGCTATATCTTTAGTGCTGTCAATATTTACGCCGCGTTCAAATCTAAACGAAGAAGGAGTAGATATTTTCATGCGTCTGGATGTAAGCCTGACGCTTATTTCGTCAAATATTGCGGATTCTAATAATATATTTTTAGTATTAATATCTACAGTGGAAGATTCCGTACCAATAATTCCCGCTACACATAAAACTTTATTATTATCCGATATTACTATATCGCCTTTTTTTATTTGTGCTTCTTTATTTCCAAGCGTAGTAATTTTACCGTCTGCATCTGCTTTGCAGACATTAATCATGTTTCCTGATAATTTATCAATATCATAAGTATGCATCGGTTGGCCAAGTTCCAGCATAATATAATTAGCTATATCTACCACGGCGTTTATGCAATTAACTCCTAATTTTTCCAATCTGTTTTTTATATATTCAGGAGTAGAAGCCGTATTGTCAATATTATTAATTATTATTCCTGAAAAACGTCTGCATGAATGATCATTTGCAAATTTAATATTTATCGGGAATGAATTGTTATCTTCTTTTAAATCAGTTCTATTTATTTTGGGAATATTCATATTCTTAAAAGCGCAAATTTCTCTTGCTATTCCAATGTGTGAAAGCATGTCTGCTCTGTTGGCTTTCACCTCAATAGTAATTACTGTATCATTTTTGGAATGCTCCTTTTCTTTTACTTCAAACCCTTGTAAGTTAAGTATATCGAAAAGCTCATCCGGCATAATACTGCCCTCGCACAACTCATTTAACCAATTGAAAGAAAATTTAAACATAAATTATTTTCCCCTTTCGTATTTCTATGCTCATAAAATTTGCAATTTAGGATTTTTTGTGTTCTCCCTGCCATATGAGGGGATATAGCTGTTTCACTTAAAAAAGGTCACATAAGCAAGGTATTGCCTTGCTCAGCGGGCTGTGAGATAAGCCGTTATTTACGTCGCCGAGGCCGTCAACGGATAGCTCGCCAGACATCAGGCGGGGTAAAAGAGCGTCGCGAATCTCTGCTAACCGCACATTTTCTTCGTTAAGCCTATGCTGAGTTTCAAGAATGCTATCGTACTGGAAATTGAACTTCCGAATGACATTAACCGAAGGATACAAGACTTGAATAACCGCAAAATCATTGTAATTCAGCGATTGCCTTACTGACCCAGAAGCCCGCACTCGTACCTCTTCTTGAAAATTCGGTGACTTCAAGAAAAAACTAAGAAAGTGGTGATACTCAGGTTCAGCACGAAAGACGGCGTAAACAGGGCTGACACAGCCCGAAAAAGCAAAGGCGTTAATACCAATTGAGCCAATATTCACACGGGCGGGATTGTATGCAAAATCGTTAGGCTCAACAACGAAATATTTGCCGATGTCTCTGCTGTAAACCTGCTTGGTGAAATAATCCTCTGACAGAACAAGGTTTCCGGTTTTAACCGCCGAAAGGACAGGCAATTGTTGTTTTTTAACTTTGGTACGAATTTCAGTTGTGACGGTGCCAAGGTCGACATAATCCCAGTGGCCAGGCACACTATCCACGAACCACGACTTGAAAATGGCCTGCGCCATTTGCTCTAAATGATGATTTATCTTCGAGTTGTTGGCAATTTTATCGTCGAGGACTGAGAGCGTGTCGGCAATTGTCTGCTGCTTTGCAAGGGGTGGGAGATCAACATTAATGTTGGCAAAGGTATCTCTTGTTATCGTGTCAAATACCGAACCGTGGGTCTGGCTTTTCAAAAGTCGGATACTATTTTTTAGCAGATAGTAAAGGTAGGTTTGAACTATCTTGCCCTTTTTGCCTCGTATACCATAGCACGACTGATTGAACGCCATCGGAAACGGAATCATAGCCAGTTCACCAACTGTTCCACGAGCCGATATAATGATGTCATCCACATCAAGCAGCTTTGTGGAGCTATTGGCCAGACCCGTTTCAGTAATCGTTTTCTTGGTAGAGTAAACATAGCGGCTGTCATCGTTAAAGTCTTTAACAGAGAGCCACGGGATGTCACCGCCCCAGTATTCGGCTACACTCGTTTGCGGTGTACCACCACCGATAAGGTCGATAACATCGGAGAGTTTTTGCGTCATTCCACATTATCTCCTGCCTCGTCGTCGCTCGCGGACTTGTCTTTTATCCGCTTTTCGATGTTGCGGAGAGCATATTCTGCTATCATTCCGCGCTTGTTTTTGCACAACAAAATTTCGATAGTCGAGTTGTCCTGCGCTGTTTTCGTTGATAACAACACCAATATTCGATGGTGGTCCAAATTAATTGATAATAGACCTGTCCGTAAATCTCACAGAGCGCAAACTATCGAAAAAATGCATCACTTAAAAAATGGCTTTGCATCAAAATCTCCTTGGAGTATCTTCATACGCCGTCGTCGATTTTGATTGCAATCTGTAAAATTTACGGACAGGTCTAATATCTTTTCCCCCCCGCCGAAGGCGGGGAAAAACAAAAACGCCACTGTATTAGTTGAAACTCTTTCTTTCACCACCGCCGAAGGCGGGGAAAAAACAAAAATGCCATTGTTTGAAAAGATTTTTACTGTAATGACTTTGAAAAATGTCTGATTTTTTACCGCTTTCTCCGCGAAGGTTGTGTCTTAAAATAGCTTAAATCCGTTCTTTTTCCACTGCCGAAGGCGGGGGGGAAAGATATTATCAACTAATTTAGGCTACCACCCTCGCGAACTCGCAAAGGGAGACCACACAAACAAATTTACTTTTTCCAAGTGTATGCTATAGCTATAATTGCTTCCAAAGGTTAATATCATTCTCATATATTTTACGTATTTCGCCCAAATCATAATATATAAGTGCCAATCTATTCAAGCCCAGTCCAAACGCAAAACCGGTATATTTTTCGCTGCTATATCCAACGCCTTCAAGAACATTGGGGTGAACCATTCCCGACCCTAAAACTGTTATCCAGCCGGTTCCCGAGCATGTTTTGCAGCCTTTTTTATTGCATTTGGTACACGACATATCTATTGCCGCGCTTGGTTCTGTATACGGATAATATGTTGGCCTGAACCTAACACCAACGTGACTTCCGAAAACTTCTTTTAAGAGCTTTATTAAAACCGCTTTTAAATTCGCAAACGATATCTTTTCCCCAACCATTAGTCCCTCAACCTGATAAAACATTGGCGTATGCTGAGGGTCTATATCGTCTACGCGATAAACTGTTCCTGGCGATATGATTTGTATTGGCGGAGACTTTTCTTGCATTGCTCTTATTTGCACGGAAGAAGTGTGAGATCTTAAAAGTATACTTGGTGATGACACATAAAATGTATCTTGCATATCTCTCGCGGGGTGATGAGATGGCATATTAAGTTTTTCAAAATTATATTTGTCAAGCTCTATCTCCGGCCCTTGGACTATGGAAAAACCCATGTTTATAAATATTTTTTCCATCTTTTTATATAGTTTCACGAGTGGATGAACTGTGCCCAATTTTATGTTTTGTTTAAATATAGTAACGTCATATTTATTGGCGATATTTTCTTTTTTAAATTTTCGCAGAGCCATTTCTATATTATTCTCTATAAATTCCTTAAACTCATTTATGGATTTACCTATGTTTTTTTTCTCTTCGGTTTCTGAAACGTTTTTCAAATCTGAGTACAAGGACTTAGTATATTTTTTAAAATATTTAATATTAATATTTTGAATATCCTCAGCGTTTTTTACTTGATTTAATTCATCTAAAAATTTCACCTTGTTTTCTTCTATACTTTTGTTAATGCTCTGCATATTTTCCCCTCCTAATAAACCAATTACTGTTAATTGTGGCCAAAATTAGCGGATAACATCTCCTCCCTCCGCCTGCGGCGGGAAAAGAACTGTAATAATACCACGTTTCTAATACTATTTCTAATTAAAAAATCGGGTCGCGCCATAAAACAGTTGAAATTCCTTCTTTCCCCCCGCCCTCGGCGGGGGGAAAGATATTATCAATTAATTTGGCCCACTACCAAAATCCGATGTGTATTTGATTCACTTCCCCCGCAAGTCGGTGGGAAAAGAACCATAATAATACCACGTTTTTAATACTATTTCTAATTAAAAAATCGGGTCGCGCCATAAAACAGTTGAAATTTTTTCTTTCACCTCCGCCATAGGTGGGGTGAAAGATATTATCAATTAATTTGGGCCACCACCTAAAATTAGTATAAATGGTTTTTGATATAGCTGTACTTACATATTTTTTTCAACATAATTTTTTATTTCTTCTGTTTTATCAAGATGTTCCCACTTTACATTTAAATCTTCTCTTCCCATATGCCCGTAAACTGCAAGTTTAGAGTATATTGGCGACAATAAATTAAATTCCCTTATTATCGAAAGCGGCCTCAAGTCAAATATATGTCTGACTGCTTTTTCTAATACTTCATCGCCAACGCTCGATGTTCCAAAAGTATCTACCATTATCGAAACAGGTTTAGCTACCCCTATTGCGTAAGCTACTTGAACTTCACATTTGGGAGCAAATCCCGCTCCCACAATGTTTTTTGCTATGTATCTTGCGGCATAGGCGGCAGATCTGTCTACTTTGGTCGGATCTTTACCCGAAAACGCTCCGCCGCCATGCCTTGAATATCCTCCGTAAGTATCTACTATTACCTTTCTTCCGGTTAGCCCGCTGTCGCTAACAGGCCCTCCTATTACAAATCTTCCCGTAGGGTTAATGAATATTTTAGTTTTATTATCCATCATACCTTTTGGAATAATTTCGTCTATAACAAGGCTTTTAATGTCTTTTGACAGCACATCCATATTTACTTCTTCACTATGTTGAGCAGATACCACTACCGTATCAACTCTCACTGGTTTATCTCCGTCATATTCTATTGTTATTTGAGTTTTTCCATCCGGTTTTAAATAGTTTAAAATCTTATTTTTCCTTACAAACGATAATCTCTTAGCAAGCTTATGCGCCAATGATATTGGCATGGGCATTAATTCGGGAGTCTCGTTACAGGCGAATCCAAACATTATTCCTTGATCTCCCGCGCCTATTTGATTTTCTTCGCACATTTGCCCGCTTTTTTCTTCCAATGAAGAATTTACCCCTATGGCTATATCATCAGATTGCTTATCTATAGAGGTTATTATTCCGCAAGTATTTCCGTCAAATCCGCACAAAGGGTTATCATATCCTATTGATTTAATAACTTGCCTTGCGATATTTGAGATGTCTACATAACAATTAGTTGATATTTCCCCCATTACGTGTACAAGACCTGTTGTGACTGAAACTTCACACGCTACATGCGCGCCGGGGTCTGCCCTTAAAATTTCATCTAATATGGAATCCGAAATTTGGTCACAGATTTTATCCGGGTGCCCTTCAGTAACTGATTCTGAAGTAAAAAAATGTTTAGACATATTTAATATTCCCCTTTATTCTTTTGTTTATCTTAAAATTAATATGGCTGCTATTTGTGAAAAAATAAATTTATTTTTGCGACTTCTCCCCGCCGACGGCGGGAAGAGAGTTATATTTAATATTCCTCTTTTTAATATCCCCCTTTATTCTTTTGTTTATCTTAAAAACTAATATAGCTTCTTTTCTTGAAAAAACAAATTTATTTTTGTGGTCTCTCCCAACTGATGGCGGGAAGAGAGTCATGAAAAACCGGGTGTTCTTCAATGGTAATAGCTATATCTTTGCTTGCAAAAGCGTTAATGTCAAGGCTTGAAGTATTCCCTTCTATATACTCATAATACCCTTGAGACCCTATCATAGCGGCATTATCGCCGCAAAACTCTAACTTTGGCATAAAAAATTTAAAACCCAATTTTTCACATTCTTTATTCATTGTATCTCTAAAAAGTATATTCGCTGAAACTCCGCCGCATATAGCTAATTTTTGGTACCTTAACTTTTTTGCTGCCATTATAAATTTAGATACCATATAATCTATAACAGCAAATCTAACTGATGCGGCCATATCTTCGGTATTAATTTTTTGCCCTTTATTTTTAGCGTCATTGATAATATTAATTACAAATGTCTTTATTCCGGAGAAACTAAAATCATATTTATTATTTTCAATTTCAGGTCTCGGAATATTTTTGTAAGCGTAAGGATTACCTTTAGAAGCAATTTTGTCAATATAAATCCCTCCGGGGTAAGGAAGCCCTAAGTGTTTTGCGATTTTATCAAAAGTTTCGCCTGCGGCATCATCTCTGGTTTTAGCTATAACCGCCATTTCAGTATAATCACGTACATCCACTATGTGAGTGTGCCCACCCGATACTATCATGCATAAAAACGGCGGAGACAAACCTTCATTACTTATATACAGCGAAGCAACATGCCCCCTTAAATGATGCACAGGAACCAACGGTAAATTTTTTGACAAACATATTCCTTTTGCAAAATTTAAACCTACTAACAGCGAGCCTATTAACCCCGGAGTATACGTTGCCGCCACAGCGTCTATATCTTTAAGATCAATGTACGCTTTTTTAAAAGTTTCTTCGCAAACTTTTTTTATTGACTCGCAATGTCTTCTTGAGGCAATTTCTGGTACAACACCGCCGTACAGCGTATGTTCACTAATTTGCGAAGCTGTGCATGAAGATAAAACTTTCCTTCCGCCTTGAACTATTGATACGGAAGTATCATCACAAGACGTTTCAAACGCTAATATTTTCATAATATACATCCTACCGAATTAGTTATTATCAGACCTGTCCGTAAACCTCACAGAACACAAACTATCGAAAAATGGGTTATGTCTCAAAACAATTGAAACTTTTTCTTTCTCCCCCCCGCCGAAGGCGGGGGGGGGAATACTATCAACTAGTTTGACCCACAACCAAATCTCCCGGGAGTATCTTTATAATTGAAACTTCTTCTTTCTCCCCCCCGCCGAAGGCGGGGGGAAAGATATTATCAACTAATTTGGGCTATCACCAAAAATTATATCGCAAAGTTTATGTTTTACTTTATGCTGTTTTCTGTTATTTTGTATGCTTCCTAACGTTTTTATGAATTTTTTCATTTTTAGTTTATTTTTGTCTCAATTTCTATTTTAAATTTTAGTTAAATTTTGTGTGTTTGCCGTGCTATAAATGATTTTTATTATAAAAACTAATCTTTAGGCTTCATTGTAGGAAACATTATTACATCCTTTATGGACGCACTATCAGTAAGGAGCATGACTAATCTGTCTATCCCTATACCAAGCCCTCCGGTTGGCGCCATGCCGTATTCAAGGGAGGTAATAAAGTCTTCATCTATCATATTAGCTTCATCGTTACCGCCATCACGAAGCTTCATCTGATGATTAAATCTTTCCCGTTGGTCTATAGGGTCATTAAGCTCAGAATAAGCGTTAGCAAGCTCCCTTTTAGTGGCAAAAAGTTCAAATCTCTCCACAAGTTCGGGAATATCTTTCTTGCGCTTTGTAAGGGGGGAAATTTCTACGGGGTAATCGTATATGAACGTTGGGTCTACTAAATTTTCTTCCACTTTTTCTTCAAACACAAAATTTAAAATATCTCCCCACGTATCTAAATTTTGAATATCCAACCCCAAATTCTCAGCTTCTGCTATAGCTCTGCCTTTATCTCCTATAAATTCCTGAAAATTTATTCCGGTATACTTTTTGATCGATTCGATCATTGTCATGCGATTAAACGGTTTAGACAGATCTATTTCGGTGCCTTGATAAACTATCTTATCGGACTGACAAACAGCTTTGCCGCACTCTCTTATAATATTTTCCGTTATGTCCATCATATCATTATAATCGGCATACGCTTGGTAAAGTTCTATGGTCGTAAATTCGGGGTTATGTTTAATCGATACCCCTTCATTTCTGAATAATCTCCCTATCTCATATACTTTTTCCATTCCGCCTACAATAAGCCTTTTAAGGTAAAGCTCCGGCGCTATTCTTAAATACAAATCCAAATCCAAGGCGTTATGATGAGTAATAAAGGGTCTCGCGGCAGCTCCACCGGCTATAACATTAAGAATGGGGGTTTCTACTTCAATATACCCTAAACTATCCAAATAATTTCTGATAGCTTTAATTATTTTACTTCTTTTTACAAACACATTTTTTACGTCCGGATTTACTATAAGATCCAAATATCTTTGCCTGTACCGTGTGTCAGTATCTTTAAGGCCGTGAAATTTCTCGGGCAAGGGTAAAAGCGACTTTGACAGCAATTTAAGTTCTTTAGCATGGACGGATATTTCACCGCGTCTGGTTTTAAATACAAACCCCTTAATTCCTATAATGTCGCCTATATCCCATGTTTTTTTCATTTTTTCATAGAATTCTTCAGTAACATCGTCTGTTTTTACATATATTTGAATATTTCCGCAAGAATCACTAATATCCAGAAATGACGCTTTTCCCATATCTCGCCAACTCATAATTCTGCCGGCTACGCAAACGTCTTTCCCGTCATACTTTTCAAAGTCTCCTTTTATTTCAAGAGAACAATTCTCTTTATAATACTTGGTAACTTCAAAAGGATCTTCGTTTGTGCTTTTTAGTTTTGAAAGTTTATCTCTGCGAATTTTAAGGATTTCTTTAATTTCTGCTTCCTCTTTTGCAGTGTTATCTACGTTTTCGCTATCAAACATAAAATTTATTTCCTCCTATTTATATAAGAATCGGAAAGAGCAAAAACAGAGCTCCACCGAACGCATTAATATAATAAAAACCTTTTAAAACAATAGACCTGCCCGTAAACCTCACAGAGCGCAAACTGTCGAAAAATGGATAATGGTCCAAATTAATTGATAAGATCTTTCCTACCCGCCTATGGCGGGGGGAAGAAAGGATTTCAACTATTTTGACCCACAACCGAAAAATGCATTACTTAAAAAATGGCTTTGCATCAAAATCTGGTGGCGATCCAAATTAATTGATAAGATCTTTCCTCCCAGCCTATGACGGGGGGAAGAAAGGATTTCAACTATTTTGACCCACAACCGAAAAATGCATCACTTAAAAAATGGCTTTGCATCAAAATCTGGTGGTGGTCCAAATTAATTGATAAGATCTTTCCTCCCCGCCTATGGCGGTGTGAAAGAAGAGATTTCAACCATTTTGACCCACAACCCAAAATTTCCCGGGAGTATTTTTATACGCCGTCGTCGATTTTGATTGCAATCTGTAAAGTTTACGAACAGGTCTAATAACATTTTTTTCCCCGCTTTCGGCGGGAGAAAGAAACGTATCTAAATGACTTTTGCTTAGCTGATGCTCTTGAAAAACACTTAATTTTTACTACTCGCTTCCTGCTGACAGTGTGAGGATAACGCACAAACAAACTCGCCATTTTTAAAAGTAACAGCTGTACTCAAAAGGTTACAAAATTACTTTAAAATTTCAACCACCTCATATTTGCGTATTCCGGAAGGCGTCTTTATACTTAATACTTCGCCTACTTTATGCCCAAGTAATCCCGCTCCTACGGGTGATTCATCGGAAATTTTTCCATCTATAGGGTTGGATTCATTCGACCCAACTATTCTATACTCAAAAATTTCATCACATTCTTTATCGTGAATTTTAACCTTTGACCCGACATGAATTATTTCCGTACTGAGTTCATGCTCGTCTATAATTTTTACGTTTTTGAGTATCCCTTCTATTTCGGCTATTCTAAATTCCATAATGGCCTGTTCATTTTTGGCTTCATCATATTCACTGTTTTCAGAAAGATCACCAAATGAAAGAGCCACTTTGATTTTTTCCGCAACTTCTTTTCGCTTAACAGTCTTTAAATTTTCAAGTTCACTTTCCAGGTTATGTAGCCCTTCTTCGGTCAGCAATACTTCCTTTAACAACTTTATACCACCTTTATTACTATTAAAATGCCAAGTATTAAGATTATATGTCCGGCTTAAATATATGTCAAATACTTATACTATTTCTAAAATCAAAACCACCCCTATAAAGAGGCGGTTTTGATTTAGACTTTTTTCAAGTGTAACAGCCATAAAAAATTTTTATTATATCAAACACAGGGTCTAAATTTTTGGTTGTGGGTCAAATTAGTTGGTGATATCTTTCCCCCCGCCAGTGGCGGGGGGAAAAAGAAAGGATTTCAATTATTTTGAAACATGGCCAAAATTGGTTGGTAATATATTTTTCCCCGCCATAGGCGGGGATGAAAGAAGAGATTTCAATTATTTTGAAACATGGCCAAAATTGGTTGGTAACATATTTTCCCCCGCCATGGGCGGGGGGGAAGAAGAGATTTCAATTATTTTGAGACATAACCAAATTTTTATTATGCTTGCACTGATATTACGAATTATTTTATATCTCTTTTATAAAATGTGTAAATTCCAATAGCGGTTGCTGCTGCGATATAACACACGCATACTATTAACCCTTTATTTATTACATCTTGATTTACACTCAAAGACGGGAAGTTATTTAAGTAATCAGACACCCAATACTCAGATGCCGAGAAATCCTGAATTTTAAACCAACTGCTGCAAGCGAAATCTATAAATTTAATTATTACGGTTGGCACCGCGATAGTAATTGCTAAGTTTGTAGCAACTGCTCCGCCGGTTTGACGCGTTATAAAACCCACCATAACAAAAATAGACTGCAAAGCAACTTGAGCAAGCAAGAACAAACCAAACATTCTGAATATATCAAGAATTACGTTTTGCCCAGAAAAATCACCGGTTCCCCACATTACGGACCCTAAAGTAAATGAAGTTATACCGCAAAGTAAAGTGTACATAAAGCAGACGGAAATACAAACTATAAATTTGGACAAGTATATAAAAGACCTGTTAATACCTTTTGAAGCTATATTTTTAATTGTACCGAAAGCAAATTCACTCGGTATAAACATGGACACTAAGATGGTAACCAATAATGTGGATTCCCCAAGACCCGCAGTAAGAGCGTATATACCGCTATACCCCATCTCCTCCGCCGAAATTTCAATACCCCCCATATTTAAAACAGCGTTTAAAACTATTACTCCCAGGCAACTCATAGCCATAGCTATCAAGCAGCATATGTAAAAGGATTTTCTCTTAAAAAGTTTGTAAAAATCGCAGGCGATTAAATTAAGCATCTTGGTCTTCCCCTTCCATTAATTTTATAAAGAATTCTTCACAGTCGTCGCTATCTTTTGAGATTGACTCAATTATAATATCATGTTTAGCCAGCAAGGAACTGATTTTGCCGGATTCGTCTAAATGATCATATACATAAATAGTATCATCTTTCAGTTCGCAGTTTTTGATGTTTAACTGATTTTTGATTAGGGATACAGCCGTTTTAGCGTCGTTTACTTTTATTTTTATTTTATTTCTGACTAAATCTTTAAGATCATCGGCATAAAATTCTTTAACGAGTTTACCTTTACTTATGACGCCGTATCTGGTGGCGATTTTTGCAAGCTCGCCCAAAATATGGCTCGACACCATAACAGTTATATCGCGCTCTTTATTAAGTTTTAAGATAAGGTCTCGAATTTCTTTAATTCCGGTTGGGTCAAGGCCGTTTGTGGGTTCGTCTAAAAATAAAAATTCAGGGTCGCCAATTAACGCTAAAGCTATGGCGAGTCTTTGTTTCATACCGAGTGAAAAATTTTTAGCTTTCTTTTTACCAGTATTTCCAAGGCCTACGATATCAAGAATTTCTTTGATTTTTGTTTTATTTTTATCTTTGACGCCAAGTAATATACGTTGGCATTCAACGTTTCCTTCGGCCGTCATATAAGGGTAGAGAGCGGGGTACTCAATAACAGTACCTGTTTTTCTGCGCCCTATATTTAAATTTTTTTCGCCAAACAGTTCAATTTCACCGCTGCTTTGCCCGGCAAGACCCACAATTACCCTAATGGTTGTGGTTTTACCTGCACCATTTTTTCCTATAAAACCGTAAATATCACCTTTTTTGATTTCTATATTGACTTTGTCAACTACGTTTACGCGAGAATAAGTTTTGGTTAGATCAGCTGTTTGAAGTACATATTCTGACATAACAACCCCTCCTGTTTTAATTAGAGTGTTTTTTATAGTAAAAATCATTTAGAAATATGATATTACCCACATTTCTTTTCCTCGTCTGTGGGTTGTGGGTCAAAATAGTCGAAACTTCTCCTTTTTTCCCGCGTTCTAGCGGGGGAAAAGTTATTATCAACTAATTTGAACCATTACCAGTTTGCGGCGAGGGAAAAACAAAAACGTCACAATTCTTTAGAAAATTTTTACTATATTAGACCTGTCCGTAAACTTTACAGATTACAATCAAAATCGGCGATGGCGTATGAAGATACTCCCAGGAGATTTTGTGTGGTGATCCGAATTAATTGATAATATCTTCCACCCCCGCCTATGGCGGGGGGGAAAAGAAGGGATTTCAACTATTTTGACCCACAGCCGGATTTTGATGCAAAGCCATTTTTTAAGTGATGCATTTTCGATGGTTTGCGCTCTGTGAGGTTTACGGACAGGTCTATTCCACAAGGCACTGAAATAATATTATATTTATTTTAAAAGGATAGTCAAGTTGATTTGGATTTATAGGCGGGTATGTCTCAAAGTAGTTGAGACTTCTCCTTTTTTCCCGCGTTCTAGCGGGGGGAAAAGTTGTTATCAACTAATTCGGACCACCAAATTTAGACTTTTTCCAAGTACAGCGGCTATATTTGCATCAAGTATAATAAAAATCTTTTCAAACAGTGACGTTTTGTTTTCCCCCCGCCTTCTGCGGGGGGAAGAAGTTTCAACTGTTTTGAAACATGATTCCCTTCAAACAGTGACGTTTTTGTTCCCCCCAGCCGTCGGCGGGGGGAAGATATTAGCAGTCAGTCTGGAACACAACCATTACCTCACCAGTCGGCGGGAGGCGGTAATTACCCAAATTTAGGCTTTTTCCAAGTACAGCGGTTATATTTACAGCAAGTATAGTAAAAACCTTTTCAAACAGTGACGTTTTGTTTTCCCCCCCGCCTTCTGCGGGGGGAAAAAGAAGAAGTTTCAACTATTTTGAAACATGATTCCCTTCAAACAATGACATTTTTATTTTCCCCCCCGCCTTCGGCGGGGGGAAGAAGTTTCAACTGTTTTGAAACATGATTCCCTTCAAACAGTGACATTTTTGTTTCCCTCTCGCCTTCGGCGGGGGGAAAGAAAAAGCTTCAACTATTTTGAGACATAACCGTATGTTGTAAAAAAATTATTTTTTATTTGCCGAGTTTGTTTACTTGCGCCTTTGGGAAATCAAAATAAGCCTTAAAAGGGATATTATAGCTGTAAACGCTGCGGCGACGTATGTTAACGCCGCGGCATTTAACACTTCTTTTGCTCCTTTTAATTCCTTTTCACTCAGCATGTTTGCGTTTTGCAGTGAAAGCATAGCGCGTTTACTGGCGTTAATTTCTACCGGCAATGTTATTATCTGAAAAACTACCGCTAAACTAAATAAAATAATTCCCAAATTTACTATAAAATGATATTGCACCGGAAGAAGAAGCCCTATAAACACAAGCGGCATAGACAAATTCGACCCTAACTGAGTGATTGGCACTAAAAATTGTCTGATTTTTATAGGAATATACCCTTGAGCGTTCTGCACTGCATGACCGGCTTCGTGGGCGGCTACTCCGGCTGCTGATACAGAATTATTTGAATACACAGGGTCTGACAAAAATATGGCGTTTTGTGCCGGGTTAAAGTTATCGTTTAAATTACCTTTTATATGTTTGATCGGCACATCACACACGTTATTATATAAAAGTACTTGCTTAGCGGAATCAAGCCCCGTTATATTTTTTGAAGTCTTTATTTTTGAATATTTACTAAAAGTATTTTGCACTTTAAAATGTGCATACATGGAAATAGCCAGCGTTATTAACATATAAAAAACGTAACTTGAATCATAGTAATAATTAAACATCATAATATTTTGTAGCTGTTATAGTAAAAACCCTTTAAAACTACGGTATTTTTGTTCTTTTACTTTGCCATAGGGGAGAAAGAAACACAAATAACGGTATGCTTTTAAATGATTTTTAGTCAGCTATACCTCCTATCTCCTAATAAATCATTTTTTAATATTTTATATCCTCTTGTAAATTCTTCTGCTTTAATCCTTTTTTTCCCCTCTAACTGTACTTCTGAAAGCTCAAGCGATGTGCCACCCCCGCAACTTATAATTAAAGGGTTTATGTTTAATACTTCTCCCGGTATATTAGAAGGCATATCCGATATTTTAGCCTTATAAATTTTTAATAATTTATTTTTTTTAATATAGGTATATGCTATGGGCCAAGGATTCATTCCTCTTATCAAATTATAAACTTCCTTTGAAAGTTTATTCCAGTCTATCTTTGCGTCTATTTTTTTTATTATACCGGAATAACTGGCAAGCAGTTCATCTTGTTTAATTCGGATTAATTTATTGTTTTCTAATAACTTGATTGTTTCAATTAACAGATTCGCGCCTGCATGAGACATTTTCTTAAATAAACTTTCTGAAGTATCATCTTCTAATATTTCTATTTCCTTTGCTAAAAGTATATCCCCCGTATCTAAACCTTCATCCATCAGCATCGTCGTGATACCCGTAACTTTTTCCCCATTAATTATACTCCGCTGAATAGGTGCCGCTCCACGGTATTTGGGGAGTAAAGATCCATGAACGTTTATACATCCGTATTTCGGAATATTTAAAACTTCTTTCGGAAGAATTTTCCCGTAAGCGGCCACTACTATCGCGTCCGGCTCAAGGGCTTTTATAGTGCCTATTACTTCATCACTTCGCAAAGTAGTTGGCTGAAAAATTTTTATGTTGTTTTTTATAGCACAAGATTTTACAGGTGAAAAAACCAATTCGTGCTGCTTTCTTCCTACCGGTTTATCCGGCTGAGTAAACGCGCCTAAAATACAGTACCCGTTATCAATCAGTTTTTGAAAAGTCGGTACCGCAAAGTCAGGCGTACCCATAAAAATTATTTTCATATTTATTTCTCCATGTAAGCAAATTCGGCGGTTATGTCTCAAAATAATTGGGACTTCTTCTTTTTCCCCCCGCCATCGGCGGGATATGGAGAGATATTACCAACTAATTTGATCCACAACCAAATTCGGCTTATAATAAAATCTTTTCAAACAATGACATTTTTGTTCTTTCCCCCGCCGACTCGCGGGGTGTGGAGAGATATTATCAACTAATTTAACCCACAACCAAATTCGGCTTATAGTAAAAACCTTTTCAAACAGTGACATTTTTGTTCTGTCCCCCGCCTGCGGCGGGGGGGAGAAATATTACCAACTAATTTGACCCACCACCAAATTCGGCGTATAGTAAAATCTTTTTCAAACAGTAACATTTTTGTTCTTTCCCCCGCCGACTCGCGGGGGAAAGAAACGTAAATAATACCACGTTCCTAAATGGTTTTTGCTATATTTTGTTTTTTCTTCACACTTTAATCGCTTTTAGGTGGTGGCCCAAATTAATTGATAATGTCTTTTCCCCCGCCTATGGCGGGGGGAAAAGAAGAAATTTCAACTATTTTGAGACACGACCCGGCAAGTCCGCGCTGCCTCATAGGGTAGCCAATAAAATATGTTACCGAACTTTGCACAATATTGCAATAAAAGCAACTGCTCTTCTTTCAAAAAAGTAAATTTGTTTGCACGGTCTCTCCCCACCACCGGGTTATGTTTCAAAATAATTGAAGCTTCTTCTAATTTTGGGTCACACCCTCACAATACCCGCACCGACTCCGTGCATCAAATTTGTTATGGTTTGAATAGGTTCCGTATCCCCAACAACATGTTTTGCTCCTCTGAAAAATATAAAAGCAAAAAATAAAGTTTTAAAAAAATCACAATAATATACGATTTTGCGAACGCTATCTTTATAATGGTTGTAAATTAATTTCTTGTTTGCGGTCGAAACACTTTCTCCCGTACCTTCAGAAGAGGTAACTGTTAAGGCGGTTGTTAATGCGGGATTGTCCAATAGTGATGGCACTGGTGTTTTTTCAATGTACATTGGAGAATAATGATGATAGGGTGTCCATACATTCAGAGTTAGATCTAATATGAACAGAATTACATTTATTGCAATCCTTACAGCGTTTTTTGTACCTTCAGAAGAGGTAGCTGCAGCGTCGGTTGCTGCAGTGGTGGTTGACGTGGTATTGGTATTTTGCGGCACTATTTTTCTCGCGTGTATTAGATTACAATCGTATATCAGTAAAGCTGAAGATATAAATATGGCCAGAATTTTTTTTATTTTATTCATTTTTATATTATCCCCCTATTATAAACATTAGTGCAAGTATTGCATTTGCTATATCCCATGTGGTTTGAACAAAATTCCACAACATATTGCTTCCAAAGGCAATTTGGAAATTTTGGGCAACGAAAAAAATTAATTTCGCTCCTCCTATTATTAAAGAACCCACACTATAAAAGAGAAAGTATTTACGAAAGCCGGGGCTAAAGACAAAGTTATCAAAAAAATTCATGAG
Organism: Oscillospiraceae bacterium; assembly: GCA_031270785.1. Lineage (GTDB taxonomy): Bacteria > Bacillota > Clostridia > Oscillospirales > Acutalibacteraceae > CAQBRY01. Next base: position 18,245 of record JAISWM010000074.1, read on the forward strand.
TAAATATTCCCTATAACTTACAGGTGCAAAATTTTCTTTAGTATCTGCAGAAGCGTCGGTTGCTGCTCCAGCGCCGGTTGCTACAGCGTTGGTTGCTCCAGTGGTGGTTGCTGCAGTGGTGGTTGCTCCAGTGGTGGTTGCTACAGCGTCGGTTGCTCCAGTGGTTGTTGCTACAGCGTCGGTTGCTCCAGTGGTGGTTGCCACAGCGTCGGTTGACGTGGAATTTGTATTTTGCGGCACTATTTTTCTTGCGTGCATTAGATTACAATTGGCTATCAGTAAAGCTGAAGATATAAGTATAGATAAAATTTTTTTTATTTTATTCATTTTTTTGTTTTCCTCCTTATACAAAAAATACAATTTAAAAGCATGATAATTTGCGTTTCTTTCCCCCCAGGGGCGAAGGAAGGGCGAAAATGTTACTTAGAAGCATGATAATTTGTGCCGCTTTTCCCCCGCCAGGGGCGGGGATATGATTGCTTATACAGTAAAAGCCTTTTAAAGCAGTGACATTTTTGTTTTTTCCCCCGCATTCGGCGGGCTATGTCTCAAAATAATTGAAACTTCTTCTTTCGCCCACACGTTCTAGCGGGGGGGGGAGATATTACCAACTAATTTGACCCACAACCTTCGGCGGGGGAAAAACGCAAATAATACCACGTTTCTAAATGGTTTTTGCTATATACAGGTTAAGACCGAATTAAATTTTATTTTTGGCAAACTTTAGTATCAGCGGGCATATTATAAGGCTTAAAATTGTTTCGGGAAAAATGTAAATACTATTGTAAATCAGAGAGTAGGCTAAAATATTTAGGCCGGGCCACAAAAGATTTTTCCAAATTACAATTCCCGATATTGTGGTACTTATAAGGCGTATTATCATCGCTAAAGTTATTCCCAAACTTGCCGCTATTTTCCCTTTAATTTTAAACATTGATGATAAACCCAAAGAAGTATAAGGTATAATGTAGTCTAGGAAAAATACGGCTATGATACTGAAAAAATTCGTTGCCGGCGGCACTTGGAACCCAAGTATTACTTTTATGATGCCATACGTAAAGCCGGCATAAATACCCCAAGAAGGACCAAATATAAGCGAAGACATTATAATTGGAATCGGACTTAAATTGATTGACCCTCCGTATGGCATTTTCAGAGCAAATATTTTTCCAAAAATTATAGAAAGAGCTATTAACATACTGCATTTAAGCATAGTAGAAATATTATTTTTCACTGATACCATTCACCTAAAATTTTGTTTCGAAAACACTCTACCATATTATTATACAACGCGATGATATGATTTTCAATATGCAATTTTATTATTTTTATAATTTAATTTTAAAACGCCGAATTTTACAGCAAAAACCATTTAGAAACACGGTATTATTTACGTTTTTACCCCGCATTTGGGTGATGGGGTCAAATTAGTTGATAATATCTTCCCCCCCCCGCCCGAGGCGGGTGAAAAAGAAGAGATTTCAATTATTTTGAGACATGGCCGCATTTGGCGGGGGAAAAATCAAAAATGTTACTATAGCTGTTTCGTTTGAAAAGCGTTTGATTTTTATGACTTTCTCCCAGCCGACGGCTGGGATAAGGTACACGGATAAATTTATTTTTGAGGGCTGTTTTAAATCGTAACAGCTATATTTTAAAAGGTTTTGACTATATCAGGCAAGTTGTGGTTGTGGCCGATTTGCAGAAAATCGACTTTTGGCCTGCGCTACGGTTGCTGTCAAACTCCCTACTATTGTTATCCCCGTTACTATTCCTGCTACTAACAGTTGGGTCAAAAGTGGTGTTTCAGCTTCAGTTGTTCCATCCCCAGTTGTTTCGGCCTCAGCTGCTCCGTGCTCAGCAGCCATACTCTAGTTGCCACACTCTAGCTGCTGCGGCTCTAGCAGCTGCGGCTCTAGCTGTCTCGTCTCTAGCTGCAACAACTCTATTTGTTGCATTGCTCAACATTTTTCTGAGATCTTCTATTCCTTCGCCCGTTTTAGCACTTACAAAGCATAATTCTTCTATATGATGTTCTTTCGCTTTTTCCGTAATGCGTGCCAACTTATCGGCCGTATTTCCCGTATCTGTTTTAGTTACCACTGCACAAATCAGTATGTTTTCAGGGCAGTCATTTTTTGTATATTCCACCCACTCATCAAAATTTGGATTAGCACAATCAATGCAAATGACCACTATGCTCACGCCCCTACAATACATCATGAGTAGATGACGATAGTCTTTTCGACCGTTGGTATCCCAAAGTTGAAGCTCATTATTACCGTATTTTGTATTAACATAGGCCGCTCCTATGGTAGGAGAAACGTGATCATTAAATTCCCCAGACTGCAATCTCTCAAACATTGTTGTTTTTCCCACTTCTGAATCTCCTAAAAGTACCGCTTTGACCACATCATCAGATGCAGCAGAAACATTAATTAAATTTGAAAACATAATAACAAACGTGCAAATCAGTGCCATAAATTTTTTAAATTTCATAATGTTGACGCTCCTCTATTTTTTAATTTGTTATAATTTAATTCCAACATGTTTTTTACGCCTTGTCAAGCAAATAATACTATTTTTAAGTAAAATTTTTTGCTTCGTCCACCTATCCCCGATGCAGAGCATACGGGGCATTACGGCGGACTTGGCAGGCTTCCTTCGGAAGCCGCCCGCAAAAATCATTGGAGCCGCGACCTAG
>JAISWM010000100.1 GCA_031270785.1 Oscillospiraceae bacterium
GGGGGCATTTCAACTGTTTTGAGACATGACCCATAAGCCTGCGGGAAAAGGCTGTATGAACGAATTTATTTTTTTCAAATACAACAGCTATAATTTGAGCCGTAATCACATTCTGACGCCCCTTTTAAAATTTTATACTGTACCGAAATGTAAGTCAAAAAAAATCTCAGCATATTTATAGTAGACCTGTCCGTAAATCTCACAAAGCGCAAACTATCGAAAAATGCATCACTGAAAAAATGGCTTTGCATCAAAATCTCGGTTGTGTGTCAAAATAGTTGAAATTCCTTCTTTCCCCCCCTGGCCAGCGGGGCGATGGCTTACTCACATGTCTTTTTTCAAGAAAAACAGCTATGCCTTTGTTTCTTTGACAGTTCGACAATAAAATATTAATTAATTTTGAATTGTAGTATAATGTAATTAGCAATTATCTCCCCCACTTGCCAGCGGGGCGATGGCTTACTCGCATGTTTCTTTTCAAGAAAAACAGCTATACCTTATGTTTCTTTGACAATTCGACAATAAAATATTAATTAATTTTGAATTGTAGTATAATGTAATTAGCAATTATCTCCCCCACTTGCCAGCGGAGCAATGGCTTACTCACATGTCTCTTTTCAAAAAAAGCTACACCTTTGTTTCTTTGGCAAAGCGGAAAATAAAATATTAATTAAAAATATTGGGTATTTACATTGGTTTTTAATTGTGCTATAATTAATATGTTGAGATTAAAATTATTATTAAGAAGGATGGATATAATGTTTCAGAAAAAAATATTAAAAAAGATGTCTATGATATTAGCGTTAGGTTTTTGCATTAATACTTCAGTTTTAGCTAATCCAGGGGGCCCAGGGGGCCCAGTGGCTCAAGTGGCTCAAGCGGCTCAAGTGGACACAAATGCGGAAGCACAAAAACTTTTGGGGCATGTATACCAAGCCGGAAATGCTGCATTTGAGGTCGCCGGCTGGGGGAGTGGGCCTGACGTGGGGGCAAAACGTATTGGTGTTAGCATAGCTACATGTATAGGCGGAACCTATATTGCGGGTCCAATTGTGCAAAATATAATTCCGTTTGTAAATACTTTTAGAGATTGGGGAGGAAGATTTCGGAATATGGTTACTAGATGGTGGGAAGTTTCAGGGGAAAGAATCACTAATAATCCTGAAAACGCCATGAAAAAGCTTGACAATAATCTCGGCCAAATTGTAGGGCAAAAAGAGGCCAAAAAAGTTATTAAACAAAAAATTTCAAGTTACCTGGAAGAAAGGTCACTTTCCGGCAAGTCCACGGGAGCGTGTGTTTTATATTTATTTGGAGACTCCGGAGTAGGAAAATCAGAAACCGCAAACGTAATAGCTAAAAGTCTATGCGGAACGTCAAACCCCACAGTTTTAAACCCGTCTATGTTAAAAAAAGATAATTCTAAAGACGCTAAATCTCCTGTTGAACAATTTTTGGGAAATGAAACTGTATACGGAATAGCTGGAGAAAAAATACAGTATCCTACTAAAGCGGCTCAGCAAATCGCTACTAACCCAGACACAGTACTTATCATAGAAGAAATTGATAAAATGAGAACGTATGACCCAACCGGATCTATAGACGAATTTTTACGCCAGGCAATAGACAGAGGGTACGCAATAGTAGAGGGAAGAAAGCTAAAGTTCAATGATACTATAATAATAATAACATCTAATGAAAGCAGAAGCAGTCTCATAAAAGGGTGCTCCGAGAGCGGGACCACCGAGCTTAGAACGGAAGTTGATCACGATTTTTCATTATTAAACAGATTAACGCTGGTCGAATTCGGGCCTTTGTCGAAAGAAGAATATACCCAAATAGCACAGCCGCAAATATCAAAATTGGTATCAGATTATTTAAAAGCTTACAAAATCCGTATAAAATTAGATGAAAATTTCTTGGATTTATTAAGCGAAAAATGTTGCCAGGCACATAAAGGCGCAAGGTGTATACATCAATACATGGATCAATTTAAATCTTTAATGGTAGAATACAGAATGTCAAAAAGCAATAGCGGCAGGTCATATAAAGGACGCAGCATCGAATTAAAATTTGACGATAGTTCAGATGGTGTAGCTATAAATGAAGTACAATAAACATAGTAGAAATCATTTGAAAACACGCCGCCGTTTAGAGGCAGTTTCATCAAAGTAAATTTATCCGTGTACTTTCTCCCGGCTGTCGGCCGGGAGAAAGTTATAAAAATCAGATGCTTTTCAAACGAAACAGCTATATTTTGAAACATAGCCAACATTTTTGTTAAACTGCACAACCGTGCTATTTATATAGCTGTTGCTTTTGAAAGGAACCATATGCATAAATCATCGCCCCGCCGGTAAAGCGGGGCGATGATTGCTGAAATTTAGGCTTTTTTAATTCTAACCAACCTCGTCGACATAGGTTACAATCATAGTCTTACCTAATACTGCGCTCTGGAATTCAAAGTCGGTCGCGATAAGCCGAGGTATACCGTCATACTTAAAAGTTCTAACCTGCTTTATTGTTACAGAATCATCGTGATTGTTCATTAACTTGTATACAAATTCTTTTGCAATTTCAGCCGCTGCGAACTGATTGCAACCTGCATCTATTGCAGCCGAATATGCACAGTTGTATGCGGTTTCCTCAACATTTGTTGCTGAAACACTAAAACCAAACAAACCGAAAGACAGTAAAACACAGCTAATAAAAATTTTTAATTTGTTTTTTCTCATTTTGTTCACCTCCTTTATATTTAATTATAATATTAAATCAACAAAAAGTCAATATTTTTTTAAGATTAAATTATTGTGCTCACAAAATTTTATAGTTGATACACTTTAAAAAATAAATTTGTTTGTACGATCCCTCCAAGCCGCCGGCGGAGCGATGACAAAGCTCTTTTCAAATAAAACAGCTATAAATTTGACAAAACTAAAAACATGTGTTATACTAAAAAATAGGTTGAATCTTGAAGGAGAGAATTATGAATCATACAGTTTTAAAACGAAAATTAAATAATTGGTATAACTATTACGGATAGTCGGTATCTGTAGTAGCGATGGTTGCCGTTACAGATGCCGATATAGGCACTGTGACGGCTTTTTAATTTATAAAAATTTTAAAGAGCCGGACTATGAAAAATTGGGTTTGGCTCTTTTTCTGCATTTGAGGAGGGAATTATGAATTTTGCTTTACTTTATAACTATGATACATTCTATCGACGCAATTTTGGGGAAAAGAAAATAAACAAAACATTAAGCGCTTATAGCGCAATTTATTTTAAAATGGAGAAAATTTATATGAAAAATAATAAAAAATTTTGGTGGTTACTTATACCATCATGCTTGATAATTTTCACTTTAATCTGGCAAAACTTTGGCAAAAACAGAGAAAAAAATTTAAAAATAGGGATCTTACAGTTCGTTGAACACGAAGCACTTGACGCTTCCAGAAACGGCTTCATTGACGGTTTGAAAGAACTTGACTTCAACGGAAAAATTGACTATAAAAACGCTCAAAGCGACCAAGCCAACTGCACTTTAATAGCGAACCAATTTGTAAGCGAGGGCTGCGATTTGATCGTAGCAATCGCCACACCCGCCGCTCAGGCCGTAGCGACCGTAACTTCTGAAATTCCGATATTAGTAACGGCGGTGACAAACCCCGAAGATGCGGGACTTGTAAAATCAAACGAAAAGCCGGGGACAAATGTTACGGGAACATCGGATTTAGCACCAATTGCAAAACAAATTGGATTAATTAAACAGTTAAAACCAGAAGCCAAAAAAGTTGGAATTTTGTTTTCCTCAAATGAGGCAAATTCAAAATATCAAGCTAAAATCGCGGTAACCGAAGCTGAAAAAATAGGCTTAACGCCACAAATTTTCACATTTTCTCAAATGATGGAAATTCAGCAAATAGTGGAGTCAATGCGCGGAAAAGTCGATGCAATTTACACCCCAACCGACAACACGGTCGCTTCAAACATGGAACTCATAGCAAAAACAGCTTTGCAAGGCAATCTCCCCGTGATTTGCGGCGAAGTGAACTTAATTTCCAAAGGAGCCGCAGGAACTTTCGGAATGGATTATTACGAACTCGGAAAACTTACGGCCAAACAAGCGGTTGACATTTTGAAAGGCGGTAAAAAGCCCGAAAATATGCCAATTGAGTATTTAGAAAATGTTAAATTGGCTCTTAATCATGAAGTTTTAAATAAATTAAAATTGACCGCGCCGTAAGTGATTATATAGCCAAAGCCATTTAGGAACGTGATATTATCGGCGTTTTCCCCCCGCCCTGGGGGGGGAAGAAGAGATTTCAATTATTTTGTGACATGACCGATTATATAGCCAAAGCCATTTAGCAACGTGATATTATCGGCGTTCCCCCCTCGCCCTGGGCGGGGGGGAAAGAAGAGATTTCAATTATTTTGAGACACGACTAAGAGAGAGCGTACGAACAAATATACTTTTTTCAAATCAGGCAGCTATATTTACGTTTCTTTCCCCCGCCGAAGGCTAGGGGAAAGAACAAAAACGTTACTGTTTGAAAAGGTTTTTTATAGAGGGTCGTTGGAATTAAAACCAAACAAAATTAAACTTAGAGGAGATATTACCATGAAAATTTTCAAAAAACTATTGTATTTATTGCCCTTAACACTACTTGTAACTTTTGCAGGATGCAAAAAAGAAGTAGCAATTAAAATCGGGATTATGCAAATCGTGGAACACGAATCGCTTGACAGCGCGCACCGAGGCTTTATTGACGAACTTAAGAACTTAGGTTATGAAGGCGGAAAAAACGTGGAATTCGATTTTCAAATTGCCGGCGGAGATCTATCTAACTGCCAGCAAATCGCTGAGAAATTCGTAAGCGACGGAAAAAATTTGATTTTAGCGATTTCAACCCCATGCGCACAAGCCGCAGCGAACGCCACGAAGGATATCTCGATTGTAGCGACGGCGATTACAAATTATGAAGAAGCCGGACTTGTTAAATCGCACGAAAAACCGCAGACGAACGTTACGGGGACATCAGATTTAGCACCGATTGACAAAATTATTGAGTTAATCCCCGAATTAAAACCCAACGCTAAAAAAATCGGAATTTTATATTCAAACATAGATGCAAGTCCGCAGTATCAAGCAGAACTTGCAAAGCAAAAAATCAAAGAACTGGGCTTAGAGTCAAAAATATCCGCAGTTTCGCAAGTGCATGAAGTCAAGCAGGTAGCGGAAAAACTTGCAAAAGAAGTCGACGCGCTGTATGTTCCGATTGACAAAATTACAGCCTCATCCATGCCGCAAATTTCACAAATATTTTTAAGTCAAGAAAAATTTGTGGTATGCGCCGAAGACACTATGATTTCAAAAGGCGCGATTGGTACTTACGGAATTGATTACTATGAACTTGGTAAAATGGCAGCACGCCAAGCGGCGGAAATTTTGGAAGGTAAAAATAAGCCGCACGATATGCCGGTTCAGTATTTACAAGACACAAAACTTACGCTGAATTACGAAATTATTGAAAAATTGGGCCTTGCAGTCCCGACTATATAGCCAAAACCATTTAGAAACGCGGTATTATTAACTAATTTGGACCATAACCGATTTACTTTTCTCGCCCGCGGGGGTGGAGGAACGGATATAAACTGATATTTATAATTGAAATTAGTATAAATCACTTAGAAACGTGGTATTATTTACTTTTCCCCCACCAAGCGTGGGAAAAAACAAAATGCCACTAGACCTGTCCGTAAATTTTACAGATTGCAATCAAAATCGACGGTGGTGGTCCACATTAATTGATAATATCTTTCACCCCCGCCATAGGCGTGGGTGAAAGAAGGAATTTCAACTATTTTGACCCACAGCCAAATCGACGACGACGTATAAAAATACTTCCCGGGAGATTTTGATGCAAAGCCATTTTTTAAGTGATACATTTTTAGATAGTCTGCGTTCCGTGAGGTTTACGGACAGGTCTACTGTTTCAAAAAGTTTTTACTATATTATGTGGATGTGAAAATCAAATTGACCTATAAACAAGTAATGCACCATATAAATTCTCATTTAAAATTTGGAATAAAGCCGGGCCTTAAACGCATTCAAAAATTACTGTCGCTGATCGGAAATCCGCAGGATAGCCTCAGCGTCATACACACAGCCGGCACAAACGGAAAGGGAAGTACTTGCTTAGTACTATCCGCCATATTTAAGCATGCCGGATATAAGACCGGATTATATACTTCGCCATCAATAATAGATTTTCGAGATCGTATTAAAATCAATGGCAAAATAATACCTAAAAAGCAAGTGGTCAAAATATACAGTGAAATCAAAAATTATATTGAAGAAATGAATTCAAATAAACAAGTCCTTACGGAATTTGAAATTATAACTGCTATGGCGCTGAAATATTTTAAAAACGAGAATTGTAACATCGTAATTCTTGAAACAGGTCTCGGTGGCCGTTTAGATGCCACCAACATTATAAAAAAGCCTCTAGCTTCAATATTAACCTCAATTTCATTGGACCATACAGATATATTGGGGAGTACTATTGAAGGAATAGCGCGTGAAAAATGCGGAATAATTAAAAAAAATGTACCGGTAATTACGAGCGCCAATCAAGAAGTACGTGTACTTGAAATAATAAAAAGTACATGCAGAAAAAAAAATACAAATCTTATTATATCCGGCACTTCAAAATTTTCGGGCATTAAATTTGACATCCTTAAGGGTACTGATTTTTACTATAATAATCAGAAATTCAGTACTTCGCTTATTGGTTACCACCAAATTGAAAATATTGCGAATGCCTTATTATGTATAGAGACTATTAACAATAAATTCCCCGTAACATTTGACGCAATAAAAAAGGGGCTTAAAAACTTAGATATTAAATCAAGAATTCAGGTGCTGTGCAAAAAACCGCTTATAATTCTGGACGGTTCGCATAATTTAGGAAGCGTTGAAGCATTAAAAAATGTAATTGATGATATATTTATCGGCAAAAAAATTATCGGGATAGTAGGTATGTTTAAAGATAAAGATGTAGAAAATTCTTTATCCAAAATACTTCCTGCGTTTGACCAAGTAATTACCATCCCTCTTAGTAGCAAAAGATCTATGGATATAAAAAACATTACAGAAATATCGCTTAAATATAACAAAAACACTACTCCTAAATTTAACATAAAGGATGCGATTAAGTTCGCAACTTCCATAGCGCAAAAAAATATTGATTCATACGCAATAATAATATTTGGTTCACTATCTATTGCAAACCAAATATTAAATTAATACACCTTTATGTAGCAAAAACCAATTGTGACATTTTTGTTCTTTCCCCCGCCTTCGGCGGGGGAAAAGTAACAGATACGAACTGATATTTATAATTGAAATCAGTATCAATTATTACTTTTGGGTATTTACACAAAATACGGTTATATCTCAAAATGATTGAAACTTCTTTTTTCCCCTCTCGAATCTGAGGGGGAGAAAGATATTATAGCCAAAATCAGGTCGTGTCCCAAAATAGTTGAAATCCCTTCTTGCCCCCCCGCCATAGGCGGGGGGAAAAGATGTTATCAACAAATTTGGGCCACTACCCAAAATCATTTAGAAACGTGGTATTATTTGCGTTTTTTCCCCCGCGAGTCGGCGGGGGAAAAAGAAAAAACGCGACTGTTTAAATACGGTTGCCTTATCATTCCCACTCAATAGTCGCGGGGGGTTTGGTAGTGATATCGTAAACTATTCTATTGACGTTTTCTACTTCATTTACAATTCTGGTTGATATTTTTTCGAGTACCTCGTATGGAATTTTTGTCCACTTGGCGGTCATGAAATCTGATGAATTCACCGCTCTTAGCGCGACAGTATAGTCATAACTCCTTTCATCCCCCATTACTCCCACAGTTTTTGTATTTGTTAAAATAGCGAAATATTGGTTTGGGGGCATAACTACATCTGATTTTACAATTTCCTCTCTGAATATTGCATCGGCTTTTCTTAAAATCTGAAGTTTGCGAGGGGTAACTTCCCCTATTATCCTTACCGCTAAACCGGGTCCGGGAAACGGCTGCCTATAAAGCAAATCTCCGGTTAATTTAAATTCCCGCCCCACCTTGCGTACTTCATCTTTAAAAAGGTACTTCAAAGGTTCAATAATACCTTCAAAATCCATTATACTTGGCAATCCGCCAACGTTGTGGTGACTTTTAATCGCAGAAGCATTTTCCAAACCGCTTTCTATTACGTCCGGATAAATAGTGCCTTGGCATAAAAATGCAACTCCTTCTAATTTTTTAGCCTCTTCCTCAAATACTCTTATAAATTCTTCACCTATAATTTTTCTTTTCGTTTCAGGGTCAGTTATGCCTTTTAATTTATCTAAAAATCTCGACTGAGCATTTATTTTTATAAGATTAAGGTTAAATCTATTTGTAAAAACTTTTTCTACTAAATCACTTTCACCCTCACGAAGAAGCCCATGGTCCACAAATATACAAATAAGTTGTTTGTTGACCGCTTTATGAACCATCAACGCGGCAACTGAAGAATCAACACCCCCCGATATAGCGCATATAACTTTTTTGTCGCCGACTTGTTTTTTGATTTTGTTTATGGCTTCTTTAACAAACGAAACCACACTCCACGAACCCGTGCAGCCGCATATTTTATATACAAACGATTTAATGAATTCATCCCCTCGAACGGTATGTTCGACTTCGGGGTGAAACTGCGTGGCGTATATGTTCTTTTGCGTGTTTTCCATGCACGCTACCGCGCAGTTATCACTGTGAGCCGTTATAGTAAACCCTTTGGGAATTTCCGTTATATGGTCGGTATGGCTCGTCCAGCAGATTCCCTCGGGGTACAAGCTCCTCGTGAGAATGGAAGTGTGGCTGAATACAACTTTTATACTTCCGTATTCTCTTGCCGATGCTCTTTCGACTTTACCGCCCAATATGCTGGCTATTAATTGTGCGCCGTAGCAAATACCTAAAATAGGTATACCGGTTTCAAATAATTCCGGGTCGCACTTGTATGCGTTTGGCCCAATTACGCTGCTTGGGCTTCCGGACAATATTATACCTTGATATTCGGATTCAAGAATTTCTGAGAGAGATGTTTTATAAGACTTTATTTCGCAGTAAACGTTTATCTCCCTTATTCTTCTTGCGATTATTTGGCTGTATTGCCCACCAAAATCAAGAATCAAAATTTTTTCACTTATATTTTCCATTTTTCCACTTCCTATTCTACTGTTACAGATTTTGCTAAATTACGCGGTTTATCAATATCACATTCTCTTAAAAGGGCAAGACAATACGAAAAAAGCTGCAAAGGAATTACTGATAATGACGCCATAAATATATCTGACAGTTTGGGTATTGGTATTACATGGTCTGAAACTTCTGATATTTTATAAAAATTGGCGTGAGTAGTAATGGCAATTACTTTAGCGCCTCGTGCTTTGACTTCTCTTATATTACTTACTATCTTATCAATAAGGCTGCTTTGAGTGGCAACTGCTATTACGAGGGTATTGTCCTCTATAAGAGATATGGTACCGTGTTTAAGTTCCCCGGCCGCATAACTTTCGGAATGCACGTACGATATTTCTTTTAATTTAAGGGAGCCTTCCATACAGGCAGCATAGTCTAAATTTCTCCCTATAAAAAAAGCATCGCTGATTCTAAAGAAATCTTGTGCTAAGGAGCGTATGTTTTTAATGCCTTCAAAAATTTCTTTAATTTTTTCAGGTATTAATATTATATCACTTAAGTAATTAATATAACCTTGTTCATCAATTTTTGCAAGGATTTTTGATAAATATAAAGCGAGTAAATATATCAGGCACAGCTGAGCGCTATAGGCCTTAGTTGTGGCTACTGCTATTTCAGGCCCTGCCTGTGTATAAAAGACGTAATCCGATTCATTTGCTATGGGACTTCCGGCCACATTTACAATTGAAAGCACTTTTGCGTTATATTTTTTAGCTTCCCTGAGGGCCGCAAGAGTATCGGCGGTTTCACCGGATTGGCTTATTGTGATGACTAAAGTATTATTATCTACAATTGGGGATCTGTATCTGAATTCTGAAGCCAGATCTACTTCTACCGGAATTCCGGTAAGTTTTTCTATAACGTATTTACCGCTGCACCCAACATGATAAGCTGAACCGCATGCCACAATATATATTTTTTTAAGTTTTTCAAAATACTCTTTCGGAAGATCAAAATTTTCAAATACAACTTGATTTTCTTTAATTCTCGGAAAAACGGTTTTTTTAATAACATCCGGCTGCTCCATAATTTCTTTAAGCATAAAGTGTTCATAGCCGTTTTTTTCTGCGCAGCTGCTGTCCAGATCCACTGTTTCAAAGGAAAAATCAAGACCACTTCCTTCAAAGTCATAAAGTTTTATACTCTCCTGCGTAATAACTGCTATTTCGCATTCTTTTAGCCTGTATACTCTGTTGGTTTTAGAAAGCACCGCGGGAATATCTGAAGCAATGTAGTTTTCATTTTCGCCGCAGCCGATAATTAAGGGGCTGTCTTTTTTTACCGCGATAATTTTTCCCGGATCGCTGCGGCAAATTATCCCCAAGGCAAACGATCCTTCAAGTTTATTGACGGCATTTATAACGCTACTGAAAATATTACCGTTATACATATAATCTATTAATTGCGCTATTACCTCTGTGTCTGTATCCGAAGTGAATTTTTTGCCTTTTTTTATAAGAAATTCCTTAAGAACAATATAATTTTCAATAATTCCGTTATGTACTACGGCAATATTTTTAGAATCACTAAGCTGAGGGTGAGAGTTTTCATCGCCGGGGCTGCCGTGAGTAGCCCATCTTGTATGGCCTATACCTAAATTACTTTTGGGAAGGTTTAAGCATTCTATTTCTTGAACCAAATTTTCAAGTCTACCTTTTTTCTTTATCACATTTAAACCATTGTCGGTACAAATTGCTACGCCGGCTGAATCATATCCTCTGTATTCAAGTTTTTGCAAGCCTTGAAGTAAAAAGGGGACAGAGTCGTTACTGCCAACATATCCAATAATTCCACACATATGTTTCTTACACTCCTTAAAAACAGCAAATAAATGTTTATATAGCCAAAACTATTTAAAAACGCGGTATTATTTAGGTTATGCCTCAAAATAATCGGAACTTTCTCTTTTTTCTCCACCGGGGGGAAGAACAAAAATGGCCGCTATTTAAAAAAGTTTTTATTAGACCTGTCCGTAAACTTTACAGATTGCAATCAAAATCGGGCTGTGGGTCAAAATAGTTGAAATTTCTTCTCTTGCCCCCCGCCTATGGCGGGGGTGAAAGATATTATCAATTAACTTGGGCCACCGCCAAACTTTGATGCAAAGCCATTTTTAATGATACATTTTTCGATAGTTTGCGCTCTGTGAAGTTTACGGACAGGTCTAATGTTCAACCACAGCCGGCACGTCTATAAATTATGCTTTGCCTTGAAGGCCCGTTCGAAATAATGTTAATAGGTACACCAATTTGATTTTCTGCAAATTCTATGTATTTTTTACATTCATAGGGTAAGTCATTATAATTTAATATTTCTCTAATATCGCACTTCCAACCCTTAAATATTTCATATACGGGTTTAGCATAAGATAATTCAAAAGGAGCGGGGAAATCTTTTGTGATTTTTCCGTTTATTTCATATCCTGTGCACACTTTTATTTCATCAAGGTATCCAAGCGCGTCTAAAACTGTAAACGCAACGCTTGTAGCACCCTGAATTTTACATCCGTATCTTGTGGCGACAAGGTCAAGCCAGCCTACTCTTCTGGGTCTTCCGGTTGTAGCGCCATATTCCCCGCAATCACCGCCTAATTTCCTGAGTGTTTCAGCCTCTTGCCCAAAAAGCTCGCTTACAAAATCTCCGCTGCCTACGCAGCTTGAATACGCTTTAACAACCGCAATAATTTCTTTTATTTCATATGGAGGTATTCCGGCGCCAACACTTGCATATCCCGCAATAGTATTTGAGGACGTTACCATGGGGTATATTCCGAAGTCTGTATCTTTTAACGCTCCTAACTGCCCTTCAAGAAGAATTTTTTTATTTTGTTTTACAGCGCTTTGCAAAAAATCAGACGTATTTTCCACAAGCGGAGCTAAGATTTCTTTGTAATACATGAGCCTATCAAATATATCTTGAAAATGAATTTCTTCTTTTTTATATAAATGACGAATTAAAACATTTTTCACTTCAATTATATTTGTTAAACGCTCTTTTAAATTTTCGGCATTTCCGAAAATTTCGCTGATTTGGATTCCGTTTTTTGCGAATTTATCCGAGTAAAAAGGTGCTATTCCGGACTTCGTAGAGCCAAACTTTCTGGAAGATAGCCTTTCTTCTTCGTATATATCAAGCAATATATGGTAAGGCATTAAAATTTGCGCACGGTCGGATATGATTAAGTTGGGGTTAGATACACCTGAATTTTTGAGCGTTTTAAGTTCCTTATCAAGTTCTTCTACATTTACGGCCACGCCATTGCCAATTACATTAGTAACATTTTTGCAGAAAACCCCTGATGGAAGCAGATGCAAGGCAAATTTTCCGTGTTCATTTATAATTGTATGTCCCGCATTGCTTCCGCCTTGAAAGCGTACAACTATATCTGATGTACTTGCAAGATGATCGGTAATTTTACCTTTCCCTTCATCACCCCAATTTGCTCCTACAATTGCCGTTACCAAAACTACCCCTCCATAATTATGTTTTATATAGCCAAAACCATTTAGAAACGTGGTATCATTTGCGTTTCTTTCCCCGCCGACTCGTGGGGAAAAAGTGCACAAATAAATATATTTTTTCAAGTGAAACAGCTACAACTGCTGTCTTTTTTCTCCCCATTTTGGGGGTGATGGGTCAAATTATTTAATAATATCTTATTCCCCCGCCCAAGGCAGGGGAATTTAAAAAGGGATCTCAATTATTTTGAGACATGACCCCCTTTTTGATAAAACACTGCAGACATTAATTTTTAACATAAAACATTGTATACTAATATATATTATTTGGCAACTAATTTTTTTGAAATATTTTAAAATGAGACTGTTTTATATAGCAAAAATCATTTAATAATCGTAGATTCACAGCAAATAAAAACACTTCAAAACCAAGGTAGGTTTCGAAATATTTCATTAGACCTGCCCGAAAATACGAAAACATGATACAATCGCCATTAGAATTTAAAAAACAATATTTTGGGAGATAAAAATGAATAACCAAGCAAGAATTGAAAAAATCGTAACAGCTATAGTAAAAATTTTTTTAAACAATGACGTTTTTGTTTTTCCCCCCCGCCGTCGGCGGGGGGGAACCGTAAATAATGCCGCTTTTTAAATGGTTTTTGC
>JAISWM010000028.1 GCA_031270785.1 Oscillospiraceae bacterium
GTTTGCGTATCATAGTACGACAGATAATACTGTTTACCGTCAATTTTTATCTTTTCTATTCCGCTTATACCGCTTAATATATGATTTATAGCTTCCTGATTGTTTTCGCCTTCTTCTGAACCGCTGATAAATCCTGAATTAATATTGCCTATTTCCTCTTTGAGACTATATTTTGGGTGCACAATTACTTTTCCGTCTGTGTCTACGATAAAGGAGTATCCTGTATCACCTACTTTAAAGTTTGTCAGATAATCGTTTATATCCTCCAGGAACATGTCTATAGCCGCAACGCCAATAATATTTCCTGAAAAATCGCAAAAAGCCTTTGAGCATGTAATGCATAACTTATTAGTTGCCTTATCTACGTAGGTGCCTTGCCAGACGGCATTGCTGTTTCCTTTTTTTCTGGCTTGAACGGCATCTTTATACCAGTTTCTTTCCGCAGCAACGTATCTTACGCCGCTGTTTTCAGTAGAATATTCGTAGTACATGCCGTTTTCTGTACCAATATATATACTGGATATTAAAGAATTGGTTATAAACATTTGCCTTATAGTATAAAAAATATTACTTATTACCTCAAGCTCTCTTTTTAAGCTCGAGGGAAGTAAGTTTTTTGATACTATGGATTTAGTCTTTGCAATAAGTTCTCTTTCTTCCTGATTCATTGCCAACCATTCATTAATATTTGTTTTATATATGTTGTTTTCAAATTTATCGGGGTATATTCCAGGGTCATAGGAAAGCACGTGGAGTTTATCTTCTGATAAATTATTTTTGTCTATAACGTAGGCTTTTTCCGAACCTGATTTTCTATCGGATGTATCACCTTTTATCGTCATGTCCGGCAGCGGCGGAACAGTTCCCTTAAAATTACCGCTGTTTACGTATATATCTTCTAAGGACGTCACCATACCGGATACTTGCTCGTTTATTTTTTTAAGCATATTGTCAGAATTATCAGATATAGATTTTGACAATTTTTTAATGTATTCTTCCGCTTGATCTTTAAGGGCGGATTCACTGTCTTCAGAAGCATATTCTCCCAAGTTGCGAGCTGTTTTTTTAGAATAATTCCCTATATCAAGTATAGTGGTATATGAAATTATTCCAATAATCAGCTGCGAAATAACCGATATTGAAAGCACCGTAATCAAAATTTTAGCGCCGATACTAAGATTTTTGATTTTTTTAAGCATCGTCATTATACACCTCAAACTGTTTATAAATATTATATAGCTGTTACGATTTAAAATAGTCCTCAAAAGTAAATTTATCTGTGTACTTTTCCCAGCCGTCGGCTGGGAGAAAGTTATAAAAATCAGACGCTTTTCAAGCGAAACAGCTATAGTAAAAACCTTTTAAAACAGCGGCGTTTTTTGCTCCCCCCCCGCCGAAGGCGGGGGAAACATAGATAATACCACGTTTTTAAATGATTTTTGCTATAGTAAAAACCTTTTAAAACAGCGGCGTTTTTTGCTCCCCCCGCCAAAGGCGGGGGAAACATAGATAATACCACGTTTTTAAATGATTTTTGCTATAGTAAAAACCTTTTAAAACAGCGGCATTTTTGCTTTCCGCCAGTCACCGAAAAAGCGGAAACAACAAATAACACCACTGTTTACAAAAGCTTTCTTTTACCATGAAATATATTTCAAACTTATGATTTCCCACCTGCATCTTTGCGGTTTTTCCACCACGTGTGCATTCTTTTTAAAATTTCCCATATGCCAACTGCTGTCACAGCCGTTGCGGCAAACGCACCTGCCGCTGCTACATCTTCGGCCGTATCGTATTTCAACCCCAACCCTGTTTTCACAAACATAGCCGAATCAAATAATGCACTATATACCGTACTGAGACCGCCTGATATCTTCTCTAAATCATCTTCAGGCATTTTGCTGAGCTTATCCACGCAAGCGTTTATATACTCGCCTATTTCCTCCACTTCTTGTTCGGATATTTCTAAGCCCTCCTCAGAAAAAGCTTTTTTGACCTCTTCCTTTGTTTCCAAACCTATTATCTTTTTTAAAAAATCTTTATTTTTTAGCTTTTCTTTTATTTTGTCATTCATACTGTTTTCATCCTTTCATTTTGTGTTGTGGATTTATTGTATAAAAAATCAAGGGGCAAGTCAATGTTTTAGTAAAAGATTATACATATAGCTAATACTCTTGCAAAATGTCTGATTTTCTATAATTCTCTCTGCGATGGCGGTAGGTATAGTAAAAACCTTTTAAAACAGCGGCATTTTTGTTTTCCGCCAGTCACTGTAAGAGCGAAAACAACAAATAACACCACTGTTTACAAAAGTTTTCTTTTACCATGAAATATATTTAAAAACTTATGATTTACCGCCCACGCCATCGATCATTGCTGTTTTTCCACCACGTGGTGCTTCTCCCCCATTCTCCCAATTTCACTATGCCAACAATTACCCCAGCCAATGCGGTAAGCATACCTGTCGCTAATACTATATCTACGGCCTCATCTTTATCCTTCACCCCACACTTTTTTTCTAAAAAGCCAGCCGCAGAATCTATTGTATTCCATATTATACTTTTGCCAGCACCACCTGATATCTTCTCTAAATCATCTTCCGGCATTTTGCTGAGCTTATCCATGCAAGCGTTTATATACTCGCCTATTTCTTCCACTTCTTTTTCGGATATTTCTAAGCCTTCCTCAGAAAAAGCTTTTTTGACCTCTTCTTTTGTTTCCAAACCTATTATCTTTTTTAAAAAATCTTTATTTTTTAGCTTTTCTTTTATTTTGTCATTCATGCTGTTTCCATCCTTTCATTTTGTGTTGTAGATTTATTGTACAAAAAATCAAGAGTCAAGTCAACATTTTAGTAAAAGATTATACATATAGCTAATACTCTTGCAAAATGTCTGATTTTCTATGATAGACCTGTGAAAAATGCATCACTTAAAAAATGGTTTTGCATCAAAACCCGGCCATGTCCCAAAACAGTTGAAATTTTTTCTTTTTCCCCCCGCCAAAGGCGGGGGAGAAACAAAATGCCGCTGTTTCAAAAAGTTTTTACTATAAGCCATCGCCCCGCTTACTAGCGGGGCGATAATTGCTAAAATTTTGATTTTTTTCAAGTGCAGCAGCTATATTTACGTCCCCCCCCCCGCCGAAGGCGGGGGGAAAAACAAAATGCCGCTGTTTCAAAAAGGTTTTTACTATAATTTATCGCCCTGCCGACAGATGGGGCGATAAGTGCTAAAATTTTGATTTTTTTCAAGTGCAGCAGCTATATTTACGTTTCCCCCCCGCCGAAGGCGGGGGGGAAAAACAAAAATGCCACTGTTTCAAAAAGTTTTTACTATAAGCCATCGCCCCGCTTACTAGCGGGGCGATAATTTATAATGTGACTTTTTTCAAACGTAACAGCTATATATGTGAAGGCGAGTATGTTTTTATCGAGACAAACGAAATTTATATAAATAACCAAAAATATGCTTGACATAATTAATATGTAGTATATAATTGTCATTGTACCCATAAATTATAGGTCGTGTTTCACAATAATTGAGGTTTTTTCTTCTTTTTTGCGTCGTTGGTTGAAGAAAAAAGTATCAACAAATTTGTAACACAACCTAAATTATAAAATGATAAGGAGAGATTAGTTATGGCAAACAAAAAGTTTTCAATTGAACTAAACGGAGATACTGCGAAAGTTTTTGATGGTGACAAAGAACTAACGTTAACAGAAGCTGATAAAAATAATATACGCAAAATCCTGGGTTTGGGTGATGAAGCAGTTGACGGAATAGCAGGTGCCGGCATAGCCGACAGGTGGAATAGCATAAGCGTGGCAGGCCGAACGGCTTTAAAAGCATTTGCTGCATGTGCTGGAGTAGGTGTTGCCGTAGGCGGAGGTTTTTTAGCTGACAAAAAATATAACGAGGGGCGTATAGCAAAAGCATGTGGGCTAGGGGGATCTAACGAAGATTCCACAGGCGGCGGAAACTAAAGTAATGTTTTTACTGCTCCGTGATGCCACAAAAAAGCCTTTAAAAATAAAGCTTTCGGCAAAGGCTGCTTACTTTGGAAACAGGTGAGAAAGTAAGGGACAGCTTTAATTTAAAAAGAAAAGGCATAGTTTTAAGTGCAAACGTACTGGGTAAATTTGCTGAAGTATTGATTGTGGTGCTTGAAAAAGGCCAATTCCCCGCGAGACGGCTGGAAAAATCTAGCAATTATCGCCCCGCCTAATTGGCGGGGCGATAATTTTTAAAATTTAGATTTTTTTAAAGCGTAGCAGCTATATTTACGTTTTTTTCCCTCGCTGAAGGCGGGAGGAAAACAAAAATGCCACTGTTTCAAAAAAGCTTTTACTAAAGCCATCGCCCCGCCCACCGGCGGGGCGATAATTGCTGAAATTTGAATTTTTTTCAAGTGCAGCAGCTATATTTACGTTTTTCCCCCCGCTAGAATGCGGCTCGAAAGAAGAAGTTTCAACTGTTTTGAGATATGATTCACGCATGTGTAAAAAATATTTTGTGAAAAATATTTACAAATTCCGAATAGGTGATATAATACTAAAATATAGAAATTTTTTTCTATATTTTGTGCTTGATAGAGACGCCAAAAAACAAAAGCACATAAAAACCGAAAAAATAATTGTTTTTTTAGAAAGAAGGAACATATAAATGAGTAAATTGAAAAATTTTTCTGCAACATTAGGCACATATCTCGTTTTTTCAATGTTTATGACCAATGTACATGGGTTCGATGGACCAACACATAAATATGTAACAGAAACAAGTTTATCAATATTGCATAAACTGGGTAAGATTCAAAAAGATGGAAAAACCAACGAGTTCGAAGAAACCGTTGTGGCTGAAGAAATCAGCAAGACTGAAAACACTGATGAAATTCAGGAAAACGACGTGGTTGAGGAACCCGATAAAGCTGAAGAAGATGGTAAAGTCAAAGAGAAAATTGTAAGTAAATACAGTGATTTTTATACTGATAAAATTACAGATATTATATTGGAATATTGCGAAAAACCCGATACGGATGAAATTGACGGGGGGTTTAAATGGCATTTCTACAACCCGGCCACAGAACTTAACTTTATGGGTGAAAGAGAATCTGCTTTAACCAGATTTATTAACCACTATAATGCTGCAATAATAAACTATAACACAGGACACACCACGGAGGCATTTCAAGAATTCGGCAGATCACTGCATTTTGTGGAGGACTTAAGTACACCGGTACACACAAACTACGAAAGCCTTGTGGATGCGGGAATAAAATTATCAATGCACGTAGAATTTGAAAAAAGATGTATAGCCGTTCAGGATACGTGCGTTGCTGCTGTTAAACAAGAAAACTTAAAATATTACCTTGATAATACTAAAAAAATTATAGGAAAAACGTGTGCATACTTATCCGCAGACCTGTTTTACTCTTTAGAGCACGAGTTACTCCCACAAGACACAATTGCGGAATATGCCGTTTTAAATGCTCAAAAGGTAGTTGTAGGATTACTTAATAGGTTTTATAGCGAGGTTGCGCCGTCTTCTAATAGCAGGTCAAGTATAAAAGCCGACGAGAAACCACTTGGTGAAGTAGTGGCAGTTTAGTTTTTGTATACGGGTTTTTCCGGTTGTAGCCCAAATCAGTTGACAAATATCTTTCTTACCCGCCGATGGAGAGGGGGAAAGAAGAAATTTTAACTATTTTGAAGCATGACTGAGAAACCATTTGGTGAAATAGTGGCAGTTTAGTTTTTGTATACTGGTTTTTTCGGTTGCGACCCAAATCAGTTGACAAATATCTTTCTTACCCGCCGATGGAGGGGGGGAAAGAAAAAGTTTTAACTATTTTATAGTAAAAACCTTTTCAAACAGTGAGATTTTTGTTCTTTCCCCGCCGTCGGGGGGGAAAACGCAAATAATATCACGTTTTTAATGGTTTTGGTTATAGTATCAGACTTTTTTCAAGGGCGTTAGCCATATGTTTGATGTGTTTTTAAGCAAAAAAGAATTTAAGAAAGGAAAGTTAATATGAAAAAATATTTTTTAAGATTTTTATTTACTTTTAGCATAATGTGCCAAATATTATTAGGGGGTTCTTTCGCTAAATTCAGTGCCGGTGAGGTACCAGATAAAAATACCGATGATGTTGTTTCAAAGGAACCACTTTCGGGATCATCAAAAAATAAAACAGAAAGAATAATCAGAAAAACAGAATTTGGGAATGGATTGGAATATGTGCTGGAAATAGATTTTTCTCCTGAATCCACTTTGAGTTCTGAAAGCGGTATACCGGTTTACAGAAGAAGTGTTATTGCAAAAGGTACATATTTTATGAACGGCAGTGACAAATCAACAGAAAAATTGGCAAGCTGTAAATTTAAAGTTGCATTTACGTACGACAAAAAAACGTTTTGTAAAATTTTTAACGCAAAAGAAGACCTAATTTATAAATCCAAAAAATCTGCAGATAAAACGTGGAAAATAAAACAAAACAATGAAATACTTTCTCCTGAAGATGAGTCTATTTGTATGGTTTCTTTAATCACAAATTTATATAAGCATCAAAAATTTTCAACCAAGAGTGCTTATTTTGAAAATTCTCATATAGATTTTATGTGTTCAAAAAACGGAGAGATAGTATTAAATTCAAGTGCATTTTAGGAGGGAAATTAAATGAAAAAATTTATATGTTATTTATTAACGATACTGGCAGTGTGCACCTTTAGTTTTTATAATGCGGCATGTGCCGATAGCGCGGATTTAGATATATTAACCCTTGAAGAACAAACGCTTACCGAAACAATGCTTCCAAAAGGAATAAAAAAGAAAGTAAATGTAATGCGTTTTGTATATACGTATGGGGGAGATTTTTCTAAAAGTAATTATAACTATAAAACAGTAAGGGAAGAAGTTACTTTTTTTGATACTAATAATCACAACAGGGTTATAGCCGTAGTGTGCATGGAATCTCATTTTAGATATAATACAAAGTTAAATGAGGCTAAATGTTTGAGTACGTCTCATTGTCAGGCATGCAACAACAGCGAATTTGAACTGACAGTTTTTGCAAGGAGTAAAAATTTATCTTATGAATTGGGAGAAAGTTTTGATTCTGTAACATTAACAAAAAAAGGTATGTTTCCAAAACAAATAGATAAATCTGATACTGCATTCAAATGTGACGCCCCCGGAAATGTGGTCCACAGAATATACTCAATATAACCTGCTACACTTTAAAAAATCTAGGTTGTTGGTCCAAATTAATTGGTAATATTTTTCTCATTTACCGCCCATGGCGGGGTAAAGAACAAAAAATGCCACTTTTTTAAAAAGATTTTTACTATATCAACAAATTTGGGTGATGGGTCAAATTAGTTGATAATATCTTCCCCCCCGCCGTTGGCGGGGGGGAAAAGAAGGGATTTCAATTATTTTGAGATATAACAACCAATTCGAGCCACAACTTTTATGCACTCTTTCCTCCGCGAACTCGCGGGGAAAGAGTTACAAGAGTTTATAGTTTTTAAATTAAATCACTATATCAACCAATTTTTACTATAAATATATTTTTTCTCTTATATTTATGGTATAATACGTTTTAATTTACTTGTGGTGGTGGCTGATTATAATGTCTGGTTTATCAATAAAATTAAGCGATATACTAAGAGAATTCACTTTCGAAGAAATATTTATGCCAAAAGATCCTTTTGAAATAAAAATATCTAATAAAAATATAAATCGAATGGGCCTTGAAATGATAGGATCATTGGAGTTTTTTAATCCTGAAAGAATACTTATTATGGGGCAAAGCGAAAGTTCATATATTTCCACTTTAAGTTCTGAAGAAATTTGCAAATCCATGGATGCGCTTTTTTCGCTCAATCCACCTGTGCTAATCACGACAAGAGGGATTACCCCCGTCGGTGAAATTCTTGATATGGCAAAAAAACATTCAATATCTATTGTTTGCTCAACAGAACCAACATCGGATATAATATCTGAGTTGGTGGAATTTTTAAACATACAATTAGCCCCTAGGGTCACTCGTCCGGGAGGCCTTTTGAACGTTCACGGTGAGGGGTTATTGCTGGTGGGGGAAAGCGGGGTTGGAAAGTCAGAAACAGCTGTTGAACTTTTAAAACGCGGCCATAAATTAATATCGGACGACCTGGTAGAAATAAGAAAAATATCTAAAACTTCCTTAATAGGCTCCGCACCTGAAAATATAAGACATTTTATAGAAGTCAGAGGAATAGGTATTATTAATGCCAGAAGAATATTCGGAATAGGTGCCGTTAAACTTTCTGAAAAAATCGATATGGTTGTAAACTTAGAAGTATGGAAAAATGACAAAATGTATAATAGAATGGGTACGACTATGCAATATATTGAAATATTAGGCATAAAAGTACCGTATATTACCATTCCGGTCAGAACAGGAAGAAATTTGGCGGTTATAATAGAGGTTGCAGCTATGAATAACAGGCAAAGAAAAATGGGTTATAACGCCGCAAGAGAACTTTTTATAACTCTTGGTATGAAATATCCCGGGCCAAGTCCGGAAATGGAAGAATGTGTTTGGGATATTTAGAACCTGTATTCAAAGAACCCTAGCGCTTATTTTTTCGGTGGTGGTTCAAATCAGTTGATAATATTTTTCTCCCGCCGAAGGCGGGTGGAAGCAAAAAACGTCACTGTTTGAGGATGTGGGTCAAATTGCTTGATAATATCTTCCCCCCCCCCGCCTATGGCGGGGAGAAAAGAATGGATTTCAATTATTTTGAGGCATAACCTACTTTCCGAGTATTTTTGTTTTGAGTTTCGTCTATAATCTTGACCCAGCCCCTAAAAAATGGAAAAGGAAATGGCAATTATGGATAAAATTTTAAAAGCTCTCTCGATCATTATGGAAAATCCTGATCTACAGCAAGAATTAGCTGAAAAGAAAACAACAGAAGATGCGTATAATTATTGTATGTCTATTTCCGGTGGATATACAATCGATGAGTTTGAAAATTTTTTATATGAATTCTTTAAAGTAGTCGATAACATACCGGAAGAACAACTTGAAAAAATTTCCGGAGGTATAAAAATTAACAATAAAGCCATTTCTACAATGTTGGCCGCAATGACTATGGTTTCTCCTCTAGCTGGAGCCGCAGGCGGAAAATCAAACGAACAACCATCATATATTCAAAAAATTAAAGATGTAGCCAAAAAACCTCCGGTAGTAACGGCCATAGGCAGCAGTGCCGGAATGGGTGCATTTTTACTGGCAATTGCGAAAATATATGGCCACCAAACACCACAACAACCACCACTACTACCGTGTCTCTCGGGTATTAGTGAACAGTTTTCTAGAAAACCGCGAATTGTCCTGCAAATTGTAGATTTATTTAAGCAAACAGGATTCGGAAATGAAAGTGTTGAGAGGATACAAAAATTGTGTGCGGATAACCCGGTACCGGCTGATGTGAGCTTTTTTGACCAAATTAAAACTTTTTTAAATGTGTCAAATTTTATACCGCCAACTACCGAATTGCAAGAATTTCATTTTTACCGTGATTTTGAAAAAATAACTAGCAATGACTTCATACAAACAGACACATCTGACATAACTAAACTACGTAATTTAAATATATGGTATTTGAGGGAATCAGATACTAAGGCTTATGATGGTTTAAGATTTACCAGTGAACAAAAAGCTGTAATTGTAAGATATTGCCAAGCTTATTGGCTACACAAAAAAAAAATCTGCGGAACATTAGTACTCCCGCCTAGATCACAACCACAACCACAACCACAACAACCACAACCACAACCACCACTACTACCGTGTCTCTCGGGTATTAGTGAACCGTTTTCTAAAAACCCGCGAATTGTCCCGCAAATTGTAGATTTATTTAAGCAAACAGGATTCGGAAATGAAAGTGTTAAGAGGATACAAGAATTGTATGCGGATAACCCGGCACCGGCTGATGTGAGCTTTTTTGACCAAATTAAAACTTGTTCAAATGTGCTAAATTTTACATCGCCAACCGACAAATTGCAAGGATTTCATTTTTACCGTGGTCCTGAAAAAATAACCGACAATGAGTTCATACAAACAAACACATCTGACATAGCTAAACTATGTAATTTAAAGATATGTTATTGGACAACATCAAACACTAGTGAAATGTGGTTAGGATTTACCAATGAACAAAAAGCTATAATTGTAAGATATTGCCAAGCTTATTGGTTACATAAAAAAGGAATACACTGAACATTAGTATTCCCCCCCCGCCTACGGCGCGAAAGTGATTTAAAGATTAAAAATATCGGTTTGTACACGTTATTTTTTCCGCCGGGTGGGTGAAAAACAAAAATGCCGCTGTTTTAAAAGGTTTTTACTATACTTTAAAATTAAGTATTCAGATCTTTAAATAAATACAGGTTCTTAAAAATGGGAGATGTTTTTTTAAATGAAATTAATAGCCGATACTCATTGCCATACTATCGCGTCAACTC
Source organism: Oscillospiraceae bacterium (assembly GCA_031270785.1). Classification (GTDB taxonomy): domain Bacteria; phylum Bacillota; class Clostridia; order Oscillospirales; family Acutalibacteraceae; genus CAQBRY01. Next base: position 10,512 of record JAISWM010000028.1, read on the forward strand.
ATGCTTACAGTACGGCATATGAAAATATAAAAGAAGCCGAAAATATGGGTTTGAAGTTTATAGCTCTAACTGATCATTCGGGTGATATGCCCGGTTCCCCCGGGCCGTGGTATTTTGAAAATATCAGAATTATGCCTAAAGAGGTAGACGGCGTAGGGGTACTAAAGGGGATAGAAACAAATATATTAAACGCAAAAGGTGAAATAGATTTGCCAACTGATCTTACAGTTCCACTTGATTGGGTTATTGCTTCAATACATGAACCCGTGTTTTTTGGAATGCATGATGAAGAAGTCTGTACGGAACTTTGGCTAAATATTGCGAAAAATCCTTTGGTAAACGTTATAGGGCACAGCGGGTTGACAGATTTTAAATATGATTATGAAAAAGTAATACCTATATTTGGAGAAAACGGAAAACTGATGGAAATTAACAATAGTTCTTTTATCGTAAGAGAAGGGTCTGCTCCTAATTGCAAAGAAATAGCGTTATTATGTAAAAAATACGGCGTTCCTGTTGTTATAAATTCTGACTCGCATTTTTGCAAACAAATTGGCCGTTTTGATAATGCCATAGCTTTACTTAAAGAAATAGATTTTCCTGAAAGCCTTGTTATAAATGCCAATCTGGAAAGTTTTAGATCTTATTTAGAAAAATATACCAATTATTATAAATATAGCTAACGCCTTTGAAAAATGTCTGGTTTTTTACTACTTTCTCTCGGTTATGTCTCAAAATGGTTGATAATATCTTTTGCCCCCCGCCGAAAGCGGGGGGAACAAAAAAGGTTTTTATGGTGATTTAACTAAAAAAATCTAAAAAAATCATTGACCCCGCCCATTTGTGGGGTCAATAGCTTACTATTTGAATTTATATTTTTTTGCCATTAATTCATCTGTCCATTTTTCTCGCTTATCTTTAAAATAAGTCGATTCTCCAATTATTTTGTGAGCGAACTTTTTCATTTCTTTCTTAGCTTCATCTGCGGTCTTCTTTCCTTTTTTCACTTCACTTAGCAGAGCTTTATAATTTTCCCCCATCTTCTTAAGTAATGCGATTTTTTCTAATTTAGCCTTTATAAGAACGCCTTTTTGATGTCTTGCATCAGCTGATTCTTTCGCTGCAATGTTCCTTTTGAGAGTAAACTCTACCGATTTTTTTATTCCCCCTATAAAATCGTTATGGTCTTTAAGCCAATCTATATTTCCTTGGATTTCCTTTTTTTCTTCATCATTGTCAGCTTCTTCATATTTTTTATTCATTATGCCCATGTAAGGTTTAAAATTACTTAAATCATTCTCCATGCACTTTCTTAGAGTTTTAGCAGGAACAGCCCCAAATATGTCTTCATACATTTCATTTTCGGTTGTTGAGGAACTTGCCGACCCCAAAGTAGCTTTCCCATTAATCTCTGCTGCGCTGCTAAACTCAGTAACATAATACACGCTGCTAGCCAACTCCGTTGCTTTCTTCCGCATTTTTTTATAATCTTTTTGGGTTGAAAAATCCAATTTATCCCAGCTTTTCGCCATATATCATTCCTCCATGTTTGTTGATTTTTATAAACCAATCTATGTACAATTATAATATGTTTTTTGAAATAAGCAAGCATATTTTGTGATTTTTATACTTTTAAGATAGATTTCGTACTATAGTAACCTAACTTAAAAAAGGGCTGTGGGTCAAAATAGTTTAAATTCTTTCTTTCTCCCTCTGCCGTCGGCGGGGGGAGAGTGACAAAAAATTAGGCATTTTTCAAAGGTGTTAGCTATGACAAAAAACGTATTTATTCTCCACCGCTAATTGCTTCTCCTAAGGCTTCTTCAGCGGAAAGGTAATCTTTTTCACGTAAACGTCTTTTATATCCGCCGCGGTGACGCTGTACATTAAATATTCTCAGTGTTCTTATTTTCACACCACCGGTTATAGCTTCAAGTTCTTCATCTTCAGACGCGCTTAATTTTTTATATTTGTTATCCATAATCATTCCCCCAAAAAATATTTGATATTTAAATAATATCATATTCCGGGAAATAGTCAATAGATTTATATAAATATGCAGATATTTTATGTAAAAAATAATAAAATTATTTTCCTTTATTTTCCATTATGTACCCATATTCATTGAAATCTTCTTTAAGCAAAGTTTTCCCTTGTTTTTTTAGTTCATATTTGATGGCAGTCAATATATGCTTCATATTAAGAATTTTTTCCTCGCTCTTAGCAGCTAAAAATAAAGATGTAAGTGCTATATTTTTAATATTTCCTCCGGCAATTTCAAACTGCCTTGCCAAGTATTCAAAATCGATATCTTTTACTCTCGGGACGCTTTCAGGGTACATATTTCCCCATATTTTCCTGCGAGACTCTTTATCCGGGAATTCAAAATGTATAACGTAACTGATTCTTCTAAAAAACGCACTGTCTATATTTTGCAAAAAATTTGTCGTCATTATAGTAATACCTTCATATTCTTCCATTTTTTGAAGCAGAAATGAAGTTTCAATATTGGCGTTTTTGTCGTGCGAATCTTTAACTTCTGTTCTTTTTCCGAAAAGCGCATCTGTTTCATCAAAAAACAATATTACATTGCTGCTCTTTGCCTCGTTAAAAATACTATTTAAATTTTTTTCTGTTTCCCCTATATATTTCGACACTATCTGCGAAAGGTCAACCCTATAAATTTCCAGCCCCAAATCATTTGCAATCACGCCGGCCGCCATAGTTTTACCGGTACCCGGAGGCCCCGCAAACAGCATACTTATCCCTTTTCCGTAAAATATTCTGTTTTTCATTTTCCATTTGTCATAAACTATATGCTTGTACTTAACTTGCGCACAAGCGTTTTTTAACATCTCTTTTTCCTTAGGATTAAGCACCAAATCTTCCCATGTGTGTTTCGACTTTAGCCTTACGGCTTTTTCAGATAATGTATTAACTACCTGCGAATATGCGCATTCGCACATTTCTTTTTCATCGAGTTTCTTTTTGTTTTTTGATAAATATAAATTTTGAGCTCTATTGATCGTCCCCACTATTTGGCCTGGATTAAGATCAAATTTATTTGACATATCCACTGCTTTTACATTCGTAATATCTTTTATTCCCTCAAAATTTTCCGTCCAGAGGGTTAATCTTTCTTGACTGTCTAAATTTTCAAGATTAATCTGTAAAAATCTGTCCCCTCCCAAATCCACAACTTTTTTTAAATCCGTATCCGACAGCATAAATATTATCCTGGCGTATAACCCAATTTTATCGAATATAAAATCAATATTGTGTTGATATTTTGAAGTATCCGCATATAAAATATCAAGCCCTATAATGCCTATATACCCGCCGTTTAACGTTGCTTCTCTAAAGCACGTAATTAATATATTTTTAAACTTTTCCTTGTCGTCAATATGGCATTTTGAAATATTAATCATCGTTAAAGCTTCTTCCTGAATTTCGGCTACTCTCTTGATTATCGTACGTTTACCTATTCCGCTGTCCCCTTGTATATATATAAAAACAGTATCACGTTTGCCGGAAGACGTTATAAAGTTTTTAATATTTACCGCTATATCTTCCCTTATACAAAGCCTGACATTTTTTGTCGGGAGCACTACTTTCGCTCCACTAAGTGAAAGATTTTTTTCGGAATTATATATTATAAAATCAAAAATCCGACTACTAACTTCAAATTTATCATCTTCAAAACAAAGTGCGCCCAGTTTATATTTTGCATCATCTAAGATCTTACAGTCTGATTTTACGTTATCAATTTCATAAGAAAAATTATATATTTTATATAGAGTTTTGAGGTTTAGTTTTTTTTGCTCGAAAAAATCATTTATTCCGCCGAATAATTTACGCAATCTATTGCTTACCTTGCAGGATATCAATGCAATCACGCAAAACCATTCAAAAGTACTTAACTTGTACTTCCTTATCATATATTCCCCGGAATAAAATATTTTTTTATTTGCTTTTACTCTGTTATTTATAAAAAATCTTGCGCTGCGAAAATCTTTTAAAGCAGTTTCTTTTGAAAATCCCATTTCCTCTTGTATCTTTTTTCTGTCATAAAACATGTTTGTATCAAATTTTTTCACCTCATTAATAAATACTATATAACGAGCTGAAATTATTTCCACCCAGCTAAAGTTATCCTTCAAATATTCATCATAATTCTCGTATGGCTTTAATATGTTATTCATATTAAAAAATTCCGCAAATTTTTCCACTCAGCATACCTCTTTTATCGGTCATGTCTCAAAATAGTTGAAATTCCTTCTTTCGCCCCCCGCCGTGGGCGGGGGGTGAAAGATATTATCCACTAATTTGGGTCACAACCCTTTTATCACATAAATAAGCTATTGCCCCACCTAATAGACGGGGACAATGATTGCTTTAAACTTTTTTAAGTTAAATCACTATTAATAAAAGCTTTTAAAAACAGCGGTAATTTTGTTTTTTCCCCCGCCTGTGGCGGGGGGAGAAAAAGATATAGCTGTTTTACTTGAAAAAGTTACATTCATTTGTGCACTCTTTCCCAATAGGCTCGCGGTGAAAGAGCCAGTCTTAAAATAATTGAATTTTTTTCTTTTTCCCACCCGCCACAGGCGGTAGGAAAAGATATTATCCACTAATTCGAACCACCACTCGGTGAAAGAGTTACAAAAGTTTAGACTTTTTAAGTTAAATCACTATAATTATATCAAATCTAAAAAAGCTTGCCGTTTTTTATTCCAAAGCCTTTTACAGTTTTTGCTGATTCTTTTTGTGAACCTGTAAGAGACTTCATATCTTTATGATGTTCATTATCTTTATTTTTTCCACCTGAAATATCTATAATCGCATTCCCAATCTTATGAATATCTCTTTTATATTTGGATCCGAGACCAGCCGCACATGTTGTACTGTCGAACATACCTCCAGCGGTTTTTCTGTTACTAACATCGTCATAGACGTCACAGCCCACCTTGCCAGCTCCAAGTAATAAAGCTAAAACAACACTTATATTAAATACATATTTTATCGCGTCTCCCAAAGACGTTCCCCCGCCTATGGCTTCCAGCTCTTCGTCGGTAAGGTTTACTTCACCGTTTAGTGCTGCGGTTAGCTTCGTGCGTATCTTTTTGGCGTCATCTAAGCTAACATTTATATCTTTTTCTTCAAGAGTACTTTTAAAGTCTTCATCGGTTCTTTGGTTAAGAAGTTTTTGAATAAATTCCTTATCCTGAGCTATTTCTGTTAATTTATCTTTATCCATAATTTTTTTCTCCCCTTTTATTATAATATATCTACCATATGCATTATATTATCATATTGCAATAATTTAGTCAAAGATTTTATATTTAAATTATTAATTGGCACTAATAATTTGCGCCATTGTGATATATTCGGTGATATAGCAAAAACCATTTGAAAACGTAAATAATACCACGTTTTCAAATGGTTTTTGATATAATAGACCTGTCCGCAAACCTCACAGAGCGCAAACTATCGGAAAATGCATCACTTAAAAAATGGCTTTGCATCAAAATCCGGTTGTGGGTCAAAATAGTTGAAATCCCTTCTTTTCCCCCCGCCTATGGCGGGGGTGGAAGATATTATCAATTAACTCGGATCACCACACAAAATCTCCTGGGAGTATTTTTATACGCCGTCGTCGATTTTGATTGCAATCTGTAAAGTTTACGGGCAGGTCTAATATCTTTCTCCCCCTCCGATTCGAGGGGGGAAAAAGAAAAAGTTTCAATTATTTTGAGACATAATTGACCGTACGAACGAATTTATTTTAATTAAGTATAGACAGGGTTGTAATCCAAAAATGAATGAAAAATATAAAAATTTTCTAAAATACATAAAAGACAAAAACATAATGTTTTGCGGGATGGGAAGAAGTAACATTCCGCTCGCAGCTATGTTTTCAAATTATGCAAATAAAATTATTATCTATGATAATATGAGCAAAAAAGACTTAAAAAGTCGAATATCTTTATTTCCTCAAAATATTGAATACAGATTAGGAAACAAAAGTTTAGGAAATTTAGACATGGATATTATATTTCGCACGCCGGGGATGAATTATTTTTCAAACGAATTAACTTTAGCTAAGAAAAAAGGAATAGCAGTAACATCTGAAATGGAAGTGTTTTTTGATGTTTGCCCATGCAAAATAATAGGCTAACAGGCAGCGACGGTAAAACTACTGTTACAACCATAATATCGGAAATATTAAAACAAAGCGGTAAAAAAGTACATATAGGTGGAAATATTGGTTTGCCGTTGCTTCCTAAGATTAATGAAATTCATTGCGATGATATTGCAGTTGTGGAACTATCCAGTTTTCAATTAATATCAATGAGAAAAAGTCCGGATGTAGCCGTAATTACTAATTTGTCGCCAAATCATTTAGACGTTCATAAAAACATGAACGAGTACATAGAGGCTAAAAAAAATATTATTCTGCATCAAAATGCGTTTTCTAAAACTATACTCAATCTGGATAATCAAATTACTAAAAGTTTAAGTAAATACGCACGGGGGCAAAATATATTTTTCACAAGGCGGGGAAAAACGGGTATAGCCAATACCCTTGAAAAACACCTAAT
>JAISWM010000040.1 GCA_031270785.1 Oscillospiraceae bacterium
TACGTTCGCACTTGAAATCTGTACAACTAAAGCCTGATAAGATTTGCGGATTCTTCGGCTCGAAAACTACTGCTTATGCCGCATAGTTATGCGCAAGGTTTAATCGGGGGATCAATATAATGCCCTGTAGGTTTCCACTTTGACCACCGCCTTTTCAAATTTTTTTGCAAATTTCGTAAATTTTTGCTAAAATTGCTTCAGATTCTTTTTTGTTGTTGTCAAATTGGCCATGTTTCAAAATAATTGAAACTTCTTCTTTCACCCCCCCGCCATAGGCGTGAGGGAAAGATATTATCAACTAATTTGGGTTACAGCCCGCGAGTCGGCCATGCCTCAAAATAGTTGAAACTTCTTTTTGCGCCCCCCGCCATAGGCAAGAGGGAAAGATATTATCAACTAATTTGGGTTACAGCCCGCGAGTCGGCCATGCCTCAAAATAATTGAAACTTCTTCTTTCCCCCCCGCCATAGGCGGGAGGGAAAGATATTATCAACTAATTTGGGTTACAGCCCGCAAGTCGGCCACGCCTCAAAATAATTGAAACTTATTTTTTCACCCCGCCGTGAGCAGGAAGAAAAGATATTATCAACTAATTTGGGTCACCATCCGCGAGTCGGCGGGAAAAATAGCGGATACAAACTGATATTTATAACTAAAATTAATATTAATATTAATTTAATTTGATTGAGGAGTTGCAATTTTTATGGAAACGGTTGACTTTGGAATATTATCGATGATTCCGCCTGTTTTGACAATAATTTTAGCGTTATCGACAAGAGAGGTTATATCTTCGCTATTTGTAGGAATACTTTCCGGCGCGGCTATATATGCTGTGCGCGTAAATGCAGGCTTTTTAGGTATATTTAAAATAATATTCAATCTTATGGCGCACGCTCTGGAAAAGAATATGTTAATAATAATTTTTATATCCATACTCGGCGCGCTGATATATGTAATTACGATGTCCGGCGGGACGCACGCTTACGGCAAGTGGGCGGCAAATAAAATAAAATCAAGAAGAAATGTGCAGCTTGCCACTGCGTTTTTAGGGTTTGTTATGTCTATAGATGACTATTTTGATTGTTTAGCCGTCGGAACCGTTATGAAGCCAATTAGTGATAAGCACAAAATCTCGAGAGCTAAATTTGCTTACATAATTGATTCAATGGCAGCGCCGGTTTGCGTCATAGCGCCCATGTCAAGCTGGGCGGCGTCGATTTCTTCGTGCATGGATTCCGCGGGGCTTAACGGTATGGTAACTTTTATAAAGACTATACCTTACAATTTTTACGCTATACTGACTATCATATTAGTCGTGATATTAGCCTGTACTAAACTTGATTTCGGCGCGATGGCAAAATTTGAAAAAAACGCTATTGAAACGGGTGACATCTTTACAACGGAATTCAGACCCGAAAATGAAGAACTAAGCAAAACGGAAGTATCAAAAAACGGAAAAATTATAGACCTTATTTTGCCAATCAGCATACTTATGGCAACGTCAATTTTCATGATGGCGGAAACCGGAGGGTTTTTTGAAGGTGTTCCGCTTATGCAGGCACTCGGAAAAGGAAATTCGGGGTTGTCGATTACCATCGGCGCTTTGTTTGCCTTAGTCATTTCTTTTATAATGTTTATACCAAGAAAACTTATGTCTTTTAAAAAATTTATGGGTGGAGTATCAAAAGGTGTAGAATCAATGGTTGTACCGTTTGTTATACTTGCTCTTGCCTGGACAATGAGTGACACGTGCCAAGAACTTTTAAATACGGGAAATTATATTGGAGATTTAGTTGAAGCCTCAAATATACCTTTTAAGTTTATGCCGGCAATAATATTTGCGGCTTCTGGATTTTTGTCTTTATCAATGGGAACATCTTGGGGGACTTTTAGTATATTAATCCCGATAGTCACCATGATATGCCAAAAGACGGCTCCGGACATGACCGTTATTGCATTATCCGCAACGCTTGCCGGAGCCGTATTTGGCGACCACTGCTCACCTATATCCGACACTATGATTTTATCAGCTGCCGGCGCGGGGTGCAACCATATAGATCATGTTACAACGCAAATTCCGTATTCCGTACTCATAGCGGTTATTTCTTTTGCGGGGTATATTACACTTGGAGTTACGGGAAGTTTTATTATTTCGTTTGGGGCGGCAGTGCTGGGGCTGATAGGATGTTTAGGATTTTTAAAATATGTGAAAATAAAAGGAAAAGATTTATCCAATCTGTTTAATAAAAGCAAAAAAAATTAGAAATCGAGCAATGTTATAGTAAAAATTATTTAAAAGCATAGTGTTATTTACGTTTTCCCCCCGCCTTCTGGCGGGGAAAAGAGCAAAAATGTTACTATTTTAAAAGATTTTTACTATATCAAGCAAGTTTTGGTTGTGGCCGATTTGCAGGAAGCCGACTTTTGGCCAAGTGCACTACGGTTGCTATTAAACCCACCGCTGCTGTTATTCCTGTTACTATTCCTGCTACTAACAGTGGGGTTAAAGTCTTTGTGGTTGCCGTAGTTTCGGCTGTTCCATCCCCATATGGTGCATCATACCCCCATGGTGTATCATGCCCCAATGGTGTATCTGGTGCATCCCCCAATAGTGCATCTTCAATTGGTACACCTGTAGCTACAACAACTTCGGTTGCTGTATTTTTCAACAATTTTTCGAGTCCGTCCATTCCATCGTCTGTTTTAGCACTTACGGAGCAAAATTCCATATGGCGTTCTTCCGCTTTTTTCTCAATGAGTGCCAAATTATCGTTCGTATCTTCATCTTTTTTAGTTGCCACTAAAATAAGCTTTACGCCTTTAGGGCAGTGGGCATTTGCAAATTCCCCCCAACTATCAATTTTTTCTGTAATAGTCTTTATAGGAGCAGTACTATCAACGCAAATGACCGCTATGTCACTCTGCTTACAATAACTCGGGATTATAGAGCGATACTTTTTTTGACCACCAGTATCCCAAAATTGAAGCTTATTATTACCGTATTTTTTACACATCATATACTTCACTCCTATGGTAGAAGAAATGCCCTCATCAAATTTCCGCTTTACTAATGTATTAAGCACTGATGTTTTTCCCACTCCTGAATCTCCCAAACATATCGCTTTGACTATATAATCCGCAGAAACATTAATTAAATTTGAAAACACAAAAGTAAGCGCGCAAATTAGTGCAATAAATTTTTTAAAATTCATAATGTTGGTACTCCTTCATTTTTAATTTGTTGTAACTTAATTCTAACATGTTTTTTGCGCCTTGTCAAGTGAATAGGCAAATTTTTAAAAAACATTTTTGCGTTATAGTTATTTTTTTTAAAAAAGTTTTTACTATATCAGCCAACTTAGCCTACGTTTAAACTTTTTAAGTTAAATCACTATTAAGTGGTTTTTTTAAAAACTGATGACTTAAAGCCGCCCACGCAGTTGGGCGTTGTGAGGGATCTGGATTTGTGCACCATTGTATGAAATCCACAAGATCTCCTTCCGGTGCACCGAGGAATGTAGTGTTGAAATTCTGCAGTTCTAATATAGTTTTTGGCAAGTTTTCGGGACTTGCAGCATCTAAGTTTCCTTTTCTAACAAGGTACATCTGACAAATTGTGGCACCAAGAGAGTAAGTGTCAGTTCTAAATATTTGTTCAGCTACTAAAGGCTTTTTTCGTTGAAACAATTCAGGAGCCGCATAAGCGGGAGATCCTTTTCTAGCTTCTGGGCAAAACTTGCCTGAAAAACCAAAATCTGTTAAGGAATAACTCACGGATCTATCAGTATTAGTTTTTATAAGTATGTTCTCGGGTTTTATGTCGCGATGAACTATTCCCATCAAGTGCATCACCAAAAGTGCCTTTAACACTGCTTTGATTATCTTCCTAAATATCTGATACGGAATTGTTCCGTCTCTAACTTCAATAATTGATTTCCAACCATCTGTATCTGCTAGCGGAGTTTCTATCGCATAATGCACGTCACCTGCTGCTGAAAAAGTTTCAACAGTAGGAGCATTAAGATATTTATAATAGTACTTAGCATATTTGGTACGTATTAAACTTGATTCAGGTAGAGGTTTTATCGCTTCTACTGCTTGGGCACCACTAACTTCGTTAAATTTTCGGATTGGGTTATCAATATTATACGTAATTTTAACGGCAACAAGTTGATCATCGGATTTTCTACACTTAAAGACTAAACTAGAAGAACCACTCCCAAGGAGCTGCACAACTGTGTATCCGCACTTTTTTAAAAGTCGTTTTGCTTTATCAATATCATATTTTGTTGGGTCGGCAGAAACATTAATTAAATTTGAAAACACAAAAGAAAACGTGCAAATCAGTGCTATAAATTTTTTAAAATTCATAATAGTAGCACTCTTTCAATTTTTAAATTAAATTTATTATAGCTTAATTTTAATATACTTTTTGCGCCTTGTCAAGCAAAAAAGCAAATTTTTAAAAAACATTTTTGCGTTATAGTTATTTTTTTAAAAAAAGTTTTTACTATATCAGCCAACTTAGTCCGCAACCAAATGTTCTTTGCTTTAGTATTGCCCTTTTTAAATCAAAAAATATGTTTTTTGAAAGGTAATTTGAACACTCAATTTTTGGTGATGGTCCAAATTAGTTAATAATACCCTCCCCCCCTCGCCTATGGAGGGCGAAAGAAGGGATTTCAATTATTTTGAGACATGGCCAAATTTTTAAACTTAGTTAAAGGGAGAGACAATTAATGATAACTAAAAAAATAAAACTTAAAACATGGGAAACTAACTACGCAGTACTATATGCAAACCAAGGCGAAATCAATTCAAGGTTCATAGAAATAACATTTGACACGCAAAATCAAAATTTAGACTTAACAAACAAAACCGTTACAATATACGCTGCGAAACCGGATGGAAATTTAATATATAACAATTGTGCAATCTCTGATGCTTCATCTGAAACAATAGTAGTGGAACTGACATCACAAATGTCCGAAATTCCGGGAGCGGTAATTTGTGAGCTGCATATTTTTGATGAAAACGGATGCCTATTAAAAATAAAAGGGTTGCAAATAATGATCATTTCCTGCGATGATTTTTCATCAGCTATTCAAAGTACCTCTGAATACAATACATTAATAAACTGTATAAATGAGGTAGAAGATTTAATAAACCAATATTCAGATGAAAATATTTTGCAAAAAATCTCTTCATTAGCCGGCACCGGAAGTGGCCTAAATGCAGATATGATAGACGGTAAACACAGTGATGATTTTGCTACTGCGGCTCAAGGTTTAAAAGCGGATATGTCTATACAGCAAATAAAAGTAAACGGCGAAACAATCCCACCGTCTGATAGCAATAGTGATATTAACGTTGTAGAAATATCTTCATCTCAACTAAGTGTTCCGGCAATAACTTCAGGGACTTGGACACCGGTACTGCAATCACTGAGCGGCACACACCCAACGTATACTACAGAATATTGCCATACATCGTGGTACAGAATAGAAAACTTAGTTTTTATACATTTTCACATGAAATGTAATATCACCAATGCCGGGACTGACTACGCTTGCGTTAATGGATTACCATTTACCGCAAAAAACGGATTAGACGGTCAAGCGCTTTGCACAAGGGAAAGTTGTGGAGCAATAACCACCACCCAAGGGACCACAGGTATAATTGAAGATAACACCACAAAGCTGAGAATAGCAAATATATCCGGAGACACTAAGCAGCAGTGGGGAACAGGCGCAGTATGGCTGGGATATACAGGCTGTTATATAAAAGAATGATATAGCTGTTTTTTTGAAAAACGCCATATGAGTAAATAATCGCCTCACGTATCGGTGGGGCGATTATTGCTGAAATTTAGACTTTTTTCAAATATATCAGTTATATTTACGTTTTTTCCCCCGCCTTCGGCGGGGGAAAAAGATATTATCAACTAATTTGACCCACAACCAATTTTCCGATGAGCCTAAAGGCCTTTCTTGCTCATCAAAATAAATTTCTTACTTGTCATTTAAATGTAAAATCCCCGGCAGTTCTTTCCCCTCTAAAAACTGAAGGGAGGCTCCTCCGCCCGTGGATATATGAGTCATTTTATCTGCAAATCCAAGTTTTTCTATGGCGGCGGCAGAATCTCCCCCCCCTATAATTGATACCGCGCCGCTATCAGCTATTGCTTTTGCAACTGCTATAGTCCCGTTTGCAAAATTGTCCCACTCTGAAACTCCCATTGGGCCGTTCCACACTACTGTCCCGGCGTCTTTTATCGCTTCAGAAAAAAGCTCCGCGGTCTTTGTTCCAATATCAAGACCCATCCAACCATCCGGAATTTTATCCGCGTCTACAATTTGCGATTCTGTATTAGGGTCGTATTCTCTGCCCACTTTGTTGTCCACCGGCAAAAATAATTTTACATTCTTTTCTTTCGCTTTTGCCACAATATCTCTTGCCAAATCAAGTTTATCGCTCTCACATAATGACGTCCCTATAGAATACCCCAAGGAATTGATAAAAGTATATGCCATACCCCCTCCAATTATTAATTTATCTACTTTTTCCAGTAAACTATTAATAACTCCAATTTTATCAGATACTTTTGCTCCGCCTAGTATTGATATAAATGGTCTTTTGGGATTATCTAAAATTTCACTCATGGCAGACATCTCTTTTTGAATTAAAAACCCGCAAACCGCCGGCAAACATTCCGTTACTCCGGCAATAGAAGCATGCGCTCTATGGCACGTTCCAAAAGCGTCATTTACATATACGTCCGCAAAAGAAGCTAATTTTTCGGAAAATTTAGGGTCATTCTCTTCTTCTTCTTTATGAAAACGCAAATTCTCCAACAAACAAATTTCTCCGTTTTTTAATTGCGATATTGTTGTTTCGGCACTTTCACCTATGACGTCCCGCGCAAATTTAACATCCATATTTAGCGATTTTGACAACTCTTTTGCAACAAATTCCAAAGAAAATTTTTTATTAAATTTTCCTTTCGGCCTTCCAAGGTGAGAGCAAAGTATTACTTTTGCCTTGTTGTCAACGAGATATTTTATTGTTTTTAAAGATTCGTCTATCCTTTTTGTGTCCGTTATATTTCCGTTTTCATCAAACGGTACGTTGAAATCGCAACGAACTAAAACTTTTTTGTTGGTCACATCAATATCTGATACTGTTTTTTTATTTAAATAATTCATGGAAACATCCTTCCCGCAGATTATAGCTGTTACTCTTGAAAAAACCTACATACCCGCCCTTTTTCCGCAAACAATCGGGTGATGGTCCAAATCAGTTGGTACTCTCTTTTCCCCCGCTAAAACGCAGGGGTGAAAGAAGGAATTCCAACTATTTTCGGACATGGCCGACAGCGGAAAAAGAGTTATGAAAAATCGGACATTTTCCAAAAGTATCCACTATAGCTGTTACGATTTAAAACAGTCCTCAAAAGTAAATTTATCCGTGCACTTTCTCCCAACCCGACGGCTGTGAGAAAGTTGTAAAAATCAAACGCTTTTCAAACGAAACAGCTATATAACATATGATTATCAATAAATATTTGAGTATACCGATAAGCCGAATTCTGTCGAGAGTAATTATCTATCTTAGCTGTGCGTTGCCGTCACCAGCATAGTGCCACCTTTAAGTGAATGCCGCCGAGCAAGCGTTTAATACATCCACAAACCACGGTGTTGCTCCAAATAGGGTTTACACAGCTATTTAGTCTCCTAAATACTGGTGAGCTCTTACCTCGCCTTTTCAACCTTACCATATCATAGTAAAAATCATTTATGAAGTATAAACTCGGTCGTGCCTGAAATAGTTGAAACTTCTTTTTTCTCCCACGCGTTCTGGCGGGGAGGAAAATATTATCAACTAATTTGACCCACACCCCGTTTTTGCTCCCGACTTTGGATCATGTCTTAAAATAGTTGAAACTTCTTTTTTCTCCTCCCCGCGTTCAGCGGGGGGAAAGATATCATCAACTAATTTGACCCACAACCTGACTTTATTGTGGGAGAAAACAAAAATGTCATTGTTTTTAAAAAAATCTCACTATAATATATGGCGGTAATTTTCTGTTGCACTTTCCCTAGGGTCGCCCCCGGCGGCTGTTAGCCGTTATTTTGCTCTGTGGAGTTCGGACTTTCCTCACATATTGTTAATATGCGCAATTACTTAGTATACTCGCTAATAAGTTACTATGATATTTTCAAAATGTCAACAATAAACTATAATAATGCTGCCAAAATTCCAAGTGCCGTTATGATATATTTCCCATACTTGGCTACAAATGTTATTATTGCGTGTGGTTTGGACGTATTCAACTGCGCCATAGTTGATTGCAGTTTTGCAATATTGGGATTATCGTTTAAATTTTCTAATTTTTCTAACACTTTGTAAAACTCTTTATTTATCTTTAGCGCGTTTTGTCCCATTTCTTCCGGTCTGTTTTCATCCCATTTTACTTTTTCAGCTACAGTTTCTATGTCATTTAGAAGCTCTTTAATTTTTTTAGTTACTGAAATAATTTTAGTTTTCCTTTGTTCTTCTGTAGTATTTGGATCTTTCAATATTTCAAAAACTTCATTTGCAAGGTTAACCATTTCTTTAAGAAGAGACTTTAGTGTAACAAGTAACCCAACAATAGAGTCGTCACAATATTTTATGCTTTTTAATATTTGTTCTACTATTTTTTTAATATTTTTTAATTTTAATTTAAGAAGTGATGTTTTGGTATCGATTTCCGGTATGGAATCGCTACACATTTCAATTTTTTTACCCTTTTGCCCCTCAACCGCTGCGCCAGAATTGGCTATTAACCAACTGCAGGGATATAAAACGCCTTGTTCTATTCGTACGACTACTTTTTCTGTAACTACTTTGAGCTGTTTAGCATTTTCTTCAAAAAAACGCTGAGCATGATGAGTTTTCTTTTTTAATGCTTTTTCATTTGCTACTATTGTCGTTGCGGCTAAAAATATCGGCTCTATAATACCTTGCTGTATTAAATTAAAAATTTTTACACTTTTGTGTCCATTGCCATCACCACGCTTCCATTTAAAATCAATATCGTCGAATTTATGGTGGCACTGTTCCCAGATTTTTTTACTTTTAATCCGTTCAATTAATTTTAAACAGTCTTCATAATAAGCACGTAAAGATAGGAATAATTTATCCAAATCCTTGATATTAGTTATAATTACTACAGGGCTAAAATATGCTGTGCACACTTTTTTGTATTGCGTTAAGAAATTTGATAGTATGTCGACTATTATGTCGCATTGGTTATCAGTTCGCTGGTATAATTTTTCAAAAGAAATTTCTCTAAAAGTAAACGTTTGTTGCCCTATTAATTTTCTTAAAACTTTAATTTCTATTAGCATACGCCTATCACATTCTAACAAAGGATCGATATCTTCCCGAGATATTGCGCATTGATAGCTACATTTTACAATTTTTTGAACATACCTTGGCAATTCATTTGGTTGTACTTTTTCTATATTAGGTGGCGACATAAACATCACTCCTTTATTGAGTGGTGGGCCAAATTAGTTGATAATATCTTTTCCCCCGCTAGTATGCGGGGATGAAAGAAAGGATTTCAACTATAGCTGTTACGATTTAAAACAGCCCTCAAAAGTAAATTTATCCGTGTACTTTCTCCCAGCCGACGGCTGGGAGAAAGTTATAGAAATCAGACGCTTTTCAAACGGAACAGCTATATTTTTAGACATGACCCTTTATTGAATATGAAATTATAATTCATTATATATTTTTGATAAAAAATGTCAAGTGATTGTTTTTATTTATATTTATTTTTTAAAAAACAACTTTTCACATAACACCTGATTTATAGTTGTTTTACTTAAAAAAATCATACTCTTTTGTGGGTTGTGGGTCAAATTAGTTGATAATAGCTTTCCCCTACCACCGGCAGTGAAGAGACCCCAAAAACCAATTTACTCTTTTCAAGTGTACAGTGACATTTTTGTTTCCCCCCCGCCTATGGCGGGGGGAAACGTAAATAATACCACGTTTTTAAATGATTTTTGTTATAATAGACCTGTCCGTAAATCTCACAGAGCGCAAACTATCGAAAAATGCATCACTTAAAAAATGGCTTTGCATCAAAATCTCCTTGGAGTATCTTCATACGCCGTCGTCGATTTTGGT
>JAISWM010000092.1 GCA_031270785.1 Oscillospiraceae bacterium
AAACTATCGAAAAATGCATCACTTAAAAAATGGCTTTGCATCAAAATCTCCTTGGAGTATCTTCATACGCCGTCGTCGATTTTGGTTGCAATCTGTAAAATTTACGGACAGGTCTAATATATTTTCCCCCCCGCCGAAGGCGGGGGGGAAGAAGAAGCTTCAACTGTTTTGAAACATGGCCAAAAAATCCGGTGGTAATTTAAAATAGTTAATAATATCTTTTCCCCCCGCCGAAGGCGGGGGGAAAAGAAGAAGCTTCAACTGTTTTGAAACATGGCCAAATTTTATGTCATTAAGAAAGAAGAATTTTAGTGGTAGATAAAGAAAAAGTAAAAAAACTAATATATGAATTACTGGTAGCTATAGGCGAAGATCCAAACAGAAGCGGCCTTTTAGATACGCCAAGAAGGGTAGCAGATATGCTAGAAGAACTTTGCAGCGGTATGGGCGAGGACGTAAAAAAACACGTTAAAATTTTTACTGATGAAAGCCACTACGATGAGGTAATACTCGTGAAAGACATACCATTCAGCTCTACGTGCGAACATCATTTGTTACCGTTTGTCGGGGTGGTACACATAGCGTATATTCCAAGCATGGGGAAAGTTATAGGACTTTCCAAACTTGCAAGAATAGTAGGCAGTTTTTCAAAAAGAATTCAAGTGCAAGAAAAGCTTACATCTGAAATAGCAGATTTTATAAACAACGAACTTGAACCGCACGGAGTAGCGGTAGCAATCGACGCGGAGCATACTTGCATGACGGTGAGGGGAACTAGGGCTATAGGGTCTAAAACCAAAACAATAGCTTTCAGAGGAAACGCAAGAACCAAAGAAAAAATAAGAAGCGAGATTTTTGAACTTTTAAATTAAAGGTATAGCTAATATAGTGGTTTAACTTAAAAAGTATAAACTTTTATAGCAAAAACCATTTAGAAACGTAGTATTATTTACGTTTTTCCCACCAGACGAAAGCGGGGGGGAAGAAGAAGTTTCAATTATTTTGAGACATAACCCAAAATTTCTCGGGAGTACCTTTATACGCCGCCGTCGATTTGGTAGTTGGTCAAATTAGTTGATAATATCTTTCTCCCCGCCTATGGCGGGGGTGGAGAAAGAAGAAGTTTCAATTATTTTGAGACATAACCCAAAATTTCTCGGGAGTACCTTTATACGCCGTCGTCGATTTGGTAGTTGGTCAAATTAATTAATAATATCTTTCTCCCCCCCCTATGGCGGGGGAAAAGAAGGGATTTCAACTATTTTGAAACATGGACCGTTGATTTTGATTGCAATTTGTAAAATTTACGGACAAGAGCAAATTTACTTTTTTCAAATGTAGCAGCTGTAAGCAGGAAGAAAACGGTAGTGGATTAAATTAATTGATAATATCTTTCCTCCCCGCCTATGGCGGGGGGATAAAGAAGAAGTTTCAATTATTTTGAGACATGGCCAAAATAGGAAATAGGAAATATGAAAATTTTTAAATGCGGAAAATATAGCCTGGAATTAGGCAAAAAAACTTATATAATGGGAATACTCAACGTAACGCCGGATTCGTTTTCAGACGGCGGGAAGTGGTTAAACGCGCAAAAAGCTATAAAAAGAGCTTTTGAGATAGAAAAAGAGGGCGCGAATATACTGGACATCGGCGCGCAATCTACTCGCCCAGGGTATACTAAAATATCACCCGACGAGGAACTTGATAGATTGTTCCCCGTTTTAGAAGGGATAAAAAGAAAATTAAATATACCAATATCTATAGATACGTTTTATCCTAAAACCGCCAGTGAAGCGCTGCTTATGGGCGCGGATATAATAAATGATGTTTATGGTTTTGAAAATGAAGGCATGTTTGAGGTATGTAAAGGCTCTGATTGCGGTATTATAATAACCTACGGTTTTGAAGGCATTGAGATGAAAAATTTTTTTGAAAATAAACTTAAAAAAGCAGCTAATTTTGGCATAGATCTTCAAAGAATGTGTTTTGACCCGGGAATAGGTTTTTCAAAAAATTATCAGGATGATCTTGATATTATAAAAAATATAAAAAAATATAAAATTCCTCAAAATGCTTTTCTGGTAGGGGTTTCAAGAAAACGTGTAATAGGGTATACCTGCGGTAATCCGCCGGCGCAGGATAGGGTGGCGGGGTCCTTATCGGCGGGGGTAATTGCAAGCATAAACGGAGCGGATATTTTAAGGGTGCATGATGTAAAAGAGACAGTCCAGGCGCTGAAAATATCAGATAAAATTTGCAAAGAAAGAGAAAAAGATATTGGACAAGATAGTTATCAAAGGGCTGAGTGTTTTAGCAAAACACGGAGTAACCCCTGAAGAAAAGGCAGAAAGTCAAGTTTTTATAATTAACTGCAAAATATATGTAAAAGAAAATTCGGCGTTTTTTTGCGATGAACTTGATAAAACAATAGATTATGTCAAGGTTTGCGAGAATATAAAAGACGTGGCGGAAAATTCCGGTTTCAATTTAATAGAAAGATTATCTGAAGAGATTTCAAAAAGTTTATTTACTAATTTTAAAGATATATATAAATTAAAGGTTACTGTAAAGAAACCGGACGCTCCTATAAATTTTGTAAAATTTAAATACGTCGGAGTTAAAATAAAAAGGAAGAGAGATGACTATAATGCCTGAAGCGATACTGGGGTTGGGGTCTAATTTAGGAGATAGAGCACAGAATATTAAAATGGCTGTAAAGGCAATTTCTTTTTTACCCAATACGGAAATTTTAGCTTCATCGCATTTTTACGAAACGCCCCCATTTATGGTACCGGATGTTCAAAATATGTACGTAAACGCCTGCATAAAGGTTTTTACAAAGCTCTCCCCCCACGTGCTTTTAGGGGCGTGTTTAGGAATAGAAGCAGGTTTGGGAAGGGAAAGAAAATATAGATTTTCCCCAAGAAATATAGACATCGATTTGCTTTTATACGACAGTGTAGTTAGCTCTGATGATAATCTTACATTACCTCATCCCGGGATTAAACAGCGAGATTTCGTAATGGTGCCGCTAAGTGATATTTGCATTGATTTAAGTTTTAAAGATTTTGATTTTTCTAAAGAATATAAAAATTCAGATGCAAATCGCGCTAAAATAATAAAATTATAGCAACTTAGTTGATAATATCTTCCCACCCGCAAGTTGGCGGGAGGGAAAACGCACATAATACCGCATTTCTAAATGGTTTTTGCTATAATTTAATATACGGACATACATACAGCTGTTTCACTTGAAAAAAGCCATGTGAATAATCATCGCCCCCCTATCGGCGGGGCGATGATTGCTAAAATTTAGATTTTGGCCACGCCCCCAAATAGCTGAAACTTCTTTTTTCGCTCCCCGCGAATCGGTAGGGGGAAGGATATTATCAACTAATTTGACCCATCACCCTTTTTCAAGTGAAACAACTATAGCTGTTCCGTTTTCAAGTGAAACAACTATAGCTGTTCCGTTTGAAAAGCGTCTGATTTCTATAACTTTCTCCCAGCCGACGGCTGGGAGAAAGTACACGGATAAATAGACCTGTCCGAAAATACGAAAACATGATACAATCGCCATTAGAATTTAAAAAACAATATTTTGGGTGATAAAAATGAATAACCAAGCAAGAATTGAAAAAATG
>JAISWM010000011.1 GCA_031270785.1 Oscillospiraceae bacterium
ATGGAGTGACTGGAGTTCAGACGTGTGCTCTTCCGATCTCCCACCTTATTATATTTCATCCGCCCTCTACTAATTATTATAGACTTAAATTTTTCCTATTTTTCGGCGGATCAAAATCCTAATTCCCTCTTTAACTGCTTTACTTTAAATGGCGGCATTTCTCCTATGTCCTTATACCCATAATCTGAAAAATCGATAATGAAGCTATCTATGCCATACCCTTGTGTCAGCATGGCATGTTCTCTTGCCTTTTTTTGCGCTATCCTTTCGTTGTCAAACATAAAATAAATTTTTTTAAAACGATTGCTTAAATACATTAACTGTGCCCTGGTCAACGTAGTTCCAAACCCGCAAACGCTGTTATCTCCAAAACGCATTACATCAAACGGCCCCTCGGCTACTATCACATAATCATTCCGGCAGTTATCGAGATTGAAAAATATTTTCTTGGGATCGATAACGGACAAATGATTTTCAAGATTTTTATAGCGAGGCTCTCTGTCTTTAATTATAGTCCTGCTTACCCATGATACCAATTTACCTCCTAGATAGATCGGTATAATTATCCGATTCTTCCAATCACCCACATAACCCCCGCCCTGGATACGGTATTTTTTTATCAAATCGTCCGGATTAAAATGTCTGTCCAGCAAATAATTTTTTTCCGCCTTTGACAAGGGAAAATCCGGTAGTTCTATTTTATTTTTGTTTAGTTTTTCTTTCTCATTTAGTCTTGAAAGAATTTTACTTTTTGTTTGAAAAGGCTCTAAAATTTGATCCAGGATATTTGCGGGAACATTCAGTAATTTGATTAAAGTCATCCGTAAATTATGGCCGCCACAACGGAAACAATTACAGAAATCATCGTTTACGCTAAACCCTAAATGCATTGAGGCATCATTACAATATACGCATTGAATATTCACCCAACCTGACTTCAAATACGATAAATCAAAAGGTATCCGGTACTCATTGAACAAGCGGATATAGTCCATTTTTCCCCCTACAATTCAAGTCCGTAAACCGCGTTCCATACATCCTGGTGATATGCGTTTACTTCCCCATAGTTTTTGTCAAAAGTTTTCTGTACGGTATATCCGTGCCGGCGGCTATATTTTTTTAAAGGTTTCCAAAAATATTCTTTTCCGGTCTCAATTAATACCCGCTTTACGGAGTACCATTCTTCATGTTCTGACAGGCGGATTTGAACTGCTTCCTTTGCCTGCCGTTCCTGGTCTTTCTTAATTCTTTCTTGCTTCACTCTAAACCTTAACCGGGCAATCTCCGCATCCTTAATTGCTTCAATCTCCCGATGGGACTTTTCAATCAACTCGGTAAGCTGCGTAAGTTTTAAGACCGGCGTCAGCGCCGTTTCCATACCTTGTATCACCTCATACAAGGTCTTTGCCGTAGGGCTATCTCCCTTTCCATGTTTAATGCTATCCAGAATCAACGTAGCTTCTTGTTCACTAAAGTATGTTTTGATTCCGTTCCGTAACTTATCGGAAAACAGCTTATTCGCATAGTTTGTTATCGTATGGATACTGCCTCCAAACTGTACAGCCAATTCCCGTACCGTCATTCTATGGTCATTCAAATCACTCATTATTTCATTTTTTACCCCTAGACTTATTATTATAGAAATTATTTCTGGCTAAATTTTTAATATTACTATATAGTTGTTAAGGTATTTCTGCTTGTTATATTTTGTAAAGATCTCAAAAAACCAGCTAAAAACAAAAAAATAGGCGGTTTGGAATAGTTCACCGGCCTTAAATTTAGCGGAAGGGGGCAAAAGTTTTTACCCCCTTTTTTTGCATAAAAACGGTAAAAATGAGCAAAAACAATAAAAGGGGGGTGAAATTTATCCCCCTATGGGGGGTGAAATTTATCCCCATTAATATTATATATTAGGTATTTATATAAATATAAATACCTACCAGTTTAAAAAACTGATATTTACTAATTTAAATTCTTTAAATTTAAATTATATAATATATTCCCATTAAATAAATTTATATATATTAAATAATATAAAAGTTAAATCTTTTCTTAAATTTATTCTGTTTTAGAAAATGCCTTTAAAAAGCGGTTTATTCACTTTTTTAGATTTAGGAGGGTTTTTAGAGGCTGAATTTTGGGAAAGTCAGGAATAGTCAAAAATAGGAAAAAATTAAGTCTATAATAATAAGTAGGGGGTACTTAGGAAATTTTATGAGACAGGAAAAATTGATTTACGAGGAATATCAGCATATTTCGGTTCGTGCGGCGGCATCATTAGGTCTGACTACTTTACAGGTCGCTATAATTGATTTTTATATTCAGAATTGGCTTGGGGGCAGGTTACGGCCCTATGACGATAGTGCTGACAACAGGTTATGGTCGTTGTCTACAAAGCTGCTTGCCAAGATTTTTAATGTGGATCGTAAAAAGATAAGCTATAACATGAATTCATTGTCGGATATAAAAATCAGCGATAATTCTAAAGTACAGGTAATGTGGCTAAAAAAACATACATCTGGGTATTATGTTGGGATGCCTCTTGAAATAATTCATTTGTTTGTCCGTGATAATCCTTTTGTTTTTAATAGTCAGTGCATTAAACATAAAAAGCCGGAATTACAATGTTTTGTTGAAATAGAATGTGCGGACGAAAGAAATGTAACAAACGAAAATCTTATAATAAATTGTGAGAGTAAAAATATGGAGTCTTTAATAGCTATTGAAAATAAAAATGAGTGGGCGGAAGCGATTATACATGAGATATGCATTCTTGCAAAAAAGTCTGGGTGCGGCGTATTCAATCATTTGACCAAAGAAAATAAGTTTCGCAGGGCCAGGGGATTGATAGACAAATCAATAAATTATCTTAACGAAATACATACCGGTATTTTTACAAAAAAGTATGGGCTGTTGTTTAAGACAATTCCAGATCATGTTTTGGAAGCGCGGTGTATTAATCTTGTCATTAAAAGAGTCAGGCAGTTAGAAAATAACAGAGAAGCAATAAAAGGATTTATGTGGCGATGCGCTAAAAATTATTTTATGGCATTACTGCCTGGAGCGGATGCGCCTGATTATATTAAAAAAGGCTATCCGAAGACTATAGATAATTTTTTGTTACAGAGTGATTTAACAGGAAACGCAAACGCAAATTTTATGTTATTCTATTTTGCGCCTGATTCAGCAGACCAGCAATTAGTGGAAAATATAATTACAAAAATGCAAAATAAATCTATGCAAATATTTAGTATGGCAGTAGACTACGCGGATAAAATAAATCATTATGATGATGATGTTAAGATAAGAAAAGCGTACTGGTCTAATATTAATAAATTATATAATACGTTTGGGCAATTAAGAAATGAAAGTAAAACAACATATTTAATGCAGGCTTGCTTTGATGCTGTTTTCCGGCAGGCTGACGAATTGTATGAAAAATATGGCGGGGTTAATAAAGGATCTTTTGATTTAAACAGCCTGACAATAAAAAACGTAATGAGAGAAATAAAGGATAAATAAATTGGCAAAGGGTAAAAAAATAAAATCGACTTTGTTACG
>JAISWM010000096.1 GCA_031270785.1 Oscillospiraceae bacterium
GTCCTCACAAGTAAAATTATTCGAGTACTTCCTCCCCGCCGTCGGCGGGGAGAAAGTTATAAAAAATCAGACACATTTCAAACGAAATAGCTATAGTATAGTACAAACCTTTTAAAACAGTGGCATTTTTGTTTTAAAAGGTTTTTACTATATAAAAATAAAAAAATTTTTTAATATTTGACTTAATATAGACAACAAAACATGGTTTCTTCAGTAATATTGTAAAAGAGTTTAAAGGGGAGAAAAATATGGAGCCAAATACTAAAAAACGCTTAACTAAAAAGGAAAAGAACTTTTGTTATTACTATATAAACACAGGTAATGTGAAAGAGGCCTCAATATTAGCGGGACTCGAAAGTAATTTTGAAAAAGACTCAATATCACTGCTTTCAAATGAGGAAATAAAAGAGGAAATACAGCGCCTTTATGAAGACAAAAAGAAAAATTTACTATATAAAGCATGCATAGGCTATGAACGTTTGGCATTCGGGAATATAACTGACGCGGTAAAACTGCTATATTCTGATAATTTGGATTATAAATTATTAGAAGAGATGGATCTATTTAATATAGCGGAGATAAAGAAACCCAAAGACGGAGCAATGGAAATAAAATTTTTTGACAGGATAAAAGCGCTTGAAAAGCTTGAGCAGGTGGATATAGGACAAAAAAATGATATAAATCCATTTTACTATGCATTGGAAAAAGGAATAGAGTCTTTAAATAAGGAAGAGAAATATAGCTAATATTTTTAAAAAATGTCTGGTTTTTCATGCCCTTCTTCACGCTAACAGTGGGGAGAAAATACACAAAAACAAATTTATTTTTAAAAATGCCTGATTTTTCATGCCTTTCTCCCCGCCGACAGTGCGGAAAAGAGAATGCACAAAAACAAATTTATTTTTAAAAATGCCTGGTTTTTCATGCCTTTCTCCCCACTGATAGTGCGGAAAAGAGAATGCACAAAAACAAATTTACTTTTTAAAAAACAACAGCTATAAACAGCAAGGAGGTAGTAAATTTTGGAATTAGTACCTTTTTCTGAAAAACAAATTAAAGTGCTTACATGGTGGGCAAGAAACAGTAAATACGAGAAATATGACGCGATTATATGCGATGGAGCCATAAGAAGCGGTAAGACGGTTTGTATGTCAATAAGCTTTGTTTTATGGGCATTTTATAGGTTTAATAACGTAGCATTTGCCCTTTGCGGTAAGACCATAAGGTCCCTTAGAAGAAACGTTGTAACGCCTCTGATCCCCATCCTTACAGACCTTGGTTTTTTATGCAGACAAAAAATATCGGAAAATATAATAGAGATAAGTTATGACGGCAGATATAACATATTTTATTTATTTGGCGGTAAAGATGAAGCTTCATCTTCTTTAATACAAGGGATTACGCTTGCAGGAATATTTTTCGATGAAGTTGCGTTAATGCCGAAATCTTTTGTAGAACAAGCCTTGGCAAGGTGCTCTGTATATGGGTCTAAATTTTGGTTTAACTGCAATCCGGAATACCCGGGGCATTGGTTTTATAAAGAATGGATAATATCAAAAAAACAGAAAAACGCATTTTATTTACATTTTAAGATGTCGGATAATCCGTCGCTACCGGAAAGTGTGGCGGCAAGATATAAAAAGCTCTACACAGGCACATTTTATCAAAGATTTATAGAAGGAAGATGGGTAGCGGTTGAAGGCCTCATTTACCCTTATATGACAAAAGAAAATGCATTTTGCGGCGTGCCGAGTTTTGAATTTTCAAGGTATGCGGCGTCTTGTGATTATGGCATTGTAAACCCCACTTCCTGCGGACTTTGGGGGGAACGTGAGAGTATATGGTACAGAATAGATGAATATTATTATGATTCGCGCAAAGAAGGTGAAACACGCACGGATGAAGAACATTATAAATGTTTATGTAATTTGGTTGGGGACAGATACATAAGTTGCATCACAGTTGACCCCTCAGCTGCAAGTTTTATAACTTTAATCAGGAGATATGGGAGGTTTAATGTAATACCCGCCAAAAATAACGTTGTTGATGGCATAAGAGAAGTGGCAAGTGCGCTGAAACAAGGGCGAATTAAAATATGCATCACCTGCGAAAACTCAATGAGGGAATTCTCGCTTTACAGATGGGGGAAGGGAGGAACAAAAGATACGCCCGTAAAAGAAAACGACCATGCGATGGACGATATACGATATTTTGTAACAACAATCATGGCGGATGACGACGAACCATTTTTTGCGTTAGCCGCAAAAAGATAAAAGGAGCGATAAAAGTGGAGTTTTTCCGAAGCAAGAAGAGCAAAGAAGCCGCTGTACAAACAGTATCATCGGACTTAAACGTAAGGCATCCTTTCAGTGCCATAGAAAATTATAATCCTTTAACCGGATTTGAAATGAAATTATATTCAACGCTTAAAGAAGCCGTGCCGATTATAGATGCTGCAACATCCAAGATAGTAAGACTCGTTGGGGATTTTAGAATTTCCTGTGAAGATAAAGACATAGAATATGAAATCAATAAATTTATGCAAGGCGTACAAGTCAACGCTTGTGGGCTTGGGGCAAGCAGTTTTATTTTGACTCACTTAAACCAGCTTTTAACTTATGGTACAGCTGTTGGCGAAATAGTTGTAAATGGAGACGGGAATAGAATAAAAGCTCTTTATAACGCATTTTTAGGAGATGTTGAACTTAAAGTGGATAGCAGCCCGTTAAAACTTAAAATTTGCAGAAAAAAAGAAAACGGAGAATCTGAGGAAATAAAATATCCGGAACTTATATTGATTTCTGCGCTTAATCCCGAACCGGGGCATATATACGGCAACTCTATAATGAAAGGTTTACCATTTATAAGTAATATTTTACTCAAAATTTATAACAGTATAGGTACTAATTGGGAAAGAATCGGAAACGTCAGATTTGCGGTTACATATAAACCGTCCTCCGACGCGGGCGAAAGAGCATACGCAAAAGACAGAGCAAAACAAATAGCCGAGCAGTGGGGGCGAGCTATGAAAGACAGTAACCACCCAAGTGATTTTATAGCAGTCGGAGACGTTGGCATAAAGGTAATCGGAGCAGACAATCAGATACTTGACAGTCAAGTACCGGTAAGGCAAATGCTCGAACAAATCATAAGTAAACTTTCGATACCGCCGTTTTTATTAGGGCTTTCCTGGTCTACGACGGAGACAATGTCTAACCAGCAGGCAGACATATTAAGCAGTGAACTTGAAGGATACAGGCGTTTACTTAATCCGATTATAAATAAAATATGTAATATTTGGTTGGGCCTTAGCGGATATATCAGCGACTATAAAATTGTTTGGGAAAACGTCAATCTCAAGGATGAACTGCAGCTTTCCAACGCAAGGCTTAACAACGCCAAAGCAAGAGAAATCGAGCAAAGAATCAATGAAAACGAGGGCAGTGATCCAAATTAATTGATAATATCTTTCACCCTCGCCATTGGCTAGGGTGAAAGAAGAAATTTCAACTATTTTATGGCGCGACCAAAACGAGGGTAGTGGTTCAAATTAATTGATAATAACTTCCCCCCGCCATTGGCTAGGGTGAAAGAAGGAATTTCAACTATTTTATGGCGCGACCAAAACGAGGGCAGTGATCCAAATTAATTGATAATATCTTTCCCCGCCATTGGATAGGGTGAAAGAAGAAATTTCAACTATTTTATGGCGCGACCAAAACGAGGGTAGTGGCCCCAATTAATTGATAATATCTTCCCACGCCATAGGCTGGGGTGAAAGAAGGGATTTCAACTATTTTGAGACATGACCAAAGCTTTCCAACGCAAGGCTTAACAACGCCAAAGCAAGAGAAATCGAGCAAAGAATCAATGAAAAAGAGGGCAGTGATCCAAATTAATTGATAATATCTTTCACCCCCGCCTGTGGCGGGGGGAAAGAAGGGATTTCAACTATTTTGAGACATGACCAAAGCTTTCCAACGCAAGGCTTAACAATGCCAAAGCAAGAGAAATCGAACAAAGAATCAATGAAAACGAGGGCAGTGGTTCAAATTAATTGATAATATCTTTTGCCCCCGCCATAGGCGGGGGTGAAAGAAGAAATTTCAGCTATTTTATGGCGCGACAAAAACGAGAATAACACAAAGCATTAATGAGGAAAAGGAGAAAAAGTAATGAAAGACGGATTCATCATAAAGTCAGCAGAAAACAGCAACATTTCCAAAGAAGATTTAGATCTTATAAATGCATTTACCAGAAAAAGACTTAAAGGGGGAGAAGTATACGTATTTTCCGTAGTGCTCTGCGACAATGACATTGACAGAGACAACGAAAAATTTACGCCTCAGGCTCTCGAAAAACTATCTGAACTTTTTGTAGGTTCGACCGGAATTTTAAATCATGATATGAAAAGCGAAAATCAGACGGCAAGAATATTTTCCGCTGCGGTTGAAAAAGTAGCCGGGCGCGAAAACAAAATAGGCGAACCTTATTACAGAGTTGTTGCGAAGGCGTACATGCCAAGGCTTAAGAAAAATGAAGATTTTATAATGTCGGTAGATTCGGGAATTATAAAGGAGGTGAGTGTAGGGTGTGCAGTGGAAAACGTGACATGCTCCATCTGCGGTAAAGATATAAAAAAAGTTGGCTGTGAACACCGCAAAGGCAAACATTACAAAAAATCAGGTTCCGTTGATCTTTGTTATGCTATCCTTGATAATCCGACAGACGCTTATGAATGGTCTTTTGTAGCAGTTCCGGCGCAAAAAGAAGCCGGTGTTATCAAGGAATATATACCCCGCCTGAATGGAGGTGATAAAAACATGGAAGATATCATTAAAGAGCTAAGTTCAGGTAAAGAAATCAGCCTTAATAAGCGCCAGTCTCAAGACCTTTATAACATCATAGAAGATCTTGAAAAAAAAGCTAAAGTCGGCGAGACATATCAAAAAGATTTAAAAAGTGAAGTATTTAAACTTTCAGCAGTGCTCGAACCCGGTATGGCAAACGTTATGAAAGGGGTAATAGACAAACTTTCAATTGAGGAACTTAAATCTTTCAGGGACTCTTATAAAGAAAAATACGCTAAAGTTTTGCCGGCAAAACCTCAATTTGGTGAAATTAAAAAAAATGTAGAAAACGTAAATAATACACAATTCAAAATATAGTAAAAATCATTTATAGCTATAGCAAAAACCATTTATACTATTTCTAATTAAAAATCCGATGTGTGTTTGATTTGCTTTCCCCGCAGGCTCGCGGAAAAAGTAACGGATACAAACTGATATTTATAATTGAAATTAGTATTAAAAACGTGGTATTACTTGCGTTTTTTCTCAGCCGAACGCAGGGGGGAAAAAACAAAATATCACTGTTTCGAAAGGCTTTTACTATAACGCCCTTGAAAAAGCGGTAATGCTTCAAAATAGTTGGAACTTCTTCTTTCTCTGACGCAAATCGGCGAGGGGGAAAAGATATTATCAACTAATTCGGCTCATCACCTGAAAAAGGTCTGATTTTTTACTGCTCTCTCCTCGCGCGAGCTTGCGTGGAAAGACCGTACAAACAAATTTACTTTTTTCAAATATAAAAGCATACCGTTATTAGGGTTTCCCTTCGCCTGCGGTAGAGGAAAAGAAACAAAAATATAATTTATTTTAAAAAGTTTTTATTATATAAAAACAAATTAATATATACAGGAGGAAAATAAAATGGCATTTTGTAATTCAATAAAATTAGAAAAAGGTATGTACACAGTAGGTTCAAAGAACTTCACACAAGTTTTAGAGTCACTAGATCCAACCGTGAACTATAAAGGAACAGAGCTTGAAGGTTTAGACGCTTATCAAAGGCAGTTAAAAAAATTTGATATAAAAGTAAGCGGTACTGACTGCAATATGGTCGAAAAGTTTTTTAGCACTACGGATTCAGCAGTATTATTCCCGGAATTCATCGCAAGAGCGGTGCGGCAGGGTGTGGCAGAATGCGACATATTAAAATCAATTTTGGCAACTACAACAAAAGTAGACAGCATTGACTATAGAGCCGTATCATCCGCAACCGAATCTTCGGAAAATAATTCCGTAGCGGAAGGCGCTGCGATACGCAATGTAAATGTAAGGACAAAAGATAAATTAATATCATTAAAGAAACACGGCAGGGTATTTTCATCTTCATACGAGGCTTTAAGATTCCAAAATCTGGACGTATTAACCGTAATACTCAAAAGAATTGGAGCAGATATAGCAAATGAACTTTTAACAGACGCCGTAAACGCATTAATCAGCGGGGACGGAACAAGCGGTGATGCCGCAGATGTGGTAGAAGAAACGGGGGCGGCCATTACATACGATCATTTGCTGGAGCTTTGGGAGGCAGTTTCACCGTACAGACTAAATACAATGCTTGCGTCTGCGGGGTTAGTCAAAGAGATTTTAGCGCTTTCAGATATGAAAGACTCAATAACCGGACTGTATTTTCAAGGAACAGGTAAAGTACTTACGCCAATGGGAGCAAGTTTATTCATAGCACCGAGTGTGGCCGCAAATACAGTACTTGGATTTGATAAAAGTTGTGCTCTGCAAATGATTCAAAGCGGAGATATCTTGGTAGACTACGATAAAGTAATCGACAGGCAGCTTGAAAGAGCAACAATAAGTATAGCGGCAGGATTTTCAAGGCTCTTTAAAGATGCGGTAAAAGTACTCACTTACAGTGCTCAATCGTAAAAATACAGTAAAAATTTTAAAGATAATATAGTGCTACTTGCGTTTTTCCCCCGCCACAGGCGGGGGAAAAAACAAAAAAGCCACTGCTTTAAAAAAATTTTTATTATAAATAGTGATGCTACTTACGTTTCCCCCGCAATAGGTGGAGGAAAAATCAAAAATGCCACTGCTTTAAAAAAATTTTTATTATAAATAGTAATGCTACTTACGTTTTCCCCCGCAATAGGCGGGGGAAAATCAAAAAATACCGATGCTTTAAAAAAATTTTTATTATAAATAGTAATGCTACTTACGTTTTCCCCCGCAATAGGCGGGGGAAAAAAAGAAAAATGCCGCTGCTTTAAAAAAATTTTTATTATAAATAGTGATGCTACTTACGTTTTCCCCGCCACAGGCGAGGGAAAAAAATGCCGCTGCTTTTTAAAATTTTTATTATAAATAGTGATGCTACTTATGTTTTCCCCCGCAATAGGCGGAGGAAAAATCAAAAAATACCGATGCTTTAAAAAATTTTTATTATAAATAGTAATGCTACTTACGTTTTCCCCCGCAATAGGCGGGGGAAAAACCAAAAATGCCACTGCTTTAAAAAAATTTTATTATAAAAAATAAGGAATGATTTATTTTGAATATACAAGAAGTTCTTGAAAGGTTTTCTATAATCGCGGGATTAAAAACAGACCAAGCCGCGCCATGGGCTGCACTGTGCAGTGAATCTATAGAGGAGATAACTTCGCACGTCAAAGAGGGAATCGACACAGAAAGCAATAGCAGAAGGTTAGGCGCCGCTGCAGCCGCTCTAGCCTTTTATAAATATGCATTGTATAGAGCATCCAGCGGCGGACTTGAATCTTTTAAAGCGGGTGATGTAAGCGTTAAAAGTGATACGAAAGCAAGTCTGCAAATAGCTTTTGCTGTATGGAGAGATGCCAGAAGCAGTGTATCGGATTTATTGAATGACGAA
The DNA here is from genome assembly GCA_031270785.1 of Oscillospiraceae bacterium. Classification (GTDB taxonomy): domain Bacteria; phylum Bacillota; class Clostridia; order Oscillospirales; family Acutalibacteraceae; genus CAQBRY01. The sequence continues at coordinate 7,693 of JAISWM010000096.1, forward strand.
GAATTTGTATTCGAAAGGATAGGAAGCGTATGAATATATCTGTAAGCGAACTTATTGGAAAATATGGCCATGAAGTAAGTATCACAAACAGTGCCAACAGCACAGTTCAAAAGGTACAGGCTTTTATACAGCCATTCAGGCCCAATAGTGATACGTATTTAATGGATACAGATAATAGCTCAAATGATGACGGAATATATTTATACATAGGGGACCCCGGGGTAAGATTAGACACTTACCCCATAGGTACCCAAATACAAGACGACGGAAATAATTATATCTTGAAAAAAGCCGACAGTATAAAAATTGCCGAAAGTGTCATATACATAAGAGCGATACTTCATAAAAATTAATATTATAGCTGTTTCACTTGAAAAAAGGGTGATGGGTCAAATTAGTTGATAATATCTTCACCCCCGCCCATAGGCGTGGGAAAAACAAAAATATAACTGTTTTAAAAGGTTTTTTACTGTGCTTACATTGGCCATGCCTCAAAATAATTGGAATCCCTTCTTCCCCCCATAGGTGTGGGGAAAAACAAAAATATACCTGTTTTAAAAGGTTTTTGTTATAACGCTCTTGAAAAATGTTTAATTTTTTACTATTCTCTCCCCGCCGTCCCGAAAAAACCGTACAAATAAATTTACTTTTTTCAAATGTAGCAGCTATATTATGCGGTTTATCATAGCTAATATCCTTGAAAAACGCTTAATTCCTTATGGCCCTCTTCCAGCCAACGGCGGGGAGAGGGTATATAAAACATATTTGCTTTTTTAAAAAGCAACAGTCATAAAATATGAAGTTTGATTCATGATCAGTATGTAGTGAAAATCATTTGAAAGTACGCCGTTATTTGTGCATTTTTTCGTCTGCGGCGGGAAAAGGAAAAAATATAACTGTTCAGAAAAATAGTTTTTACTATAGCTGTTTCGTTTGAAAAGCATCTGATTTTTATAACTTTCTCCCGGCCGTCGGTGATGGGTCAAATTAATTGATAATATTCTTTCCCCCCGCCCGGATCGGGGGGGGGAAGAAGGGATTTCAATTATTTTGAGACACGACCCGGCTGTCGGCCGGGAGAAAGTACACGGATAAATTTACTTTTGATGGCTGTTTTAAATCGTAACAGCTATATATTAGATTTTTAATTTAGGAATAGTTTCATATTAGATAGAAAAATAGGTGATAGGTCAAATTAGTTGATAATATCTTCCCCCCCGCCACAGGCGGGGGAAAAAGAAAGAATTTCAATTATTTTGAGACACGACCTCATGGTCAGTTGTGGGTCAAATTAGTTGATAACATATCCCCCCGCCATAGGCGGGGGGAAAAAGAAGGGATTTAAATTATTTTGAGACATGACCAAAAAATAATAATTAGGAGCAGTGAACATTTATGGATATCGCAGAAAACAAAAATATAGGTAAAGTCGGACTAATTGAACCGATCATGGTTTTCGGAAAGAGTTTTGGCATAAAACTTCTTTCAGTATACGATTTTTTACGTTGCGAAATTATGTATAAAAATTTGGTAAGCAAACTTACAAGCCAGTGTTTTGACAAAAAACTTTGCCGGCAAGTAAGCGAACATGCGTGTATTGTGTCTATGTGTTTTTACAGTTCTGATAAACAGCGGATTTTTATGGATGGGTTTTCGGCTCTTTCCGGACTCACCCCCGAAGAACTAAAAAAAATATATAATGAATACCTATTTTTGCACAACAAAACAATTAAATTTGATGAATTCACATCAGGAATATTAAAAGATATTAAAGACAAATATAAACACGATATTAATTAGTATCAGTCCCATTCAAAAGGGGGCACGGCAAGTTGGGCAATTGGGGGGTTTAGGTGCCGCGCGATTGTTTGTGCGTACCTCAGTGCCGTCGTCAAGGGTAACATCTGTATCATATTCAACTCCCGTTTTACAAACGCGAACCCACCCTTCAATACATTCTCTATGAAACTCATGCCCGCATGGTAGTTTTATATACCCTTCTTTTCCAAGGTCTCCCAAGCATACCGTACATATCTTTGGTGGTGTTTTGTTTAATTTTGAGCGCAGGCATACTGCCGCAGCAAATGATATAATAAAAGTTGGTATTATGATAGGAACCAAAAAACGATGAATATTTTTATTTAACATAATTTTTATTTCCCCAAAATCTATAATATATGTATATTATATCATGCTTTTAATTTTTTGTAAAGGTAAAATCAATAATTATTCTCTCCTTGATTGTAGTTGTTTTACTTGAAAAAAAGCATACTCATTTGTGCACTCTTTCTCCGCAGGCTCGCGGGTAGAGAGTAGTAAAAAATTAGACATTTTTCAAGGGTGATATAGCTGTTTCACTCGAAAAGATCCATATGAGTAAATCATCGCCGCCAAAGGCGGAGCGATAATTTAAAGACTTTAGTCAGTTAAACGCGTAAAGCGTGCGAAACAATAGACCTGTCCGTAAATTTTACAGATTGCAATCAAAATCGGGTGATGGGTCCAATTAGTTGATAATATCTCCCCCCCGCCCGAGGCGTGGGGAAAAGAAGGGATTTCAACTATTTTGAGACATGACCCAAAATCGACGACGGCGCATAAAAATACTCCAAGGAGATTTTGGTGCAAAGCCATTTTTTAAGTGATGCATTTTTTGATAGTTTGCGCTCTGTGAGGTTTACGGACAGGTCTAATTAACCACCCGCTATGCAGATGCGGAAACGAAAGTTACACAAAGAAAATCACCTTTCAAGTAAGATTAGAAGTGCTCAAACCTCTAATTTTCAAACAAAGAAAGGTGATTTTCATGTCAAACAAAACAAATGGTCTGTCACACACCAAACGGATGTGCAAATACCATATAGTGTTGTTTACCCCAAAGTATAGGGAAAAAACAATATATAATCAATACAAAAGTATATCTGTTACGATTTAAAACAGCCCTCAAAAGTAAACTTATCCGTGTACTCTCTCCCAGCCGTCGGCTTGGAGAAAGTCATAAAAATCAGACGCTTTTCAAACGAAGCAGCTATAGTATGAAAGAAATTTTGAGACAATTATGTTCATAAGCTTTGTGTAAACCACCTCTTTTAGGGGTGGTTTTGATTTAAACTTTTTTCAAGGGCATTAGCTATAAGCATTGTTTCTTGGCAGGGGTAGAAGGATTCGAACCCTCGGCACGTGGTTTTGGAGACCACTGCTCTACCAACTGAGCTATACCCCTATATTTATAATAAAGACCTTTTTAAACAGTGACATTTTTGTTTTCCCCCCCGCCTACGGCGGGGGAAAAACCATTATCACCTAATTTGGGCCACAATCGCATTTGCGAAAAGATTGTTACTTGCTTACCCGCAAACAGGTTTTTAACGGCTTTGCTTAATACCCAGACGGTTCCAAAAGACCGTATTTACCATTCTTGCGTTTATATACCACATTTATTTCATCTGTTTCACAGTTTGTAAACATATAAAATTGGTGCCCGACTAAATCCATTTCTAAAATTGCTTCCTCCACGCTTAGGGGTTTTACCGGTATCTTTTTCGTTCTGGCAATCTCAATCTTGCTTTCACTTTCATTCGCGCCGGATGAATCACACGCAGCGTGAGCAATATAATCATCAATGCTTTCAGATTTGATTTGTTTTTGAAGTCTCGATTTATTTTTGTGTATCTGGCGGCCAATTGCATTTACCGCGTTATCCAAAGATTCATTCATATCATCAGTATCGCTTTCAGAGCGATATACTCTGTTTTGATGCCTTATAGTAATTTCTACTCTTTGATACCTATTTTCAACGGTAACAGTAACGTAAGCTTTTTCACTTTCACCAAATATTCTGTCAAATTTAACAAGTTTGTCTCTTACCATGTCTTTAAAATTGTCTTTTAAATTTACTTTTCTTCCGGTTATTATTATATCCATAATATGACCTCCAAGCTATTATAGCAAAAATTTTTTAAAACAGTTATATTTTTGTTTTTTCTCCCCCGGATGAGGGGAACCTCAATAACGGGGTCGTGTCTCAAAATAGTTGAAAACCCTTCTTTTCCACCCGCCATAGGCGAGGGGGAAGATATTATCAATTAATTTGGGTCACTACCAAATCGACGACGGCGTATAAAAATACTTCCCGGGAGATTTTGATGCAAAGCCATTTTTTAAGTGATGCATTTTTCGATAGTTTGCGCTCTGTGAGGTTTACGGACAGGTCTATTAGCTATGATGGTATCATAACATGATGTATGCCAACTTACAAGTTTAATCAAAAAATCGGTTGTAGCATAGATTATAACTGTTTTGTTTGAAAAGCGTCTGATTTTTATAACTTTCTCCCAACAGTCGGCTGGGGGGGAAGATATTAGACCTGTCCGTAAATTTTACAGATTGCAATCAAAATCGGGTAGTGGTCCAAATTAATTGATAATATCTTTCACCCCCCCCGCCTATGGCGGGGGGTGAAAGAAGGAATTTCAACTATTTTATGGCGCGACCAAATCGACGACGGCGTATAAAAATACTTCCCGGGAGATTTTGATGCAAAGCCATTTTTTAAGTGATGCATTTTTCGACAGTTTGCGCTCTGTGAGATTTACGGACAGGTCTAATGAAGATTATTAGTGTACCAATATATTAAGGCAATCTTAACCGGATTGCCTATTATAAATTAGCGCGAAAATGATTTCGCGGATGAAGTTAAAAATTTAATTAAATAACGGTTGACAAAAAACGAATTAATGCTATACTTTGATATGCAAGGCAATCCTAACTGAATTGCCTATATTAATTAAAGGAGATATAAAAACCAATGAAAATACCTTCAATACAAGACGCAGTATGCTTAGCATTAATTGCAATGGCATTTGTTGCAACATTTTCCGGTGTACGGTGCCTTAACGCAAAAACAGAGTATATCGCTGATAAACGGAGAATTCTTAATCATCAACATAGGCACCTGGTGGTTTCATTCAGTGATCATCAATGCACGTCGCCTTATGCCCCCCGAGGTTATTGCGGGTACGAAGTGAAAGAGTACCCTGAGGATGCACGAATTGACACGGGTAGATGTGTCTATTGTGGCAAAAACATCTGTAGACCAAATGATCAATAATATCTTTCACCCCCCGCTAGAACGCGGGGGAAAAAAGAAGAAGTTTCAACTATTTTGAAACACGGCCATATTAATTGCGAACAGCCTTATACGTTTTATAATTGTTTTTCTTGAAAAGAGCCATATGAATAAGTCAACACCCCGCCGGTAAAGCGAGGTGTTGATTTTTAAAATTTAGACTTTTTTCAAACGTAATAACTATATATTAATACATTCCGCCCATTCCCGGGTCAACCGGCATTTGTGAATTTGCCGGAGGTTCTTTTTTATCTGTTACTAAAGATTCGGTGGTTAATACCATGCTTGCAACAGATGCGGCATTTTGAAGCGCTGAGCGAGTTACTTTCGTTGGATCTACAATGCCGCCGGAGATCATATCTCCGTATTCATCTTTTAATGCGTTGTACCCGTATCCGATTTTGTCCTCTTTCTTGACATTATTTACAATTACCGATCCCTCAAGGCCGGCATTTATTGCTATTTGTCTGAGAGGCTCTTCAAGAGCTTTTAAAACTATTTTAGCACCTGTTTTTTCATCGCCTTCAGAGGATTCTACTATCTTTTCTACAGACGGAATTGCGTTTATTAACGCTATTCCTCCCCCGGACACTATTCCTTCCTCTACCGCTGCTTTTGTTGCGGAAAGAGCGTCTTCTATGCGTAATTTTTTTTCTTTCATTTCTACTTCTGTAGCTGCCCCAACTTTAATTACCGCTACTCCGCCGGACAGTTTTGCTAAACGTTCTTGCAATTTTTCGCGGTCAAAGTCTGAAGTTGCGTCTTCTATTTGCGTGCGTATCTGTGAAATTCTGGCTTGTATATCTTCCTGTTTTCCGGCCCCGTCAACTATAATGGTGCGTTCTTTTTCTATTTTTACCTGATGCGCTTTTCCCAATTGGTCAAGCAAGGCGTTTTTAAGTTCTAATCCCAGTTCTTCTGAAATTACTTCTCCACCCGTTAATATTGCTATATCGCGAAGCATTTCTTTTCTTCTGTCGCCAAATCCCGGCGCTTTTACCCCTACACACGTAAACGTTCCTCGAAGTTTATTTACTAATAATGTAGCTAAAGCATCTCCTTCTATGTCTTCGGCTATTATCACTAATTTTTTTCCTATTTTTACTACTTGCTCCAAGAGGGGTAAAATTTCTTGTATGCTTGCCACTTTTTTATCCGTAATTAAAATGTATGCATCGTCAATTACTGCTTCCATTTTGTCGTTATCCGTTACCATATATGGCGAAACATATCCGCGGTCAAACATCATTCCTTCCACTACTTCGGAATATGTTTCCGCTGTTTTGGATTCTTCAACGGTAATAACTCCGTCAGAACTTACTTTATCCATTGCTTCGGCTATGAGTTTACCTATGAATTCGTCCCCCGCGGACACTGTCGCAACCCTTGCTATGTCTTCAGAACAAGTTACTTTTTTAGAATTTTTGACTACCGCATCGACCGCCGCGTTTACCGCTTCTTGAATACCTTTTTTAAGTATCATTGGATTAGCTCCCGCGGCAACATTTTTCATGCCTTCGCGCATTAATGACTGCGCTAATAACGTGGCGGTTGTAGTACCATCTCCGGCAACGTCGTTAGTTTTCGTCGCCACCTCTTTAACCAATTGAGCACCCATATTTTCAAAAGCGTTATCGAGTTCAATTTCTTTTGCTATTGTCACACCGTCATTGGTTATTAATGGTGAACCGAATTTTTTATCTAAGACAACGTTTCTTCCTTTCGGCCCTAATGTTATTTTAACGGTATCGGCTAATTTGTTTATACCACTTAAAAGTGATTTTCTTGCTTCTTCGCCATAAACAATTTCTTTTGCCATATTAAAATTACTCCTTCTTATAAAAAATTATCTTTATAATTTGATTTTACACAACATGTGCTAATATATCTGTTTGACGTACTATTACGTATTCCTGGCCATCTAAAGTAATTTCTGATCCGGAATATTTGTTGACTATTACTTTGTCGCCTGACTCTATATACATCTTTACTTCTTTGCCGTCGATCATTCCGCCGGGCCCCCTGGCTACTACAGTTGCCAATAAAGGTTCGTCCTTAGATTTACCCGCAAGAATAATACCGTTTCTCGTTGCTTCTTCTTTTTTTTCGACTTTTAATACTACTTTGTCCAAAATAGGTTTGATTATTGCCATGAAATTTCCTCCTCAATTTTGTATAAAAGCGTTAGCACTCTTAGTATGTGAGTGCTAACAATAATTTTAAATACATGCCCCAAAAAAAGCAACCTTTATTTTTCAAAAAACAAAAAAACCATTATATCCACAAAAAAATTCGCATTAAATTTATTAAATTAAATATATTAAACAAAAGCTAAACTTGATCAGCTTTTTGTTTTTATTATAGCGGTTTCTCTTTAGAAGCGTGGTATTATTACGTTTCCCCCCCGCCTTCGGCGGGGGGGAACAAAAACGTCATTGTTTAAAAAAGTTATTTTTTTCGTTATTTTCCAAGCTTTGTATAGCAAAAACCATTTTAAAAGCGGCATTATTTACGTTTTCCCCCCCGCCTTCGGCGGGGGGAAAGAAGGAATTTCAACTATTTTGACCCACAAGGAGATTTTGAGTTGCGGCCTAAATTAGTTGATAATATCTTTCTCCCCCCGCCATAGGCGGGGGGGAAAAGAAGAAGTTTCAATTATTTTAAGACATGACCTGATTTTGATGCAAAGCCATTTTTTAAGTGATGCGTTTTTCGATAGTCTGCGCTCTGTGAGGTTTACGGACAGGTCTAATATAAGCCATGCGGCCAATAAAAATACCTCCACTTGAAGTGGAGGTTGTTTATAGTAAAAACCTTTTCAAACAGTGGAATTTTTGTTTTCCCCCGCAAATCGGTGGTGGTCCAAATTAGTTGATAATATTTTTCCCTCCGCCCATGACGGAGGAAAAAAGTGATATAATAACACAAAGCAGGGGGGAATGGAATTATCATGAGTAACTATATTTATAAAAGCTACAATGTTCCTGTGTTATTGTGCCACGAAGATGGAAACAAAGGCAAAAATATAGTTGCTACGTCGAGAAAAAATAAATTCGTTCGCACGGCCTCTCCCCGCCGGCGACGAGGAGAGAGTGGTAAAAAAAATAGACTTTTTCAACTGTAACAGCTATAGTAAATTAAGGCAACTTCAACTTAAAAGTTTGGGCATATTTATTTATTTTAAAGAGTTTTGTGAAAAACACAATTTGATGTTTTATTTTTGCGGAGGGTGCTGCATAGGAGCTGTAAGGCACAAAGGCTTTATTCCATGGGACGATGATATAGACGTATTTATGCCGAGGCGGGATTATGAAAAACTTTATAGTTTATGGCAAGAAAACGGGGATAATAGCAGATATTCTCTGCTTAGAAATACAGAAGAAAAATTTGCAGGAAGCATTTTTACAACAATTGTTGATAATAATACTACTTTAATTAAACCCGATACTAAAGATTTAGATATCCCCCAAGGGGTTTCCATAGATGTATTCCCTCTAGACGGAGCTCCCGGCGGAAAATTAGCCAGAAGTATGCAATTATTTTGGTCTCTGATCCATGGTTTATATTCAGCTCAAATTGTACCGAGAAATTATGGTAAATTAGTCAAATTGGTCGGCAAAATTTTGCTTGGAGCTGTACCCGATAAAAAAACAAGATATAAAATTTCAAAATTTGCTGAAAGCCAGATGAGCAAGCACAAAATTGAAAACTGCGAGAATATTACAGAGCTTTGTGCCGGACCTAAATATATGAGAAATCAATATCCCAAAATTATATTCAGCAGTAGTATATATGAGGAATTTGAAGGGATGAAAATGCCGATTCCAATAGGATACGACAGATATCTAAAAATAGCTTTCGGGGATTATATGGCTGTGCCGCCAAAAGAAAAACAAATTTCTCATCACGATGTTGTTTTTATGGATTTAGAAAAAAGTTATAAAGAATATAGTAAAAATTTTTCAAAGCAATGAAGTTTTTATTTTCCTCGCCACGGGCGATTGTGCCCTGAATTGGTCGATATTATTTTCTCCCCAGACGTTGGCGGATGGAGAAAGAAGAAGTTTGATTATTTTGAAACATTAATGTTGGAGGTAAAAAATGATATTTGGAGCAATAGTAGCCGGCGGAATAGGTACGAGAATGAGTATATCAGATATACCCAAACAATTTATGATGCTTGGAAATAAACCTATAATAATTCATACGATAGAAAAATTTATTCTTTGTACAAAATTAGACTATATTTTTGTGGGTGTACATAAAGATTGGACGGCTTATATGGAAAATTTGCTGGATAAATATAGTCTTGATAGGAATAAAGTGTTCATAGCAGAAGGAGGGAAAGACAGAAATTCAACAATATTTAATATTATTAGTGCAATAGAGAAAACCCACGGGGAAAGTACCGACCATATAATAGTAACTCACGACTGCGTGAGGCCTTTTGTAAGCATAAGAATAATAAATGAAAATATAGATTGTGCGCTCAAATATGGCGCCTGCAATACGGCAATCCATTCTGTGGATACCATTGTTGTTTCAGAAGACGGAGATTCTATATCAGATATCCCCGACAGAAGAAGAATGTTTTTAGGCCAAACTCCGCAAAGTTTTAATATGTCTGAGCTAAAAAAGCTTTATAGTGAACTTACCGAGGAAGAAAAAAATATACTCACCGATGCGTGCAAAATATTTTATTTAAGAAATAAACCGGTAAAAATAGTAGCTGGAGATATTTCAAACATAAAAATCACAACTGTAAGCGACTATAAAATGGCGCAAGCTATAGTTGGAGGGAAGTTATTTGATTAATCATATCTATCAGCTTATAAATCCCGGTATTATTTCCGCAAAATACGATGATATCAGTCTGGATGAAGGAGTAATTATAAGACCCGAATACATGGCTGTGTGCCACGCTGACCAAAGATATTATATGGGGAAAAGGGATGCTAAAATATTAAAGAAAAAACTTCCCATGGCGCTCATTCATGAATGCAGCGGGGAAGTGGCTTTTGACAGCACCAAAACTTATACCGCAGGGCAAAAAGTTGTTTTAATTCCCAACGTACCTTCCGGTATAAGCGCCAGCGAAATGTATGAAAATTACGGGAAAAACGTGAAATTTTTATCAAGCGGACATGATGGTTTTATGAGGGAATTTGTAAATTTACCTGCCGATAGGGTTGTTCCATTTAATAATATCAGCAGTAGTTTAGCAAGTATAAGTGAGTTTGTGAGCGTAGCTGTACATGCTGCAAATAGATTTTCAAAATGCTCTCATGCTTTAAGAAATAAAATCGGTATTTGGGGAGACGGGAGTTTGTCATTTGTTCTTGCAAACGTACTCAAAGAAACTTTTCCGGACTCTAAAATAGCCGTAATAGGAAAAAACAGATCAAAACTTATGCAGTTTATTTTTGTGGACGAAACGCACACCGCCGACAATATCCCGCATGATTTTGAAGTAGATCACGCGTTTGAATGCGCCGGCGGAGAAGGCAGTTATTACGCTATTGACGATATCATAAGGTATATAAACCCTCAAGGGTCTGTAATGCTAATGGGGGTAAGTGAAAATAAAATTGCCGTAAATACGAGGGATATACTCGAAAAAGGATTAACGTTTGTAGGGTCAAGCAGGTCCGGCAGAGAAGATTTCGTGAAAGCAATTAAAATAATGGAAATAAGCAAAGTCCAAAAGAGGCTTGGCAGTATAATACATGAAGATAAAAAAGTTAGAAGTATAAAAGACATTCACAGAGTGTTCGCAACCGATTTAAATACCCCGTTTAAAACGGTTTTTAAGTGGGATATGTGATAGATTTAACTTAAAAAGTCTAAACTTTCGCACAGCTGTTACGATTTAAAATAGTCCTTAAAAGTAAATTTGTCTGTGTACTTTCTCCCAGCCAACGGCTGGGAGAAAGTTATAAAAATCGGACGCTTTTCAAATGAAACAGCTATATATAGCAAAAACCATTTAGAAACGTGTTGTTATTTGCGTCCCCCCCGCCTTCGGTCATGTCTCAAAATAGTTGAAATTTCTTTTTTCCCCCCCGCCATAGGCGGGGGGAAGAGGGAGCTTCAACTATTTGGACCCACAACCCCGCCGAGGGCGGTGGAGAAAATAAAAATGTTACTATCAAAATTGAATGTAATTTTTTATTAGATATAATGGCCGCGCGCCGCCATCTGTTATCATTCCTAATAAGCATAAAACAACTAAATTAGTTCCTCCATTACTATTACTAATTGGCGGACAAACTATTTTTCCTGCCTTTAGGAGATCTGCTTCAGCCGATA
>JAISWM010000108.1 GCA_031270785.1 Oscillospiraceae bacterium
GCAATTTTTTGCCAAGTGCGGCATTAGCTTCGGATTCAGCTAGTGCGGCATTGGCCTCCGCCTCATCAGCTGACAATATTGCTCATATTTGGCATCGGCTACTTCACGTTCGGCTTTAAATTTGGATTCAGCTAGTGCGATATTAGCTTCGGCTAGTGCAACATTAGCCTCGGCTTCATCGAGCGCGGCATTAGCTTCAGCTTCATCGAGCGTGGCGTTAGCTCTGGCTTCATTGAGTGCGTAATAAGCTTCATTGCGTGCGTCATAAGCTTCATAGATTGCGGCATTAGTTACGGCTTTAGCTAGTGCGTCATTAGCTTCATTGAATGCGGCATAAGCTTCAGCTAGTGCTTTAGCTTCGGCTTTAACTGTTTTATCTACTAAACTGAATAACGTTTCTTTAAGATCTTCTATTCCCTCACCTATTTTAGCACTTATGGCATATGCATACTCTATATTATATTTTTCTGCTTCGTTCCCCACTGTGGCGTAGCGCATATCAAAAAGATCAAGATCTGCTTTATTTGCTACCAAAATAATTGGTGTACCTTCGTATGCAGTTTTTATCGTTTCTACATACTTACCAATATCACCTATACTCTTTGGGTTAGTAACATCAAAAACAATAACCGCTATGGCGACTGAACGTTCAACATACGTTTGAGCTGCACTAGCAAATTGCTTTTCACCAGGGATATCCCACATGTAAACATTATTGTCTCCTATCCGCAACGTGCAAGATGTAGGCATTTCAGTAGAGCGATAGTCATCTTTAAACGTATCTCCACATATTCTACCAAGCAATACAGTTTTCCCCGCTCCTGCACTTCCCAAAAATACCACATTGACATCTACAGCATGAACATTAATTAAATTTGAAAACATAAAAGCGAATGTGCAAATCAGTGCCATAAATTTTTTAAATTTCATAATATTGATACTCCTTATATTTTTAAATTAAATTTGTTATAACTTAATTCTAACATGCTTTTTGTATTTTGTCAAGTAAAAAATATCAATATATAGCTGCTGCATTTGAAAAAAGTAAATTTGTTTGTACAGCCCTTCCCATAGGCTCGCGGGGAAAGAGTGGTAAAAAATTAGTTGATAATATTTTTTCCCCCGCGTGAATCGGCGGGGGGAAAAATGGGATTTCTACTATTTTGAAACATGACCCCAAAATTGCCTATTGTAAAAATCTCGAAAAAAGTTATAATGCTAGTTGTCGGAGGGATTGGAGTTCATTTGATTAGACCTGTCTGTAAACCTCAGAGAGCGCAAATTATCGAAAAATGCATAACTTATAGAAATGGTTTTGCATCAAAATTTCCTGGGAGTATTTTTATACGCCGCCATCGATTTTGATTGCAATCTGTAAAGTTTACAGACGGGTCTATTCAATAAAGCGAAGGCCCGAGGGCGTGCTTACAGTATATATGAATCTGTGCAAAACCTATATTACCAACATAGATATCGAAAAACAAAATCTTAAGTTGCAAGTTTAATGAATATACTTGCATAGGTCAAGCAAAAAACGGGGTGAAAAAATCGTGTTCCAAATGTGCTGCTATGGCTCAGTCGGCAGAGCACATCCTTGGTAAGGATGAGGTCACCAGTTCGAATCTGGTTAGCAGCTCCAAGAAACAATGCCTATAGCTATTGACATACCAAATAAACCTTATGCACAAGGCGGTATTGCGGCAATAAAGCCAAAGACACGCAGTCGCCGGAAAGGTGCGGAACGCACACTTACTTTCGGGTCGTGTCCCAAAATAGTTGAAATCCCTTCTTTTCCCCCGCCATAGGCGGGGGGGAAAAGATATTATCAATTAATTTGGCCCACAAACCCGCGAAGCATTAGAAAAAGCTATTAATTCAGCGTTTGATTGGGTTTCTTCATCTGATATTTTGGGTTGGTTCGAGCATTGTGGTTACATGACTACTAAAAGTTAAAGTGCTATATGTCTAATTTCGAATATTCTGTTCATATTGTGAGTGCCTACATAACTGAGCTAGGGATTACACTTGGCCAACTTGCGGTTAACGATAAAACTAACGAAATCCCCACAGTTCAGCAGCTTATCAAAGAGCTGGATTTGGAAGGCGCGATTGTTGTTGCCGACGCTCTGAATTGTCAAAAAAAACTACGAAAGCAATCATGAAAGCCGGCGCAAACTACATTTTGAGTGTGAAAGAAAATCAAGAAGAACTTTTGGAAGATCTCGAAGATTCATTTTCAATTCAACTGGGCAACAAATTTGACAAAATTAAGCTAGATTCTGCCATAGAACACAAATTTGGTCATGGTCGATATAAACGCAAAATCGCGTACGTTGACTCAAATCCACAAGTGATCGAAGGTTATGTCTCAAAATTGTTGAAACTTCTTCTTTCTCCCCCCGCCGAAGGCGGGGGGAAAAGATATTATCAACTAATTTGGGCCACAACCGTGATCGAATGGTGTGAAAAAGCGCAAGAATTTACAAGCGTTAAGGCCTTTGCTCTATCGTGAAAAAATGCGAATTTCAAGGCAAACTAACGACCACAAAACATTATTACATTTGCAGCAAAGCGTTTTCAGCCAAAGAAATTTTGAGCATTACTTCACAAGAATGGGGCGTTGAATCGATGCACTGGAGTCTCGATAATACACTCGGCGAAGATCATTCGACATTCAGGCGAAAAACCAAAATTATAAGCGGAAATATCATTCGCAAATTTGCGCTTTCAAGTGTTGTAAATTTTATAAAAAGTCACTCAATAACAGAAACAATGCGAACATTCATGAAAAAATGTTCATTCAACCCTCAAATATTACAAAATTAAATTACCGTGGCTAATAAGGAAACGGGTATCTTTTTACCTATACCATATCCCGCCCGCATCCCATTTCTGACCGCCGAAAAATTTGAAGAGGTGAAGCTTTTTGTTGCCAAAAATCCAGATGCAACGTTTGATGAAATTATTGAGGAATTATCGTTACCTATTCACAAATCAAGGCTTTATGTCCTTTTTATTGAAGCCGGATTATCTTTTAAAAAAAGGGCACTTCACCCTAAAGTACAACAAAGAGAAGATGTTCAACAAAAATGTAAAGAGTGGCGAGAAAATCAAAAAAAATTAGATATTTCTAAATTGAAATTTCTTGACGAAAGTAGCGTAAACTGCGGAATGACCAAGCTTTACGGGTGTGCACCAACGAATAAAGAGTAAACGATTATGTGCCGGATGTTCGTTTTGAACGTACGTCTTTTATTGGTGCTTTGGGACTAGAAGGCGTGACCGCTACTATGATGTTCAAAGGAACTCCTAATGGCGATTTTTTCAAGGGCGGATTTTAGGCATTTCAAAAGATACAGTTTTATCACTATTTAATGTCTAATCCCCCGACCTTCTAGGACGCGCATTCATTGATTATTGCGAACGTGCTTCCGAAGGAAACACTCAAGCCCGCCGTAATGCTCCGCATGCTCTGCATCGGGGATAGACGGGCAGGAACAAAAAATTTTAATCACCTTCTATTGGCAATTTTATAATTTTTAGTTTATTTTTGGTTCAATTTATATTTTAAGTTTTAGTTAAATCTCATACGTTTGTCGTGGTAACCACGACTCATCGCTAAGGTTCTGAATTGATTTTGCAATAGTTGTTTTGCCGCTTGAACTGCAGCCATTTAACAAAATTATTTTGCTCACAGTTTTACCTCCTTTGTATTTTTCATGTGGTCAAAATATTGCTGACAATTAATTCTGTATTTTGGCTTGTCATACTCAAATATCTTCAACTTCGATTCATCGTGATTTTCAGGGACTTTGCTAATTTCGTTATGTACGAATTTGTGCTTAAAATCTCTTAATAATTGTTCTTCGGAATCATATTCATGAATTCCGATAAAAGCTCGGTGTGAAGTTTCTAGCCAATAAAATTTACTGTCATATTCAAAAACCAAAATTGAATGTGAATATAAATTCTCGTAATAACAAATAAAATATGATTTTGTTAATATTCCCTTTTCAGCAAAAAGATTTCTTGATAGCTCTACTTGGTCAAAACAAACGCCAATTTTAGATTTCAAAAGTTCTTCAGGCGACTTTAAGATAAAATATTTTGAAAAATCAGTCCAAAAATTTTCGTCAGTTATTCTGTGAACTTTTCCGTTTACGTCTAAAATTCCGTATTCAATATTTTTTTGAAAAAACTCCAATATTTCGTGAGCTTGATTTAGCATTATGGCTTCACTCCTTAAAGCTTTTTAATGTCTTCAATCAAATTTAAAACATCCTCTTTTTTAGTAGCCCAACTGGTACAAAACCGTGCTGCGCTATGATTTTCGTCAATTTTATTCCAACAGCAAAATGAATATTTTTCAGATAGTTTTTCTAATTTATCGTTTGGCAAAATAGGGAATTGCTGATTTGTGCTTGATTCATACAAGAATTTGAATCCTTTTTGAGAAAAAGCATTTTTTATCAGCATTGCCATGTCAACAGCGTGTTTTGAAATTTCAAAATATAAATCATTTTCAAATAAAACATCAAATTGAATACCTAAAATACGTCCCTTTGCAAGCATTGCACCACGCTGTTTTATATTGTAGCGAAAATCTTTTTTAAATTTTTCGTTGCAGATCACAACTGCTTCGCCAAATAGCGCACCAATTTTAGTACCACCAATATAAAATATATCGCACAAGTTCGTTATATCTTCCAAACTTAAATCATTATTTTCTGCCATTAATCCATAGCCAAGTCTTGCGCCATCTAAAAATAAGGGCAAATTGCACTTTTTACATGCTTTGCTTAAATTTTTCAATTCACTTTTCGTGTAAGTTGTTCCATTTTCAGTCGGATGCGAAATATAAACCATTCCGGGCTGAACAGTATGTTCTCTTAAAGAATCTTCAAAATGAGAATTATAAATGTCCAAAACTTGCTCGGCAGTTACCTTGCCGTCACCACTTGGCAAAGTTATTACTTTATGGCCTGTTTGCTCAATTGCACCGGTTTCGTGAACATTTATATGTCCGGTTTCAGCGGAAACAACACCTTGATATGGCTTTAAAATTGAGCTTATTACAGTTAAATTTGCTTGTGTTCCACCAACTAAAAAATGAACATCTATATTTTCATTTCCGCATAATTTTTTAATTTTGTTTTTTGCTCTTTCGCAATATTCATCAACACCGTAACCCGGCGTTTGTTCAAAATTTGTGTCAAACAATTTCTTTAAAATTTTCGGATGTGCGCCTTCTGCATAATCACATTCAAATCGAATCATTTTTAGCCTCCTTAAAAATTTAAACCAATTTATTTTTTATTTTATACTATAGCAATTCCACTTGATATTTACTGTAAAATTTTTCAAAATCTGCGAATTAATCACAAGTATAGGCAATTGAAATAGTTAATCTTGTGCTGTTTTTGTCCTCCGACCGCTTGGCATAAGGGCGAAAACCGCTTGATACAAGGGCATTCTGCGTAATCATAGCGCGTGTCCGCCCGAAACCTTTATCACTTGCCCTGTTACCATTGCGGTACGTTCGCTTGCAAGAAACACAACCGTATCGGCGATATCCTTCGGCTGAATCAGCCTGCCGAGTGGGATATGAGGAAGCACGGTAGTTTCGAGTTCGGTGTCAATCCAACCGGTCTGCGT
>JAISWM010000001.1 GCA_031270785.1 Oscillospiraceae bacterium
TGATTTTTTTAAGTTCTTTATCTACGCAATCAGCCTCCCAAGAAGTCCTCGTGCTGTTTTGGCTCATTTCAAGAGCGGACGTAGCAACCCCTCCTGCATTAGATGCCTTACCGGGCAAAAATAAAACTTTTTGATCCAAAAATAAATTAGTAGCATCAATGGTAGTCGGCATATTTGCGCCTTCAGCAACGGCTGTCACTTTATTTTTTATAAGATTTTTAGCTCCATCGAGCGTTAATTCATTTTGAGTAGCGCAAGGCAGTGCTATATCACAAGGAACGACCCAATTAAACTTGCCTTCTTTGCATACGCAGTTTGGTTTGTATTTTATATATTCAGATAGTTTAAGCCTTTTTTTCTCTTTGATTTCTCTGATAACTCCCAAATCAATACCATCTTTATCATAAATCCAGCCGAAAGAATCCGACATCGTAACAACTTTTGCCTTCATTTCCGTTGCTTTTAAAGCTGCATGCAAGGCAACGTTTCCCGCCCCTGAAACAGAAACAATTTTGTTTTCTAAACTAATATTATGTCTTTTGAGCATCTCATCCAGAATATAAACCAGGCCATACCCCGTAGATTCCTTTCTGACCAAAGAACCTCCGTAAAGTAAACTTTTCCCGGTTAATGCTCCTTCATAAACATTTTTAATACGTTTATAAGTGCCGAAAAGATATCCTATCTCTCTTACCCCCACACCCATATCACCGGCGGGGATATCTATATCAGGGCCAATATACCGGTAAAGTTCTAACATAAAACTTTGGCAAAACCGCATAATTTCGTTTTCACTTTTCCCCTTAGGGTCAAAGTCGCTTCCGCCTTTTGCTCCTCCAATCGGAAGACCGGTTAATGAGTTTTTAAAAATCTGTTCGAACCCTAAAAACTTCATCACACTTAAATTTACAGTAGGATGAAATCTAAGCCCTCCTTTATAAGGACCCAAAGTATTGTTAAACTGCACCCTGTATCCGCGGTTAACGCATATATTTCCCCTATCATCATGCCAAAAGACTTTAAATTTAATTTGCCTGTCCGGTTCCGAAATTCTTTCTATTATGTTGTTTTGCTTATATACGGGATTTTTTTCAATAAAATTTTCTAAGGATTTAAGCATTTCAATAACAGATTGATGAAATTCGGGTTCATAAGGGCTATTATTTATAATTTGTTCAATTTGGGTCTTGATATATGACATAACGTAACATGCTCCTTTACGAAATTTAAAAAATTATAGGCAACAACTTATATAAATATAGCTGCTGCTTCCTAAAAAAGCAAACACATCCGTATATTCCCTCCTCACCGTCGGCGCGAAAAATTAGACGTTTTTCAAGGGTATTAATTATAAATATTATAACTCAAATGCCGCTAAAACGGCTATATCTCAAAACAAATTTAAATTTCTTTTTTCCCCCGCCTTCGGCGGGGGAAAAACGTAAATATAGCTATTATAGCAGCTGTTTCACTTGAAAAAACATACTCATTCATGCATTCTCCCCCACAGACTCGCAGGGAAAGAGTTACAAGAGTTTATACTTTTTAAGTTAACCCACTATATTATGTATTGACATTTTAAAAGTTTAATGATAATATTAATGTACTGTAGTTGTTCGGGTTTTATTTTTTGCAAATCGGAGTAACGGATTATTGTTGTTTTTTAAGTATAAGGAGGTAAATTCATGAACGAAAATAATGGAGGTAATGTCCAAGATGCGTCAAATAAAATGTCAAATTTAACAGAAATGCTAAAGATTAAAACTAATATTTCGAACGATTTAGCCAAAACGCGTTCTGACAATGTTAATAAAAAAAATTATAAAGCATTTGCAAGAAATAATTCTCGGACTACAGTTAATAAACTTGCGATAACTAACAAAATATTACCAAAACCTTATCATAGAAATATTAACAAACAAATTGATAAACCAAATATGAAGGTAATATTTTTGGGCGGGCTTAATCAGATCGGTAAAAATATTACTCTTTTTGAATTTGGCGATGATATTGTAATGCTTGATTGCGGTTCGGCGTTTCCTGATGGCGAAATGTTGGGAATTGATCTTGTAATACCGGATTTTTCTTACATTAAAAGTAACGCGGAGAGAATAAGAGGGCTTGTGATTACACACGGCCATGAGGACCATATTGGAGCGGTACCGTATTTGCTCAGCAAGGTGAATATTCCAATCTATGGTACGGCGTTAACCGTCGGGCTTTTAAGCAGTAAATTAAAAGAGCATAGGTTATCGGGTGTAGCTAAATTGAATGTGGTTTATCCCGGGCAAACAATTAATCTGGGATCTATGAGCGTGGAATTCATACACGTAAATCATTCCATACCTGATGCGGTAGGGGTAGCTATAACGTCTCCGGCAGGGACAATAGTTCATACCGGCGATTTTAAAATAGATTGCACACCTTCAAGAGGCCCAATGATTGATTTAGCAAGATTTTCTGAGATTGGTAAAAAAGGCGTACTGGCATTAATGGCTGACTCAACTAATGCCGAAAGGCCGGGTTATACTATGACAGAAAAGAAAATTAACGAGTCGTTTGAAAAGCTTTTTCATAGAGCAGGGGACAGAAGAATAGTTATAGCTACCTTTGCGTCTAACATCGGCAGAATACAGCAAATCATAAACTGCGCTGCAAAATGTAAACGTAAAGTTGCGTTTTCCGGAAGGAGTATGATTAACTATATTGCTATATCTAAACAACTTAATTATATAGAGGCACCTGACGACATAATAATAGATATAGAGTTAATTACTAAATATTCTAACGGTGAAGTTGTGTTGGTAACCACAGGAAGTCAAGGAGAGCCAATGTCGGCACTTCACAGAATGGCTTTTTCAGAGCATCGTAAAGTGTCCGTCGGCCCCGAAGACTTTATTATAGTATCCGCTACTCCAATACCGGGAAATGAAAAAACGGTTGGAAATGTTATTAACAGTCTTATGAAACTCGGGTGCGAGGTAATATATGAGTCCATGTACGAAGTCCATGTTTCCGGCCATGCGTGCCAAGAAGAACTTAAAATTATACATGGACTTACGAAACCTAAATATTTCATACCTGTTCATGGGGAATACAAACATTTGAAGAAGCACGCTGAAATTGCTGAAAATATGGGTATGGAAAGTAGCAGAATATATGTTGGCGACAGCGGAGATGTGTTGGAAATCGGAGAATCCGTAATGAAAAAAGTAGGGCAAGTACCCGCAGAGCCTGTGTTTGTGGATGGGATAGGCGTTGGCGATGTTGGAAGTATTGTGCTCCGAGACAGAAAGCACCTCGGCCAAGACGGGCTTATCGTAGTAGTGGCTACTTTAGATTCTTCAGATAAACATATAATAGCCGGGCCAGATATTGTTTCAAGAGGGTTTGTATATGTAAGGGAATCTGAAAGATTGATGAATGAAGCAAGATACGTTGCCATAAAATCCGTAGAAAGCTGTTCAATGCAAAAACTTCGCGATTGGACGACTATAAAGACTAAGATAAGAGATGATTTGTATAAATTATTTCATAATAGGACTAGAAGAAATCCGGTAATTTTACCTATAATAATGGAAGTATAGCTAATACCTTGGAAAAACAGACCTGCCCGTAAACTTTACAAATTGCAATCAAAATCGATGGCAGCGTATAAAAATGCTCCCGGGAGATTTTGGGTAGTGATCCAAATTAGTTGATAATATCTTTTCCCTGCTCATTGCGGTGGAGAAAAGAAAGAATTTCAACTTTTTTGAGACATGACGGGATTTTGGTGCAAAGCCATTTTTTAAGTGATGCATTTTTTGATATAGCTGTTTCGTTTGAAAAGTATCTGATTTTTATAACTTTCTCCCAGCAGACGGCTGGGAGAAAGTACACGGAAAATTTACTTTTGAGGACTGTTTTAAATCATAACAGCTATAGTTTGCGCTCTGTGAGGTTTACGGACAGGTCTAATGTCTGATTTGTTATAATTTCCCCTCCGCTGCGGGTGGTAGCCTAAATTAGTTGATAATATCTTTTCCCTGCTCATTGCGGTGGAGAAAAGAAAGAATTTCAACTTTTTTGAGACATGCCACCGCTGCGGGTAGTGGTCCAAATTAGTTGATAATATCTTTTCCCTCTGCTCACGGTGGGGGGGAAAAGAAGGAATTTCAACTATTTTAAGACATGCCCCCGCTGCGGCGGCGGGGAGACAGCACAAAAACAAGTTTGCCATTTTCAAAAGAGCAGCTATATAGTTTTAAAATAAAATTGGAGGGTACTAAATTATGCAGGTGGTTTTATTGCAAGATGTAAAAGGAAGCGGGAAAAAAAGTCAGGTAGTTAATGTTTCGGATGGCTATGCCAGGAATTATCTATTACCCCAAAAATTAGCTAAAAGAGCGGATTCTCAGTCTTTAAACGAACTGAAAAATCAGCAGCAGTCCAGTGAGTATAGGGCAAAATTGGAAAAAGCAGAAGCTGAAAAAATATATAGTTTAATTAATGAACAAAGTGTAAATATTTTTGTTAAATCCGGTGAAGGCGAAAAAATGTTTGGGTCTGTCACGGCTAAAGATATATGTGCAGAAATCAATAAAAATTATGACATTGAATTAAATAAAAGAAAAATATTTTTGCAGCAAGATATAAAGGCTTTTGGAAGATATACATGCGAAATTAAACTGTGCAGCGATGTTTCGGCCAAGGTTTATGTAAGTGTTACACCAATTGAGGATACAGACAATAAAATATAGCTATAGCAAAAACTCATTTAAAAACGCGGTATAGTTAACGCGCTTAAAAAAAGTCTAATTTTTTATTAGACCTGTCCGTAAATTTTACAGATTGCAATCAAAATCGGGTTGTGGGCCAAATTTATTGATAATATCTTTTTCCCCCCGCCATAGGCGGGGGGGAAAAGAAGGGATTTCAACTATTTTATGGCGTGGCCCAAAATCGACGACGGCGTATAAAAATACTTCCCGGGAGATTTTTGGTAGTGGTCCAAATTAGTTGATAATATCTTTTCCCCGCCTATGGAGGGGGTGAAAAAAGAAGTTTCAACCATTTTGGAATATGACCCACCGCCCGCATGTGGAGAGCGCACAAACAAGTTTGCCTTTTTCAAAAACGACAGCTTCATATAGTAAAAACCTTTTGAAACAATGACATTTTTATTTTTCCCCCTGTATTCGGTTGTGGCTCAAATTAGTTGATAATATCTTCTTTCCCTACCCAATGCGGGGGAAAAAGAAGAAGTCTCAACCATTTTGGAATATATGCCACCGCATTCGGCAGGGGAAAGAAACATAAATAATATCACTTTTCTAAATGGTTTTTGCTATAACAAAGAAATGAGAAAATATTATGATAAATGATCTACTTTCCCAAAATTTATTTGATCTATCCAAAACAATAGCAGAGCCTTTAATAAATAAATATGATTACCCTTGGGAAGTTCTTACAGAAATAAAAAATTATATTTTGGAAATAGGAAAAACCCTTTCGAGCAGTGAATATGAAAAAAAAGGGGAAAATATATGGATTTCCAAAAACGCCCATATAGCTTTATCATCTTATATTTCCGGCCCCGCAATTATTCAGGAAGGCGTAGAAATCAGGCACTGCGCCTATATTAGGGGAAACGTTATAGTCGGAAAACATTCCGTGGTAGGTAATTCAACGGAGATTAAAAATTCCATATTATTTGAAGAAACTCAGGCTCCACACTATAATTACGTTGGTGATTCTATACTTGGGTATAAATCGCATTTAGGAGCAGGGTCAATAATGTCAAATATAAAATCAGACAAAACGAATATCGATATAAAATCAGGAAAAGAAAAAATAAAAACTAATCTTAGAAAAATCGGTGCTATGATAGGGGACCACTCCGAAATAGGGTGTAATGCCGTAATGAATCCGGGAACTATTCTGGGCAAAAATTGCTGTATATACCCGTTAACTATGGTTAGAGGATATATAGAACCAAATCATATAGTCAAAAATAATGGAGAAATAATAAAAAAGTATTGATTTTATATATTATTTTATGGTATGGTATTAATTAAAACAATATATAGTTAACGCCCCTTGAAAAATTCTAATTTTTTACTACTCTCTCCACGGTTGTGAGCCAAATTGGTTGATAATATCTTTCCCCCCCGCTAGAACGCGAGGGATAAAAAGTTTTAACCATTTTGAAACATGACCCCGCGAGTTGGCGGGGGGAAAACACAAATAATGCCACGTCTCTAAATGGTTTTTGACATACAAGGAGGAGGAATATTTATGATTAAAAAAATAGCAGATGAGGAAATGAGTAGAGTAACAGGCGGAATATCAAGCGAAGCAGTAGAAAACCGAATTTTTATAGCAAATACAGTTGTTCATGACGAGGCCTGGATAAATATGGTAAAAAAAGCAGCAGAAAAAGCAGATTCTCAAAAAGTTTTCCCTTGTGCTTTGGGGCGGTGCCCCGGGTGTGGGAAACAAACTGGACATCTCGGGGTTGTCTGCGATGAATGCAGAAAGGAAGCGGGATGCCAGAAAAAGACCGAAACAAAGGGGACGTCTGCTCTGCCTGCAAGTAAGTAAGCGCGATGTTTAAAAAACGGTTGTGGCTCAAATTAGTTGATAATATCTTTATAACTATTCTGCTAGTAAGCCATTCGCCCCCAAGTAGGCGGGGCCAATGATTTCTTTAGATTTTTTTAGTTAAATCACTATAAGTTTCTTCCTATCTGCGGTGACGCGTGGGGGGGTGCTTTTTCAAAAAATTACTATATATCTACTTCTGGGGGGGATTGATTTGTATGAACAATGACGAAAACGTAATATATGAAATGAAAATTAGCAATTTTTCATTAATTCCGCATATTTTTCTGTGCTTTATTGTGATAGGGTTTTGTACGCTTATTTTTAAAATAATAGAAAACTGCACCACAAAATTTTTTATCACAAACAAAAAAGTGATGGGGAAAATAGGCTTTATTTACAAGAAGACAATGGAAGCTCCTCTTAATAAAATTAACAACATAAATGTAGATCAATCTTTATTTGGAAAAATTTTTAATTATGGGACGGTAGTTGTAAATACATCTTCGGGAAAGTTTTCTTATCATGGAGTTAATAATCCGGAAGAATTTCGAAATATACTTATGAAACAAATAGATGAATTCGATGAAAATAGAATAAAAAAACAAGCTACGTAAATGGCAAAAGCTATGCACAAAAATTAAAATCATTATGATATTAGCTGTTATGATTTAAAACAGTTCTCAAAAGTAAATTTATCCGTGCACTTTTTCGGTTGTGGGTCAAATTTATTGATAATATCTTTCCTCCCCGCCGTAGGCGGGGGGCGAAAGAAGGAATTTCAACTATTTTATGGCGCGACCACTTTTTCCCAGCCGTCGGCTGGGAAAAAGTTATAAAAATCAGACGCTTTTCAAACGGAACAGCTATAGTTATTACGTTTGAAAAAAGTCTTTAATTTTAGAAGTCCACACCCCGCCTCAGTGGGCAGCGTGTGGACTTACTTATATGGCTTTTTTCAAGAAAAACAGCTATACTACTTCTAAGTTAAATTTGATAATTTGATATGCGTCTGATCGTTTTTTCCGCTATAGCGGGGAAAACAACGGATATAAGTCGATATTTTTTATTTGAAATCAGTATAAATTTCAAATTTGGTGAGTGTATAATTGGTGGTGGTCTAAATTAATTGATAATATCTTTCCTTCCCGCCATAGGCGGGGGGCGAAAGAAGGAATTTCAACCTGTAAAGTTTACGGGCAGGCCTAACAAGGGGGACAATTTATATGTTAAAGATATCTTCTAAAGAAATAAGAGACAAATTTTTAAATTTTTTTCAAAATAATGATCATCTTTTAATAGGTGGTTCTTCTATAATACCCCAAAATGATCCGACACTGCTTTTTATAAATTCAGGCATGGCGCCCATAAAAAAATATTTTACGGGCGAAGAAAAACCGCCAAAGGGAATGCTTTGCAACGTACAGCCTTGTATAAGAACAATAGACATTGACGAAGTAGGGGACAAACACCATTTAACTAATTTTCAGATGCTTGGAAGTTGGTCTATTAATTGCTACTTTAAGGAAAAAGCAATATCTTTGGCATTTGAATTTTTGACAAAATATTTGCAAATACCAATAAAAAAACTTTACGTTACCGTTTTTGCCGGAGATAAATCTTTAAATCTCTTAGCCGATGAAGAGGCTATAACGTATTGGAAAAAAATTGGAATTTCTGAAGATCATATTGTAAAATGCGGTATGGATGATAACTTTTGGGGTCCAACCTCAGAAACCGGTCCGTGCGGGCCTTGTACCGAAGTGTTTTATGATACGGGAGAGGGGCCAAAATATGTTCCGGGCGGAGAATTTGACACTAAAAGCAGATACATTGAAATTTGGAATGCCGGCGTTTTTATGCAATTTAACAAAAATGTCGATGGTACTTTTGATAAACTTAGTTTTTCAAGTGTTGATACCGGTGCTGGACTGGAACGTCTTTCAATGGTTTTGAATGGGCATACTTCGGTTTATGACACGGATTTGCTTTGCCCTATAAAAGAACATATTAAAAATCTATTAGGCAGCCGGGCAAAACTTCTTGAGCAAAAGGATATTTTAATCATTACAGATCATTTAAGAACGGTTAATCTTATACTTTCAGAAAAAGTTAAGCCCTCTAATGAAGGAAGGGGATATATTCCCAGGAAACTTATAAGAAAGTGTATGATGATACTTTCCAAAAATAAAATTTATGACGTAGATCTTTGCAATATTTCAAAATTTATTATTGACAATTATTCAGATATATACAAATATTTTGCATTGAATAAAGAATATATAATTTCTACCATGAAAAAAGAGCAAGAACAATTTAAGAAGGTCATCGAAGACGGAGTAATAAAACTTGAAAACATAAAGTCCCAAAATTGCAATATTTCCGGTGAGTATGCTTTTGAACTTGTGACTACATACGGGCTTCCGTTTGATATAATAAAGGAATTCGCCGCGGAAAATAAAATCGATATTGACGAAGCGTCTTATAACAATTTAATTAAACATCATAAGGAAATATCTAAATATTCAAAAGAATCTTCTGAAAATGGTACTCGTGAATTATTTGAAAAAGTAAGTGATTTACAGCCTACAGAATTCTTAGGATACAATAATTTTGAATGCTGTTCTAAAATTTTAAATGTATTTAATGAAGATGACAAAACAGTATTGGTTTTAGATAATACTTGTATGTACGCAGAGTCAGGGGGACAAGTATCAGATACCGGGAAAATTTTTGCAGATAATTTTGAAGCTAATGTTTTAGACGTTAAAAAAAGTAAAAACGGAGTGTTTTTACATATATGCGATGTCAAAAAAGGGAATGTAAAGCCCGGCGATACTGTTAAAATAAATATAGATTCTCTAAAAAGGCTCAATTTGCAAAATAATCATACATCCGTTCACCTTCTTCATGCCGCCCTTAAAAGTATATTTGGCAAAGAAGTAAATCAATGCGGCTCTAAAGTTGACCACAGCAGATTAAGGCTAGACTTTAATTATGAAAAGACTATCACTCAAGATGAAATATTTAAGATAGAAAATTCAGTAAATGAATATATAAGAAAAAACGCCAAAAGAAAAGTGCAAATTCAAAAACTTTCTGACGCAATAAAAGAAGGTGCTGTGGCTTTATTTGAAAGTAAGTACGGGGAAGACGTCAGAGTTGTATCTTTTGAAGGTATATCTAAGGAACTGTGCGGGGGAACTCACACTGAAAGGACAGGCAACATAGGGCTGTTTGTAATTTTATCCGTTGAAAGTATAGGAAAGGGAATAAAAAGGATTACTGCGATAGCAGGCCAAGATGCCGTTGACTATATGCACGGCAAAATTGAATGCATATTGGATATATCTAAATTATTAAAAGTAAAGCCTGAAAATTTATTAGAAAAGATGCAAAAAAATTTAAAAGACGGCTTAAAAAAGAAAAATGATGAAGAAATTCATGTAAATAGAATTTCAGATTCAGACATTTGTTTTTTGAATAATATAACTAAAGCAAAATTTGGTTACGTTTTAACCTCCAAAAAATATAAAAACTTAACAGATGATATTATAAATTTATCTGATAAATTCAAATCTATAATGCTGTGCATTATAAGTGGGGGCGGTAAAAACGATTTAATAATATCGGTGGGGAAAGATTGCCAAAATGAATTTAACGCAAATAGTATTGTCAAAGATTTCATGAAAAACGTAAATGGAAAAGGCGGGGGTAATCCCAGAGTTGCTTCCGGGAGTACATCCGCAAGTAAAGATGAAATAATAAAGTATTTTAAAAATAGTTTTTAATCTTAATTTTGATAATAGACCTGTCCGTAAACTTTACAGATTGCAATCAAAATCGACGACGATATATAAAAATACTTCACGGGAGATTTTGGGTAGTAGTCCAAATTAATTGATAATATCTTTCACCCCCGCGAATCGGCGGGGGTGAAAGAAGAAATTTCAACTGTTTTGAGACACAGCCAGAGATTTTGATGCAAAGCCATTTTTTAAGTGATGCATTTTTCGGTAGTCTGCGATCTGTGAGGTTTACGGACAGGTTTAATGTAAACAATACCACATTTCTAAATGGTTTTTGCTATCCATATCAAGGGGGACAAAAAATATGAAGATAGGAATAGTTGGTTTGCCAAACGTCTTAAAACAGTGATATTTTTGTTCTTTTCCCCGCCGATGGCGGGGGAAGAAACGTAAACAATATCACATTTCTAAATGGTTTTTGCTATATACCGTAACCATATCAAGGGGGAAAAAATATGAAGATAGGAATAATTGGTCTGCCGAACGTCTTAAAACAGTGATATTTTTGTTCTTTTCCCCGCCGATGGCGGGGGAAGAAACGTAAACAATATCACATTTTTAAATGATTTTTGTTATATACCGTAACCATATCAAGGGGGACAAAATATGAAGATAGGAATAGTTGGTCTGCCGAACGTCTTAAAACAGTAATATTTTTGTTCTTTCCCCCGCCGAAGGCGGGGGAAGAAACGTAAACAATATCACATTTCTAAATGATTTTTGCTATATACCGTAACCATATCAAGGGGGAAAAAATATGAAGATAGGAATAATTGGTCTGCCGAACGTCTTAAAACAGTGATATTTTTGTTCTTTTCCCCCGCCGAAGGCGGGGGAAAGAATGTAAACAATACCACATTTCTAAATGGTTTTTGCTATCCATATCAAGGGGGAAAAATATGAAAATAGGAATAGTTGGTCTGCCGAACGTCGGAAAAAGCACTTTATTTAATGCAATTACTAATTCGAAAGTAATGTCTGCGAATTATCCGTTTTGTACTATAGACCCCAATATAGGCGTTGTGCCTGTACCTGACTATAGGCTCGAAAGACTTGCTCAAATATATAATCCTAAAAAAGTTACTCCCGCAACTATTGAATTTGTGGATATAGCGGGTTTGGTTAAAGGCGCTTCCAAAGGGGAGGGCCTTGGAAATAAATTTTTAGCAAACATAAGAGAGGTAGACGCGATACTTCACATTGTACGATGCTTTGAGGGCAGCGATGTAATTCATGTAAATGGAAATATTGATCCTAAAAAAGACATTGAAATTATAAACTTAGAACTAATATTATCGGATATGGAGTTTGTAGAAAAACGTATTGAAAAAGCCAAAAAGTTAATGAAATTAGATAAGTCAACAGAAAGCGCTTTAGACCTCTGGGGCAGAGTACTGAAAAATTTAAACGATGGTATACCTGCCAGGTTAATGGAATTTACGGAAGATGAAAAACATTTTATTTCTAAGGCCAATTTGCTCACGTATAAACCCGTTATATACACAGCGAACTTAAGTGAATCGGACTTTAGCACCAACAAATTATATAGCGTAGTTGAAGAAATTGCTAAAACAGAAAAAACAAATGTATTGCCGATATCTGCTGAATTTGAGTCTCAAATATCCGGAATGGATAAAGAAGATAAGTTGGAATTTTTATCAGAACTTGGGTTAAAGCAATCCGGCCTTGAAAGGCTCATTGCTTTAAGCTACAAACTACTTGGACTCATTTCTTATCTTACGGCCGGAGAACCGGAAGTCAGAGCGTGGACGATAAAAAAAGGAACCCTCGCACCGCAAGCGGCCGGAAAAATACATTCTGATTTTGAAAAAGGTTTTATCAGAGCGGAGGTAATATCTTATGAAAATCTTATTAAATGTGGATCAGTGCCTGCGGCAAAAGAAAAAGGATTAGTAAGATCCGAGGGCAAAGAATACATAATAAACGATGGCGACGTAGTATTATTTAGATTTAATGTTTAATCTCTTCGGGCTAATTTTCGGCACTCTCTTCATGCAGGTTCGCGGGGGGGAGTATAGTAAAAACTATTTAGAAACGTGGCATTATTTACGTGTTTTTCCCCGCCGATGGCGGGGAAAGAGTGCACAAGTGAGTATGCTTTTTTAAAGTGAAACAGCTATAATATACCAGATAAAACTCTATTATTTTCTGTATCAGTTACATATGTGCATTGCAAATTCTTAAAAAATTGTACGACTTGAAAGCATTAGTTACTAATGAAAAAAGATATTATTCTCTATTCTGGTTTGCCAAACCACTACAAAATTTCCGAGGCCAAGCCCTTGAAGGAGATCGCTGGCGATAAATATTTTACAACCATTGTGAAAGACATATTCTCTTTGATGAGTATAAAGTGTTCTATCGATTCCAACTACTACTTCTGGCTGACCCCACCCGCGAAATTGCACAAAAACTTCATCTCCGTACAAATCGTGCAAAATGTCAACTATCATTCTGTAAAGACGTATCGCATTATACCCTGACCGCATAGAATAGTCGAAAAATGTTTTTAATTTAGTCTCAATAGCCATAGTCGATTCTCCTTCCAGCCGGAGAAGCGTTCCCAAAATCACTATTGATGCTCTAACCGCATCTTCATTAGCAATAAAATACAGTACAGCAAAAGTATGAGACATTCCCAAACTTTCCATATTGGCCCGCATCAAAGGTGAGGCATTTTGGAGTGATACTACTTGAAACGTCTGCCCAAAACGCTGGACTAATTCAGCGCAATCCCTTCTCAATGCCGCAGCCATTTCGGGTTTTGGCTTGTTGAAATCGAAATCAAATACTTTAGGCTGACCATTGGCATATTGCGTGCAACTAAACTTGTCCGCCTTAGCTACCGGCGTAAAAAGTACAACCGCACTAATACATGCTAAAAGAACGCTGCAGATTCTATTTCTATTTTTTAATAACATGAATTAAATCTCCCACTCAAAAAAATTATTGTTGCGTAACTTTATTGTAACATTTCTAATAAAATTTGTCAACAATTTTTTTGAAATAAAATGGCAAATCCAAAATGTAAAAAAATTCAAAAACCGCTAAAAATACTACTTATATATAGCTGTTTCGTTTGAAAAGCGTCTGATTTTTATAACTTTCTCCCAGCCGTCGGCTGGGAGAAAGTATACGGATAAATTTACTTTTGAGGGTTGTTTTAAATCGTAACAGCTATAGCTTTAATAACCATTTGGATTATTTACTTGAAACCTCCAAGTATCTTGGCACATACGCTCCAAATCATATTTTGCTTCCCAATTAAGGTGCTTTTTAGCTTTTTCGGCACTCGCATAACAAACCGCTATGTCTCCGCTGCGTCTATCACCAATTTCATAGTTTACCCTGCAATTATTTGTCTTTTCAAATGTATTTACTAATTCTAAAACACTATTTCCCTTTCCCGTACCTAAATTAAAACATTCTAAAATTCCGCACTCACTATCTATCTTTTCAAGAGCCTTTACGTGCCCAAGTGCAAGGTCTGCAACGTGTATATAATCTCTTATGCAAGTTCCGTCCGGGGTGTCATAGTCATTTCCGAAAATAGTGAGTTTGGGCAGCAAACCAACTGCTACTTTTGATATAACCGGCATTATATTATTGGGAATCCCATTTGGGTCTTCACCTATTAAACCACTTTCATGCGCCCCGATTGGATTAAAATATCTTAAAAGTAAAATATTCCACTTTTTATCTGAAAAGTATAAATCAGATAATATTTGTTCTGAAAAATATTTAGTCCTGCCATATGGATTTGTTACATTTCCTGTGTTCATATCTTCTGAATACGGAACCGGATTATTGCCGTAAACTGTCGCGGAAGAACTGAAAATCATTTTTTTAACGCCAAATTTATTAATAACTTCTAATAAACTAATAAGCCCCAAAATATTATTATTATAATAACTAAGGGGTTTTCGGCAAGATTCGCCTACTGCCTTGAGTGCGGCAAAATGTATTACAGAGTCAATATTATATTTAGAAAATATTTCACAAAGTTTATTTTGATCTCTAATATCACAATTAAAAGAAATAATATTTTTCCCCGTGATTTTTTTTACTTTATTAATTGATTCGGGTGCGCTGTTTGAATAATTGTCTATAGATATAACACCGTATCCCGCATTTAGAAGCTCAACACATGTATGGCTGCCAATATATCCCGCTCCGCCTGTAACTAACACATTTTTCATTTTCTGCACTCCAAAAACAGTTTTATATAGCTGCTACGCTTGAAAAACGTCTAATTTTTTGTCACTCTCTCCCCCCCGCCGGCGGCGGGGGAGAGACCGCAAAAACCAATTTACTTTTTTCAAGTGTAACAGCTATAGCTGTTATGATTTAAAAAAGTCCTCAAAAGTAAATTTTTCGTGCGTTTTTCCTTCACCGACGGTGGAAAAAGAGTTAGAAAAAAATTAGGCTTTTTTCAAGAATATTAACCATTTTGTTTTTTCCCCCCGCCGGTGGCGGGGGGAAAAAACGTAAATAATACTACGTTTCTAAAAAAAATTTTTGCTATATACAGCAGTTGGCCACCCAAAAGTAAATTTTTCCGTGTACTTTCTCCCCGCCAATGGTGGAAAGAGAGTTATAAAATTAGGCTTTTTTCAAGAATATTAACCATTTTGTTTTTCCCCCCCGCCTTTGGCGGAGGGAAAAAGAAAAAATTCCAATTTATTTTGAGACATAACCGAATCTTAGCTATATTTCTTATCAATTAAGCACACACTATGCGCCGATATTCCTTCTAATTTACCTGTAAAACCTAACTTTTCTTCTGTAGTTGCCTTTATGCTGATGCATTCAATATCTATAGAGCATATCGTGCTTATATTTTCTCTCATTTTATAAATATACTCACTTAATTTGGGCTGTTGAGCTATTATAGTACTATCTATATTACAAATTTTATAGTTATTTCTGTATATATCAGCGCACACTTTTTTAAGTAAAACCAAACTGCTGATCCCTTTAAAACTATTGTCATTATCAGGAAATAGTTTTCCAATATCCCCCATACACGCAGCGCCTAAAAGACTGTCCATTATTGCGTGAACTAAAACATCTGCGTCAGAATGCCCTAAAAGCCCCATACTGTGGTCTATTTTTACTCCGCCAAGTATGAGCTGCCTTTGGGGAGTTAACGCGTGAACATCGTATCCATGCCCTACTCTCATAAATTGCCCTCCGCGCCAAAAAGCAACAGACTATTCTTTCGCGTAATACTTAATACCTCTTGGGGGGAAACATTTTTAATATCCGCAATTTTTTTTGCAACATATTTAATGTACGATGATTTACATCGCTTACCACGGTGCGGAACAGGTGACAAATACGGAGCGTCAGTTTCAAGCAAAATACATTCCAGCGGTATATTTTTAACAATATAAGCTAAATTTTCAGCGTTTTTAAATGTAATAACTCCGCCTATTCCTATGAACATACCTAATTCCATTACTTTATTTGCCATATCTAGATTTCCCGAAAAACAATGAATTACTCCTTTAGGATTATAATTTTTAATTATTTCTAAGGTGTCGTCATGAGCTTCCCTGTCATGGACGACTATTGGCAGATTATATTTTTTAGATAATTTTATTTGTTTTATAAATATATCTTTTTGCAAATTGTGGTTTTCTGAAGAATAATAATAATCTAAACCTATTTCGCCTATTCCTGCGATATTATTATCAACCAGTAAACTTTCCAGCTCTTCGGTGAAATCGCAGTTAAAATTATTTGCGCTTTCTGGATGCACGCCTACCGTCGCTAAACAATAAGGATATTTTTTAGATATTTCTATACATTTCTTGGAAGTTATTATATCAGATCCGGAATTTATTACTTTATATACGCCTTCATCAGGCAATGATTTCAAAAGTTCGTCTCTGTCTGAATCAAAAGCTTCGTCATAATAGTGCGCGTGAGAGTCAAATATTAATTTTTCCATTTTACTTCCTTTTTCTGTTACCTTATCTTACTTCCCGCGGGAATTTCGTTTGCAAATATTGCTTTTACCTCATTTTCACCGCAATCAGCGGCTAAAATCATTCCTTGGCTTTCAATACCGCAAAGTTTTGCGGATTTTAAATTTGAAACTATAACAACATGCTTGCCAATTAGTTCTTCGGGGGCATAATAATCAGAAATTCCCGAAACAATTGTCCTAATGGCCTTGCCATCATTTACCGTAAGTTTCAAGAGCTTTTTTGACCTTTTTATATGCTCACAATTTTCTACCTTAACTACTTTTAAATCTATTTTTCCAAAATCCTCTATGTCTATAAGTTCGGCAGTAGTATCATTACTATCTTCGCTTTTATTTTCAATTATTTTGTTTAAATCTTCTATTTCTTTTTCTATATCTATCCTTGGAAATAGCGGTTCACCTTTCTTGACTTTGAATCCCAAAGGCATTAATCCCCACTTTGAAGCAGTTTCCCAACCGCATATATCCTTACTTGTTCCCAGCTGATTTTGAATTTTTTTCGATGTATCCGGCATAAATGGCGATATTAATATTGATATTATCCTCAAGCATTCACAAAGGTTATAAAGCACTGTAGAAAGTCTTGGTTTGCTTTTTTCCTCTTTTGCCAACTTCCATGGCATGTTTTCGTCTATATACTTATTGGATTTAGAAATAAGAAGCCATATTTTATCCAGTGCAGAAGAAAAATGAAAATTGTCCATGCTTTTTTGATACTCTGATTGCAGCGATTTAGCCATATTTATTAAATCATTATCTATGTTGCTGAATTCAGAATTTTCTAATATGCAGCTTTCAAAATATTTTTCCACCATGGCTGTACTTCTGGATAATAAATTCCCAAGGTCATTTGCTAAATCAAAATTTATCCTTTTGATAAGCGATTCATTTACAAATATTCCATCAGATCCAAAGGGAATTTCCCTCATCAAAAAATACCTTACCGCATCCACGCTATAGCGCCCACAAAGTATATTGGGGTCTATAACGTTACCCTTGGATTTGGACATTTTTCCTCCATCGCCGAATAAAAGCCACCCATGCCCAAAAATTCTTTTAGGAAGCGGCAGTTCAAGCGCCATAAGTATTGCCGGCCATATTACCGCGTGAAACCGTACTATTTCTTTCCCTACAAAATGCACGTCCGCCGGCCAATATTTTTTATAATCACCGCTATCTTCGCTGCCGTACCCTTGAGCTGTGATATAGTTCGTAAGAGCGTCAAGCCATACGTATACCACATGATCTTTATCAAAATTAACAGGTATCCCCCACTTAAAACTCGTTCGGCTTACGCACAAATCGTCAAGACCTTCTTTAATAAACTTTATCATCTCGTTTTTGCGGCTTTCAGGCTGTATAAAATTAGGATTATCATCATAAAATTTTAAAAGTTTTTCTGAATACTCGGAAAGTTTAAAAAAGTATGACTCTTCTTCCTCTCTTCTTACTTCTCTGCCGCAATCAGGGCATTTCCCGCCTTTTGCCTGAACGTCGGTAAAAAAGCTCTCGCAAGGCGTGCAGTACCAACCGCTATATTTTCCTTTATATATCTCTTTTTTCTTATAAAGATCGTCAAAAATTTTTTGCACCGCTCTTTTGTGATAACCGTCTGTGGTTCTTATAAATTTATCATACGATATTCCCAGGAGTTTCCAAAGTTTTTTGAAATTATCAACTATCGGATCTATATAATCTTTGGGGGAAAGCCCCGCTTTTTGTGCATTCAACTCGATTTTTTGCCCATGTTCGTCAGTACCAGTTAAAAACATGACGTCGAAACCTTGCATCCGTTTGTACCTCGCCATTACGTCTGCCGCAACGGTACTGTAACTATGCCCTAAATGCGCTTGCCCTGAAGGATAATATATGGGAGTTGTTATATAATATGTGTTTTTCAATTCTTTCACTCCTGTAATTTTATTATACTTAGCAATTATAATCCATTTAATTTCTGTTTTCCACTACGCTTATAAAATAACACCATATGAGTAAGCCATAGCCCCGCCGATAGGCGGGGCGATAGTTGCCGAAATTTTTGGTGGTGGTCCAAATTAATTGATAATATCTATCCCCCCCCGCCATAGGCGGGGAGAAAAGAAAGAAGTTTCAACTATTTTGACCCACGACCGAAAAATGGGTAATGACACAAATTAATTGATAATATCTATCCCCAACGCCTATGGCGGGGAGAAAAGAAAGAAGTTTCAACTATTTTGACCCACGACCGAAAAATGGGTAATGACACAAATTAATTGATAATATCTATCCCCA
>JAISWM010000014.1 GCA_031270785.1 Oscillospiraceae bacterium
TGGGCCACCCAAATTCTTGATCTTTAATTAATTATACCATAATGATATTTTTGCGTCAATAGTTTTTTATTAAAATATAAAATAATTTTTTAATCTAAATTCAGGGTCTAATTCCACGAACTTCTGGGACACGTATTCATTAACAGCAGCTATAAAAGGTTTTTACTATATATGGTATTGACAACACTTGATTCGTTGAGATATAATGTATACTGTGTAACATAGGGTTGTGTTCGCTAATTTTTATTGGATAGGAGGGGAAAAAATGTCGAATGATAAATCTTCAATAAAAAAGGCACAAGATGGAGTTGCTGCAGAATTAAATGAAGACGGTAGTCAAGTAAGCAATGAAAATCAAACCGAAATAAAAGAAGAATTCGTACCATCCAGAAGCATACCGAAAAACGGCGACGGTTCCTTCAAGTCTGATAAAATTGTAGTTGGCAAAAATGAATCTTTAGATAGCGTGCTTAAACGTTTTAAAAGGCAAAGTTCCGGAGTTATATCGGAAGTCAAAAAAAGGGAGGCTTATGATAAACCGTCCGTAAAAAGAAAAAAGAAATCTAAAGAGGCAAGAAAGAAAAATAAAAAGAAATAATTGCTTTTATAGTGAGTTAACTTAAAAAGTATAAACGCTTGTAACTCTTTCCTCGCAGGCACGCGGGGAAAGAGCGTGTAGGTGAGTGTGCTTTTTTCAAATGAAACAGCTGTAATGTTTATTAAGGAGTGTTTTCTTGGAGGCGGTGCTCTGTTTTTTGTGTGTGGTTTCCTGTGGCTAACGTCCTTGAAAAATGTCTGATTTTTTACCGCTTTCTCCCCGACGGCGATGGGGAGAGACCGTACAAGCAAATTAGTTTTTTCAAGTGCAGTAGCTATATTATTAAGCGTGTTTATCGGGAAATAATAAAACGCCCTTGAAAAATATCTAATTTTTTTACTGCTTTCTCCCCGCCGGCGGCGGGGAGAAACCGTACAAGCAAATTTACTTTTTTCAAGTGCAGCAGCTATTTTTTTACCACTTTCTCCCCGCCGGCGGCGGGGAGAAACCGCACAAGCAAATTTATTTTTTTCAAATGCAGTAGCTATATTATTAAGCGTGTTTATCGGGAAGTAATAATATGAATTTTTTTAAACCAAGTTTTTATTACGAAAAAGTTGTTGATATAGGTGTGCCGTTTTTAAAAACAAATAATGTTGAGTGCATTTTGCTTGATATAGACGGTACTATAGCACCGCATGATTTGCCGATGTTGGTTTCCGGATTCAAACCGTGGTTTAAAGGTATTTTGAAAAATGGCATAAAAATGGTTTTGGTATCTAACAATCATAAAAACAGGGTAAAGTTTATTGCCGAAAAATTAAATTTGCCGTTTGTATATTTTAGCTTTAAACCTCTTCCCCTTGGCATAATTAGAGCTTTAAAGATAGTTTCTGTCGATAAAAGTAAGTCCATTATGGTAGGCGATCAAATTTTCACAGATATTTTAGGGGCAAATGTGTGTGGCATAAGGTCCGTGCTTGTTGATCCAACTAATATCAAGAAGGGTATTATGTCCAAAATTAAAAATTGGGCTGAAAAACCAATTCGGAGGAATCTCGGTTGTGGCTCAAATTAGTTGATATAGCTGTTTCACTTGAAAAAAGCGTACTCATTTGTGCACCATTTCTCTGCCGTCGGCAGGGAAAGGGTTATAGCAAAAGCCATTTAAAAACGTGGTATTATTTACGTTTTTCCCTCTGCCATTTGGCGGGGGAGAAAGAAGAAGTTTCAACTATTTTAAGGCATGATCAAAAATTAGGCATGTTTTAAGGACGTTAACTATAGTAAAAACTTTTTGAAACAGCGACATTTTTGTTTCTTTCCCCCGCGTGTCGGTGGGGGGGAAAAGAAGAAGTTTCAACTATTTTAAGGCATGATTAAAAATTAGGCATTTTTTACAGGCATTAACTATAGTAAAAACCTTTTGAAACAGCGACATTTTTGTTTCTTTCCCCCACAACAGGCGGGGGAAAAAGAAGAAGTTTCAACTATTTTAAGGCATGACCAAAAATCAGCATGTTTTAAGGGCGTTAACTATAGTAAAAACCTTTTAAAACAGCGACATTTTTGTTTCTTTCCCCCTGCCTTTGGCGGGGGAAAAAGACAATGGTTTCACTATAACAAATGATTGTATTGACAGTTGGTGATTTTATTGAAAAGAAAAATAATAATATTATTAGGGCCAAATCTTAATATGACAGGGATCAGAGAAAAAGGAATATACGGTGAAGAAACTGCGGATAAAATAAAGTCTCAGATAATAGAGTATGCAGACAGCGCAGGATTATCGTGCGAGGTCTTTCAAACGAATTTTGAAGGTGCTTTAATCGATAAAATTCAGGAAGTAAGAGATGATATTTCGGGCGGCATTATTAACGCAGGAGCCTTATCCCATTATAGTTATTGCCTTAGGGATGCCATTTCCGGCACAAGAATACCTTTTGTAGAAGTGCACATGTCAAACATATATGCAAGAGAATCATTTAGGTCTAAGTCAGTTATAGCAAGCGTGTGTGTAGGGCAAATTACAGGGTTTGGAAAAAACAGCTATTTTTTAGGAGTGGACGCTTTAAAAGCTATTATATAAAATGGCTTTTATGGTCTTGCTGCCGCTGGTGTGGCAGCTTATTCATATGGCGTTTTTTTAAAAAATAGCTATAATTTCAATTATAAATATCAGTTTGTACCCGTTATATAGCTGTTATGATTTAAAACAGTTCTCAAAAGTAAATTTATCCGTGTACTTTCTCCCCGCCGTCGGCGGGGAGAAAGTTATAAAAATCAGATGCTTTTCAAACGAAACAGCTATAGTAAAAACCTTTTAAAATGGCTTTTACGGTCTTGCTGCCGCTGGTGTGGCGACTTATCCATATGGCGTTTTTTAAAAAAATAGCTATAATTTCAATTATAAATATCAGTTTGTACCCGTTATATAGCTGTTATGATTTAAAACAGTTCTCAAAAGTAAATTTATCCGTGTACTTTCTCCCCGCCATAGGCGGGGGGAAAGTTATAAAAATCAGACGCTTTTCAAACGAAACAGCTATAGTAAAAACCTTTTAAAACAACGACATTTTTATTTTTTCCCCCCGCGAGTCGGTGAGGGAAAAAACGTAAATAATACTGTGTTTCTAAATGGTTTTTGCTATAATTATAGCTACTGCACAGTAATTTAATTTTGTCATTAATTTGTAATATTTAGATTTTAAATTAATTTTTGGTCATGTTTTAAAATAGCTGAAATTCTTTCTTTCCCCCCGCCGTGGGCGGGGGGAAGAGTATCAATTAATTTTGACTACCACCCAAAATTCAAATTCAGTAAGCAGAGCCTGACAAAAAGCAGGGAAAATAATTGAATAAAAAAAATAATGTTGGTATTTATATACATATACCGTTTTGTAACGGAAAGTGCCCCTATTGCAATTTTTATTCCGTAAATTTTGACTATCATATGGCGGCGCAGTATGTTACTAAACTATGCGATGCAGTCAGCATATGGGGAGAAAAATTAAACGATAAATCCGCCGATACAATATATTTTGGCGGCGGTACTCCTAATTTGATAGGCCACGATAATATTATAAAAATAATAAATGTTGTGAAAAAAAATTTTGGGCAACATCAATTAGAAATATCCATGGAAATAAATCCCTGTTCCTGCGAAAATATAGATTTTAAGTTGTTAAGAGAAGCAGGGTTAAACAGGGTATCTGTTGGGGCGCAATCAATAAACGATAATGAGTTGTTTCTTTTGGGAAGAACTCATACCTTCCGCGATGTACAAAAATGTTTATATACATTAAAATCATCTGGAATTAATAATATATCCTTTGACCTTATGCTTGGAGTGCAAGAGCAAAATTCAGAAAGTTTAAATAGATCGTTAAATTTTTGTATACATAATAATATTGACCATATCTCAGCTTATATGTTAAAAATCGAAAAAGGCACGCACTATTATAAAATAAGAAAAAAACTGTCTGTCCCTTGTGAAAACGAAGAAGCAGATATGTATCTTGAAACAAACAAGATACTAAAAAGTGCCGGATATACTCAATATGAAATATCAAATTTTTGTTTTGATAATAAAAAATGCCATCACAATTTAAAATATTGGAATCTAGATGAATACTTAGGGCTAGGCCCCTCAGCGCACTCTTTCATTAACAACAAAAGGTTTTACTACAGCAGCTCTGTTACTGATTTTTTGAATAAGCCGCAAATACTACCCGAACCATGCGCAAATCAAGAACAAGAATACATAATGCTGAGATTACGATTAAATGAAGGTCTGGTATACGATCAATTCGAAGAAAAATTTGGTTACAGCATTCCTCAGGCCTATATATTTAACGCTCAAAAATATGTAAAAACCGCATTTTTAATATTAGACAAATCAGGCATTCGATTAACCCCCGCGGGATTTTTAGTATCAAACAAAATAATATCTGACATTATATATTAGGTTGTGCCTCAAATTAGCTAATAATATTTTTCCCCCGCCGATAGCGGGTGGGAAAAAAACAAAAATGTTACTGTTTAGCTGATAATATTTTTCCCCCGCCGATGGCGGGGGAGAAAAGAAAAAGTTCCAACTATTTTGTGACATGATCAAATTCGGGCATTTGTTTTCTGTGTGCTTGTTTTTCCAGCACTTCTAAATTTTTGCTTACAGTGTATTTTTATTTTACACCTTTTTGGAGATGGATTTATGAAAAGTAATCTTCAAGAGCCGTTTAGCTTCTTGATATGCATTCTGTACGGCTTCCTACTGCAGAAACCACTTTCATATATCTATATCTTTCTAAACAAGAGTTAATATCTGGTGAAAGTTCACCCAAATCCCTTTGATCATCGCCATCGTAATAACTTGCAGCAAACCAGTGATCATGTGCTTGGGCAAGTATGTCTATAAGGTTGCGACTAAAGCTCTCTTCGATTTTTTCCTTTACATCGGGCAACCCTAAAAGCTTCCGCCATGAATAGCCGCCTTGCGTAATGTTTCGCAACTTGTCAAGTTTCTCTGTACAAAATTTTTGTGCACGAGTAGAATCCACAACTTTCCACGAACCGTCAAAAAAATATGTCAGAACGTCATGTGGCTCAGAACGTCTTCTTGTTACCGGATCACACTGTTGTATGTGAACTACATAATTTGGTATTCCTTTTTCTGTAAACAATTGTGAATAATATACACTTTGCGTAGCACATACCATTATTTTTTTTTCATGAAGTTTTAGGTATTCAGCAACCAGCAATGCTCTAGGTAATTCTAAAACATTATTTTTGTCTTGCCCGTTTTCCTCGTTATACTTATCAACGAGATTTTTATCAACTCTGTTAACAAAATTGCGGT
This sequence comes from Oscillospiraceae bacterium, assembly GCA_031270785.1. GTDB lineage: Bacteria > Bacillota > Clostridia > Oscillospirales > Acutalibacteraceae > CAQBRY01. Next base: position 5,397 of record JAISWM010000014.1, read on the forward strand.
CGAATTTAAATCTAACGCTATCGATTGCAAATTGCTCTTTGATTTCCCCGACGTCCTCTAGTGGACTCGCAAAACAAGTGGTAAGTGTTAAGCATGATGCAGCTAACACTGTACAAATCTTTTTAAACATTTTAAACATCCTTTTATAATATAGATTAACACTACCTTGCATTTTAATTCAAGATGTAGCATCAACATAAATATAATGCGTAGCAAAAAAATTGTCAACACTTTTTGAATATTTTTTTCAAAAGTAACTTTCATATATATTAAAAACATTTTAAAACAGTGACATTTTTGTTTTTTCACCGCGAGTCAGCGGGGGAAAGAAACGTAAATAATACCACGTTTTTAAATAGACCTGTCCGTAAATTTTACAGATTGCAATCAAAATCGACGACGGCGTATGAAAATACTTCCCGGGAGATTTTGGGTCGTGTCTCAAAATAATTGAAATCCCTTCTTTTCCCCCCGCCTATGGCGGGGGGAAAGATATTATCAATTAATTTGGACCACCACCGAAATTTTGATGCAAAGCCATTTTTTGAGTAATGCATTTTCGATAGTTTGCGCTCTGTGAGATTTACGGACAGGTCTAATGATTTTTGCTATATAGCGGCTACTCTTGAAAATATAGCTATTTCACTTGAAAAAAGTTTAAATTTTAGCGATCATCGCCCAGCCGGTAGGCGGGGCGATAATCAGTTCATATAGCTATTTTCAAAAAAAACGGATATGATTATGAATGAACTACCCTGTGGCAGAACCCAAACTCTTTTCGGCTGTTTGCCACTGGCTTATATAACAAAAACCATTTAGAAACGTGGTATTATAGCTGCTACATTTGAAAAAACAAATCTATTCGTACGGTCTTTCCCTGCAGGCTTGCGAGGAAAGAGCAATAAAAAATTAGACATTTTTCAAGGGGCGTTAGCTATAAACCCAATTTAGATTAAAAAGTAGGTGTTAGTATTTGCAAAGGAGCATCAACAAGAATGTTTTACGTTATGCTTTAAACCTTAGAACATTTAGAGTGTTTTACGTAATAACTCTTTTATTTGAGATGATAGCTTTTTTAGATGTCGTCTCTTTAGCCGGTAGGTGTATAGTACTTTCTTGGGGAATAGCTGTATTTATATATAATTTTTTGATTATTCCGAAGGCGTTTCAGGTGAAATATAAATGGCTTATTTGGCTTTTTGTTTTGGTGGGAGTTATAACCTCTTTAGTTAATATGTCGGTAGATTTTTGGCCTAATATGGTTTTTGTATATCACACTTGCGTATGTATGTTTATATTTTTTGGAATGTATATAGAAGGAGATTTTGAAAAAATAGAGTCCGAAATGATATTTGTACTAAAACTTTTCGTACTTTTTGCTTTTATATTTTCGTTTTTTTCTATAGTTATATTAATTTTTAAGGCTCAAATGAATGTAGGCTCCTATTATTTGGGGATATTTGGCAATAGACTTATAGGCGTTTATACAAATTCAAATTTACTGGCTTTTTCGATGGTAGTATCTATAGTATCATGTGATGTATTATCTGACGGGCATATAAAAAATAAATTTAGTCATGAAATTTTTCATTTATGGTTTTTAAACTGTGCAAGAGTTATTAATTTTATGTCTTTATTTTTATCGGATTCAAATGATTCCTTTCTTTTTATTGTAATATATTTTACGGTTAGAATGTTTTATAGTATTTTTTCAAATTATGATACACTTAATTTATCCGGTCTTATACGGGGGAGTATGATATTAATAGTGTGTGCTGTGTCGATGCTGTCTGTATCGTTTTGCGCCAGAAACATTTGCCAAAGCGCAATAGGAGTTATTTTAAATGACGTGCACAAAGTCGAAGAGCCTGTATCGGATGATAATAATGATATATTGCCTAATCAGCCTTCAATAAACAGCTATATTCCGGATATAAAAGTAGGCAGAAACAGCAGTGATGTCAGCAGTGGACGCATCACTTTGTTTAAGCAAGGGCTGATAATATTTAAGGCTAATCCGTTAATAGGAATCGGAAGGGGAAATTTACTAAAATTTTCAGAAAAATATATTGAAGGGGGACTTTGTTTTTCCGACCTTCATAATTCTTACTTAACGATATTAATATCTTACGGGACGATAGGTTTTGCAATATTTTTAATGTTTTCCGCCGCCGTAGCGTTTGAAGTTTGTGCTTTTTTATTTCAAAATAAAAATATGCCGTGTTCTGGAGTGTTTTCTAAACTTTTTGCAATAATTGTTTCTTATTGCGTATATGCTTTGTTTGAAAAGGCGATTTTGTCGGAAATTACTTTTATGGTCGTGTTTTTTTGGTATATATTAGGGTTCGCTGTTTCATATGTTTATAAAGAAAATTGATATATAATAGACCTGTCCGTAAACATTACAGATTGCAATCAAAATCGGCGACGGCGTATAAAAATACTCCCAGAAGATTTGGCGGTGATTCCAATTAGTTGATAATATTTATTTTCTCCCCCCGCCTATGGCGGGGGTGAAAAGAAAGGATTTCAAATATTTTGAGACACAACCTGATTTTGATTGCAATTTGTAAAATTTACGGACAGGTCTATTAGTTGATAATATTATTTTCTCCCCCCCCCCCGCCTATGGCGGGGGGTGAAAAGAAGGGATTTCAAATATTTTATGGCGCGACCTGATTTTGATTGCAATTTGTAAAATTTACGGACAGGTCTATTAGTTGATAATATCTTCCCCTCCACGCCATGGGGGGGAAAGAAGGGATTTTAATTATTTTGAGACATGACCACTTTTTAAATTAAATTACTATAGCTGTTCCGTTTGAAAAGCGTCTAATTTCTATAACTTTCTCCCAGCCGACGGCTGGGAGAAAGTACACTGATAAATTTACTTTTGAGGACTGTTTTAAATCATAACAGCTATATATTGTGAATATACTAAAATAGAAGGAATTAGGTTATGAACAAAAATCAAAAAATTAGTCAATCGTTTGCTAAAGGTGCGCTTATTATGGCTTTAGGAATGCTGTTTGTGAAAATAATGGGGGCTGTTTTTAAAGTGCCTTTGGCTTATATTATAGGCGGGGAGGGTATGGGATATTTTAATGGCGCTTATAGTCTTTATAATCCTATTTATGCTGTGGCTACAGCTGGTCTTCCGATTGCTGTATCAAGAATGGTTTCCGGAGATATTGCAAGGAAAAGATTTAAAGATGTAAGAAAAATACACAAAATATCCGTACCTATATTTTTTTGTACGGGTATGGCCGGTTTTATTTTAATGATACTCGGTACATTTTTGTATGTTAAAATGGCCAAAGCCCCGGGGTCGGTGTATTCTATACTAATGCTTGCACCAACAGTCTTATTTTCTTGTTTAATTTCCATATATAAAGGTTACTACGAAGGCCTTAGGAATATGATTCCTACCGCTGTATCTGAAGTAATAGAGTCTGTGTGCAAAGTAATATTTGGTCTTGTTTTTGCTTTGGCGGTGGTTAAGTATGGTGTACATGAATATAATATTCAAGGAACTGTTTTTGGTAATCATTATGACAGTTTATCTCTTGCCCGAAGTGCCACACTTCCGTTTGCTTCCGCGGGGGCGGTGCTTGGCATAACATTTGGTTCTGTAGCAGGGTACCTATATATGCTGATTACTTATAAAATTCAGGGTGACGGCATAAAGGAAGAGGAGCTGGAAAACTCTCCGGCTCCGCGCCGCGCTAAAACAATAATAAAATTGTTGTTTAGTGTTTCCACGCTTGTAGCACTAGGTGCTATAGTAATGAATTTTGCAGGTGTATTGGATGCTACCCTTACTCAAAGAAGAATTTATGACATTATGCAAACAGCCCCCGACACCTTAATCAGTGCGTATAACGGATTAATTCCAACAGATGTTATTGAAAGAGGCACCACACATATATTTTTTCTTGGAGGGTTTGGATATATGTCCACTATAACCATGGTATTGCCGGCTATAGTACAAGGGATATCAATAAGTGCTTTACCCGCTGTTACGGCGGCATGGGTGACGGGCGCAAGAGAAACTCTTAAAAAAAATATTGAATCCATACTTAAGATGACCGCCATGATTTCAATACCTTCCGGGCTTGGGTTATCTGTGCTTTCTTATCCGATAATGGATTTGGTGTATAACACTGTTGGGGGTCATAGGCAACCGGGAGAAATATGTATTGGGGCGCATGTTATGTCCGTTTCTGCTGTAGCTGTAATATTTTTGTGTATTAGTACACCCATTTGCAGTATGCTTCAAGCCGTTGGCAGGGCGGATTTGCCGGTTAAAATTCTTACTGTCGGTATGATTATAAAAGTCGTGCTTAACTATATTTTAGTCGGCATACCTTCGATAAATATTCAAGGGGCAAGTTTTGGTACGCTGGTGTGTTATTTATTTGTATTTATTGCTGCATTTTATTGTTTGTATAAAGAATCCGGAATTTCTTTGGATTTAAAGTCTATATTTTTTAAGCCTTTAATTGCCGGGGTGTTTTGTGCGTGCTTTTCATATTTTTCGCATAATTTACTTTCTAAAATCGCGCCTTATAAATTATCTACAGTTATTTCTATCATTATTGGGTGTGCAATTTACATTATTTTTATTTTAATTTTAAGGACTATTACCAGATCTGATTTAAAAATATTGCCCAAAAGTGAAAAAATTATTTATTTCCTTGAAAAGCATAAATTGATGTAATATTATGTAAATGTATCCTGTTTTTGGATATTTTTAGATACAGCTAATATCCTTGAAAAATGTTTAATTTTTTATATAGCAAAAACCATTTAGAAACGTGGTATTATTTGTGTTTTTTCCCCCCGTAGGCCTGCGGGGGAAAGAACAAAAACGCCACTGTTTGAAAAGATTTTTACTATAACTTTCTTCTCGCTGCGGGCGGGAGGCGATCCAAATTAGTTGATAATATTTCACCCCCCCGCTAAAACGCGGGGGGGGAAAAGAAGGAATTTCAACTATTTTGAGACATAACGTGGCGATCCAAATTAGTTGATAATATCTTTTCTCTTGCCGGAACGCGGGGGGAAAAGAAAGAATTTCAACTATTTTGCGGCATAACGCGGTGACCCAAATTAGTTGATAATATCTTTTCTCTTGCCGGAACGCGGGGGGAAAGAAGGAATTTCAACTATTTTGCGACATAACGCGAGCGGGGAGAAAGTACGCGGAAAAATTTGCTTTTTCAAGAGCAACAGCTATAGGAGGATGATTATTTGATTTGGTCATTAAACCGCGAAAACTATGGTATTATTGATTTGCTGAATATTGTTCGGGTTTTACGGTCGTCTGACGGTTGCCTTGGGGATCGTATACAAACTCACTCCAGTTTGCGGTCAAGCTTTATTGAAAGTGTTCATGGTGCTTCGGAATGCATAGATTGCGGCGACATGAACTCTTTTAAAGAAAAATTGGCAGAGGTTCTGAAATGTATAATATTTCACTGCCAGATAGAACAGGAATTTAATAACTTTTCGTTTGATGATGTGATAGACGACGCATGTAAAAAACTTATTTTAAAACATCCTCATATTTTTTTAAAAGGTGTTCAAGAAAACATTTTAAAAGAGAGCAATCAATTTAATTTAAACAATAAAGTGAGGTTCCTTAATGTGAAAAGGCCCGTTGAGCCATCCGAAGAAATACCAAAAACATTGCCGGCTTTAGCTCGCGCTAAAAAAATACAAAGCAAGGCGGCCAGAGAGGGGTACGGGGTGTTTTCGATTGATGAAGCCCTATCGGAAATTAAAAACAGGCTTCGGAGCCTGGAAAATGCTATAAAAAACGGTGAAATTAATAAATACAGCAAGAAAATGGGTGATTTTTTGTTCTCGGTTTCTGAAATTTCTAAACTTATAGATGTGGACGCGGAAAGTTCGCTATATGATTCTTGCCAAAGATTTATGAATAATTTTATGCATACACTTGAAATTCAAAATAGAGTATAGTAGTATGTACCTGCGGATTATTAAGTACGCTGAAGTGTACTTTTAATGATTCAATAGTATTGTGTGTACTGAGTAAAAGTACAGAAAGGATTGTTATGAACAAGACAGATCTAATTACCAAAATCTCGGAAAAAAGTCAGCTTACTAAGAAAGATTCGGAAAAAGCGTTGAATGCCTTTGTAGAGGCCGTGACTGAAGCAGTGTCTGACGATGACAAAGTTCAATTGATAGGTTTTGGAACTTTTGAGCGCCGCAGACGCGAAAAACGTTCCGGGCGTGACCCCAGATCCGGAAAACCAATTGAAATTCCCGCATCCAATACACCCGCGTTTAAGGCCGGTAAAGCGTTTAAAGACGCCGTAAACGCCAGATAGTATTTGTTTTTTAAGAGTAGTCATTATGCGGTTGTAGCCAAAATCAGTTGGTAATATCTTTTTTTCCCCCGCTAGAATGTGGGGGAAAAAAGGAGTTTCAACCATTTTGAGACATGACCCAGGATCGACGGTGTGGGGGGGGAAAACGTAAATAATACCACGTTAATGGCTTTAGATATAGCTTTCCCCCCGCCTTTGGCGGGGGGGAATAAGAAGTTTTAACCATTTTGAGATATGACCAAATTCCGAAGTAATTTATGTATTGACAAAAACACTTTTTAGATTTAGAATAAAAAAGTAGCAGGAGTTAAACCGTTTAAAGAACGGCTAGCCCCTCAAGCTTTGGGATATTTTTTATGAAAATAACCGTTTGCACTTTTGGTTGAGAGAAACGGTTATTTCGTTTTTTTATACGCTGAATCTAAAATTAGATAAATTATCAATAAATAGATTAGAAAAAATCCAACCAATATTAACAAATCGAGCATACTATCCACCCCCATTTCCAGGGGCAGATTAACCGTTCTCCATAGGCTAAACTCCTGCTACAAAGATTATTATACACGATTAACTTTAAAATGTCATTATTATTTTAGATTAAATATATTTAGTTAGTGTTACTCGCTAATTTTTATTTTGATATATGAATAAATATGTTTCAAAATGAAAATCAAAGCAGGAAAAGGAGACTAAAAAATGTCCATGAACAAATTATATGTATATTAGCGCCATTTTTTGCTCTTTCCCTCGCCAAAGTCGGGGAAAGAATGCACAAATGAGTGTGCTTTTTTCGGCCATATCTCAAAATAATTAAAATTTCTTATTTTCCCTCTGTTCATACGCTTGACATAACACAAAAGGCACGCTAAAATCAAGTTAATCCGAACTTAAATTGAATTTTTTGCCCCAACCCGCCTATCCTCGATGCAAAGCATGGGGGCATTACGGCGGGCTTGCATGCTTTCTTCGGAAGCACGCTCACAAAAATCAATGAATACGTGGCCTAGAAAACCAGGGAATTACACCCTAAATTAAAGGAACTGGAGGAGTACCGGTGTTGTGAAATTTAAAAAAATTATATCACTGATTTGCGCATTTATTTTTATGTTTTCAAATTCAATTAATATTTGTGTCGCAGCAGAATATGACGTAATGTTAGTAGGCTATCAAGGAGCAGGGAAAACATCAGTATATTTTAGAATGTTTAGCAATACTTTTGCTGACAATGTTAAATCTACTGTTGGAGGAGGTATTCGTAAGATAGGAGCAAAAGATGGTAATCAATATAATATTTGTGATTTCGCTGGCAACAAAAACCAGCGTGTTCTAGCTTCTAAGTATTTATCCAAGTCAAAAATAATTGTTTTTTTTGTTGATATTACTTCTCAAAATAGCATAGATGATATCGATGAGTGGATGGAAAGAGTAAGAGTCCATTGTCTTGAAAACACAAAATTTATTTTAGCGGTAAATAAAATAGATATGGTAAGTGTTGTGAACCGCGATACAATTGTTGCTAAAGCAAATGAATATACTATAAAAAATATATATTACATTAGCGCTAAAACGGGTGAGGGAATAGATGTTTTATATAGCGTATTACGTAATATGTTAGGTAGACCCGTTGAAGTCGAGATTGATGCCGCACCCCAAAATGATATAGAAGAGGGAACCATTGAAGCCGAGATTGATGCCGCACCCCAAAATGATATAGAAGATGAACCCATTGCAGTTGAGGCTGATGCCGCACCCCTAAATGATATAGCAAAGGGAACTGTTGCAGCTGAGACTGCTGCCGCACCCCTAAATGATATAGCAGATGTACCCATTGCAGCTGAGACTGCTGCCGCACCCCTAAATGATATAGCAGATGAACCCATTGCAGTTGAGGCTGATGCCGTACCCCTAAATGATATAGCAGAGGGAACCATTACATTTGAGGCTGATGCCGTACCCCTAAATGATATAGCAGAGGGAACCATTACCGTTGGGGCTGATGCCGCACCCCTAAATGATATAGCAAAGGGAACTGTTGCAGCCGAGATTGATACTGCACCTCAATTTGATGTACCGCTAGCATTAAAAGTGGGGGGAGTAGTAGCTGCTGTGGGCGCGGCAGGATATTATTTAGTCAAAAACTGGCTTTTGGGTGATCGATCACAAAACTCACCTGATGTAGCAGAAACCATTTAGACACGTGGTATAGCTGTTACCTTTGAAAAATCTAAATTTTAGCAATCATTGCCCCCGCCGGTAGGTGGAGGCAATTGTTTACTCATATGACTCTTTTCAAAAAGAAGCAGCTATAAATGATTTTTGGTTGTGGGCCAAATTGGTTGATATATAGCTGTTTCGTTTGAAAAGCGTTTGATTTTTTGACTTTCTCCCGGCCGACGGCTGGGAGAAAGTACATGAATAAATTTACTTTTGAGGACTGTTTTAAATCGTAACAGCTATAGTAAAAACTTTTTTAAATAGTGACATCTTTTGATATTTTCCCCGCGAGTCGGTGTGAAAAAGTAACGTAAACAACACTACGTTTCTAATCTAAATGGTTTTGGCTATATAAAATTACAGCCATTACTGCAACTTAGAGTTTGTTAAGTTTAAAAAATATTTTTCAAAATCTTCATCCAAATTGAGAGTAAATTCATTTCCGGCGGACATATTTTTAATTTTAACCGTATTGTTTTCAATTTCTTGATTCCCACAAAATATACAATAATCACATTTAATTTTATTCGCATACTTCATCTGGGATTTTAAATTTCTTCCTACAATATCCTGTTCAGTAGCAATACCGATGTTTCTTAGTCTCTGAGAAATTTCTATGGATTTATTTTTACACGTTTCCCCTAAAGGGATTACGTAAACGTGAATATTGCTGTTACCGCCAAAACTTAATTTTTGATCCTGCATAATTAGCAAAAGTCTTTCCAAACCTATGCCAAATCCAACCGCGCACATATCAGCTCCGCCAAGTTCTTTCGATAAATTATCATACCTTCCTCCGCCGCAAACAGTAAGGGGTGCTTCGCCGCTGTTTATTATAAATTCAAACACCGTCTTAGTATAATAATCCAGCCCCCTTACAATGTGAGGATTTACTCTGTATTTAATATTAAATACTTCAAGGTACTCTTTAAGGTGCTCTAAATGCAAAGCGCACTGCGCACAAAGATATTCCAAAACTGTGGGGGCATTTTTACAGATATTTTTGCATTTATCATTTTTGCAGTCAAATATCCTCATAGGATTACGCTCTAATCTATCGCCGCAAAGTTCGCAAAGATTTTCTTTATGAACGATAAAATAATTTTCAAGAGCCTTATTATAAGCACTCTTACATTCTTTACACCCAACAGCGTTAATTTCCAATTCCAAATTTTTAATTCCCAAATCGTTAAATATAGATTTAGCAACACAAATAACTTCGGCATCTGCAAGTGCGGACTTCCCGCCAAAAATCTCAAGACCAAATTGAAAGAATTCTCTATACCTTCCGGATTGCGGTTTTTCATACCTATAACAAGATGACACATACATGAGTTTTAGGGGTAAATTACCGTCGTGCAGGCCATTTTCAAGTACTGCTCTTAAAACACCGGCCGTACCTTCCGGACGTAAACTTACTGACCTTTCGCCTTTATCCAAGAAAGTATACATTTCTTTTTTTACAATATCTGAAGTTTCACCGGAAGTTCTTTCAAAAAGATTTGTATGTTCAAGAACAGGCGTTCTTATAATTTTAAAGCCAAAAAGTTTGGACTTTTTTTTTAGAACGTTTTCAACATATTCCCATTTTTCACTTTCCCCGGGCAATATATCCTGCATACCGCGAATTCTTTTAGATATTAAGTTCATAAAATAAATCTCTCCTCTTTAATAAGATCGCACAACCACTACTTTTGAAAAAGCGAGTTATGCCCCAAAATGGTTGAAACTTCTTTTCTTTTTTCTCTCCCGCCAACTCGCGGGAGAAAATATATTACCAATTAATTTGGCTTACAACCGATTTTTCACCACTCTTTCACCGCGAGCCTATGGGAAGGGCTGTACAAACAAATTTACTTTTTTCAAATGCAGCAGCTATATATTGATATTTTTTGCTTGACAAAACACAAAAAGCATGTTAAAATTAAGTTATACTAAAATAAATAATTTGAAAGGGGTCACTTATATTATGAAATTCAAAAAATTTATAGCACTGATTTGCACATTCGCTTTTATGTTTTCAAATTTAATTAATGTTCATGCTGAATATTATAATATGGCACTTGTCGGAGATTCGAAAGCAGGGAAAACTTCAGTGTTTAAGAGAATGTGTGAAGATACGTTTGACAGTGAACATATACTTACTATTGGGGCTTCTTTCCACACGTTGTCTACAGTATCCGGTAATAGCGTTAGAATTTGGGATACCGCTGGCCGTGAAGAATATCAGAAGTTTATTCCTTTATATCTTAGGGGCGCAAAAATAGTGGTAATTTGTAGTGATATTACTTGCCAAGATAGTATAAATAATATCGACAAGTGGAAGAAAATGGTAGAAGACAGTGAGTGTTCTGAAGACGTAATGGTTGTTTGGATGATAAATAAAATAGATCTTGAAAAAACGGAAGATGCTGTGAAACGCGATGAAATTAATGATATAGCAAGCGCTAACGGTATAAAACACATAATTTACACGAGTGCTAAAATGGACGATGGAATAAAAGAACTTAAAGAAATGTTATGCCGCTTAGCAAATGAATTTTTTGCAACTGAGACTGCCGTACGTAAAGAAGCCGAAGCTAATGCCGCATATAAAGAAGCCGAAACCAATGCTGCCTTGGTAAAAAAATTGCTGATGGGAACAGTGTTAACGGCGGTAGCAGGTGCAGTAATTGGAACGATATGCTTAATAAGAAATTGGCTTGTTAATAATCGGCCGCAAAGCTTACCAAATAATTACGAAATAAAAACATGACATTATACTGACTTCAATTATAAATATTAGCTTGTACCCGTTACTTTCCCTG
>JAISWM010000075.1 GCA_031270785.1 Oscillospiraceae bacterium
ATACTGCATATATTGTATATAAAAAATAAAAAAAGTCAAATGTTTTTGCTGATTTGCCCAAATTAATAAAATTTTTGCCTCTGCCCGCCTATCCCCGATGCAGAGCACGCGAGGCATTACGGCAGGCTTGCGTGCTTCCGAAGGAAGCACGCTCGCAAAAATCGGTCATGTCTCAAAACAGTTAAAATTTCTTCTTTTCCCCCCCCCCGCCGTAGGCGGGGGGGAAAAATATTATCAACCGATTTGGGCCACCACCTAATAATCTTTGAATTTAAACTTGCGTGATTTTATATAAACAAGATATAGCTGCTAAATTTGAAAAAAAGTAAATTTTTTTGTACGGCCTTTCCCCGCAGGCTCGCGGAGGAAAGAGTGGCAAAAAATTAGACATTTTTCAAGAGCGTCAGCTATAGTAAAAATCTTTAAAACTATGTATACAACAATTCAAAAAAAGTTGTGAATATAAAATATTATTGGTATAATCCAAAAAGAGGTGTATTTTATAAAATGTGGTTTTTACAAAGTGGGTTAACAATACAAAATATATTAATTCAAATACTGGCAATATTGGCAGTAATATTTGCAGTTCTCCCTTTTCACGAGTTTCTAAGAGCGTATATAGCCCACAAGCTTGGTGATAACACCGCTAAACACTGCGGACAAATGACTTTAAATCCATTGGTGCATTTTGACCCTTTCGGTGCGTTAAGTTTGCTCATATTTAACTTCGGGTGGGCTAAGCCTGTTTTTATTGATCCCGGAAACTTTAAAAGGCCTCGAAGAGATCTGATTTTAACTACTGTTTGCGGACCGATTTCATATATAATCGCCGCAATCTTCGGAGGAATATTTTTAAATGTAATAACACTAATATGTTACCCTATTACAACCGCTTATTTTAGTTTAATATATAACTTTTTATCTGCATATATACTTATTTGCGTAAGACTTGCGATATTCAATCTGGTTCCCATTCCTCCGTTTGATGGATTTAAAATATTGGAACTTTTAATTCCAACTAAATACATTATAAAATTCCGCAAATATCATAATATAATTATAATTGTAATGTTTGTTTTACTTCTATTTGGATTTTTTGACAAACCTTTGGGAATTCTCCAGAGCGTGGTATACTTTTCAGTAATTAAAATTACGCAGTTTCCGTTTATGATTTTTAAATAATAAATCTATAGCTATTACTCTTGAAAAACGTCTGACTGCTCATCCTTCTCTTCCCACACGGCGGTTGGGCAACGTCTCAAAATAGTTGAAATTTTTTCTTTCACCCCCGTCACGGGCGGGGGAAAAAAGATATTATCAACTAATTCGAACCGCCACACGGCGGTTGGAGCTAAAGCACACGGAAAACTTGCTTTTTTCAAAAGCAACAGCTATAAAAGGATTTTTAAAATGACTTTCATGTATTGTATGGCTTTAATAATGTTGTTAATTCTGATAATTTTTCTTTTACCTCTAAACGTGATCATAATATATGATCAAAAATTAAATATAAAATTAAAATTTCTGGGATTTAATATAAACATATTTTCAAAAAATGTATCTTACGAAAATAAATCAGATAAATTTTCAAAAAATAAAAATGATAACATATCAATCTCAAATCTTATAAAAAAAGGCGGTGTTATCGGTACAATAAAATATATTCATGGCGCACTTAAACTGTTGCCTTGCACTACAAGAAAAATTTTAAAAAGGGCTACCATTAAAACTTTGACTTTGAATTATAGCGTAGCCGGGCAAAATCCATTTGAGACGTCCATAAAATATGGGCAATCATCCGCATTAATTTTTACGGTTTTGGGAATAATAGATTCTATAAATCCTCCCCAACACCTTGAAGTTAATATTTTCCCTGACTATACCGCAAATCAAAGCAGTTTTAAGTTTAATTTACACATTTGCGCAAAAAGTTTTTTTATAATGTACTCAATGTTTTTTTTCACTGCAAAATATATTAAATATTTAAAAAATCGGTGATGGGTCAAATTAGTTGATAATATCTTTCCCCCCGCACAGGGCGGGAGGAAAAGAAGAGATTTCAATTATTTTGAGACACGACCAAAAAATCAAAGGGAGGAAATTAATGGAAAGTACTAATAAAGCGGATTCTATGGCTCAGTCTACGATAGAAAGAATGAAAAGTATGATTGACGTAAACACGATTATCGGAAAATCAATTGTTTCAGAAAATGGAATCACTATTATTCCAATTTCAAAAGTAACATACGGATTCGCGTCAGGTGGTTCGGATTTTATATCTAAAAAAGACAATAGCAAAGATTTATTTGGCGGGGGCAGCGGCGCGGGAGTTACAATAAGCCCCGTAGCATTTTTGGTTATAAATAACGATGATGTTAAACTTTTACAAATCGAGTCATTTAGCAGTGCACTCGACAGGATTATAGCTATGGTCCCGGATATTGCCGACAAAATAAGTAAAATGATAAAAAATAAATAATAATATTCTTATGAACTACAGTAAAAACCATTTAGAAATATGGTATTATTTGCGTTTTTTCCTCCGCCACAGGCGGGGGGGAAAGAAGGTTTCAACTATTTTTAGGCATGACCGCCATAGGCGGGGAAAGGCCGCACTATAGCTGTTACGATTTAAAACAGCCCTCAAAAGTAAATTTATCCGTGTACTTTCTCCCAGCCGTCGGCTGGGAGAAAGTCATAAAAATCAGACGCTTTTCAAACGGAACAGCTATA
>JAISWM010000106.1 GCA_031270785.1 Oscillospiraceae bacterium
AAACTCAGTTAAGGGCTATACTTAGAGCTTCGATTTTTGGTAGCATTAAAATTCTTTTTCCCATGATTTGTTCGCTTGATGAGATTTTGCAAATTAAACAAATATTAAATGAAGTCAAAGAAGAACTTGATGAAAGAAAGATTGAATACGATAGAGAATTACATATCGGCATAATGATAGAAACCCCGGCGTCTGTTTTTATAAGTGATGTTCTTGCAAAAGAAGTGAATTTTTTTAGCATCGGAACTAACGATTTGATTCAATATTCGTTAGCGGTAGATAGGCAGAATGATAAAATTAATTTTATGTTCAATCCGCATCATAAAGCTGTTTTAAGAATGATAAAACTTGTTTGTGAAAATGCTAAAAAAGCCGGTATAGAGGTTGGGATTTGCGGCGAGGTTGCGGCAGATGAAAATATGATTGAAACTTTTTTATCACTTGGGGTTAATGAGCTTTCGGTTTCTGTACCGTTTGTGCTAGGAATAAGAAAAAAGGTGCGCGAAACTAACGTTTCGGTCGTAAACGATGATATAATCAAAGCTCTTTTGTTTAGCTAAATTTATTCTTTTTTTTTGGTTTTTTGTCAGAGGATTTTATGTTTAATTTGTTTAAGAAAACAAAAAAAATATTCTCGCCCATGAGCGGTAAGACCATTCCAATAGAAAAAGTCGAAGATGAAGTTTTTGCGCAAAAAATGCTTGGAACGGGAATTGCCATTGTGCCAAGTGAGGGCAAGTTGTGTGCGCCGTTTGATGCAGAAGTTGTGCAAGTTTTTGAAACTCGCCATTCATATACTCTAAGGGCTAGCGATGGTTTGGAGGTGTTAATTCATATAGGGATAAACACCGTTGAGCTTGCAGGCGAAGGTTTTGAAAGCTATGTAAAAGAAGGGCAAAAAGTAAATTCTGGTGAAATTTTAGGCAAGGTTGACTTAGTTTTTTTAAAGAAAAAGGGATATTGTGTGCATACGCCGATTGTGTTTGTTAATGGGGATAATTTTGAGTTTGATTTTAAATATTTAGATACTAAAATCGGGCAAACTTTGGTCGCGACTTACTATAGAAAATAACAGACCTGTCCTAAAATCAATTTGATTTTACGAAAACGAGTGAAGGCATATGCCGATATTCCGAGTAAGTTTGAGCAAAAAGCAAAACTTGTTTTGCGCTCAAATCAGATTTTGGGGCAAATCTAACGTAATTTAAAAATTAGTCATTATAATATTGTTTTTAGAACTTGTACTCATAGATTTGAATACTTAATTTTTAAAATATTTTTGATTTTGAATTAGGAAAAAAGCACAAGAATACTGTGCATATTCTGAGCATTTTTGACGAAATTCAAAACAAAAATAATTAAAAAGTAAGTGTTTGAATCTATGAGAACATGTTCTTAATGTTAGAAACACAGATCTCAAGGAGGACAATGCAAAAACAAAACGCTTTATTCAAGATTTTACAAAATATGGGACGTTCGTTCATGCTCCCGATTGCACTTTTGCCCATTGCGGGTTTGCTTTTAGGGATCGGGGCGTCTTTTTCAAATCCTCAAACGATAATTTCGCTGGGCCTTGAAAAATTCTTAGGCGAAGGTACGTTTTTTAATATAGTTTTAACTGTTATGTCTGAAGCAGGGAATATAATTTTTAGCAATTTACCTATAATTTTTGCTATAGGTGTTGCAATAGGTATGGCGGAGCGCGAAAAATCTGCCGCAGCTTTATCTCCGGTAATTGCCTTTTTAACAATGCATCAAGCAATTTCGTCAATACTAGTTTTGAGCGGAAAAGTCAGCGCCATGCCTTCTGGAAGCTTAAGTAACGTTTGCGGAATAAATTCTTTAAATATGGGGATTTTTGGCGGACTTATCGTTGGTGTAGGTGTGTCTTTGCTCCATAACCGGTTTTATAAAATAAAACTTCCTGATATAATTTCCTTTTTTGGTGGGGTGCGTTTTGTTCCGATAATTTCTTCTATTGTTTATATATTTGTGGGAGTTTTATTATATTTTATATGGCCTTTTGTTCAAAACATTATGGCCGCCACAGGAAGTTTAGTCACAAAAACAGGGTATTTCGGAACGTTTATTTATGGTGTTATTGAACGCGCTTTGATTCCATTTGGTCTTCACCACGTGTTTTACACTCCTTTTTGGTTTACCGAACTTGGCGGCACCGAAATAGTTAGCGGCCGCGAAGTTTCGGGCGCTTTTAATATATTTTTTGCACAGCTAGCTTCGCCCGAAGTTACAAAATTTAGTGTCGATGCTGCGCGGTTCCTTACAGGGAAATTTACTTTTATGATGTTTGGGCTCCCAGGGGCGGCCTTGGCTATGTTTTCGACTGCTAGAACAACTAAAAAGAAAATAGTTGGTGGTTTATTACTATCAGCTGCGCTTACGTCTTTTCTCACAGGTATAACAGAACCCCTTGAGTTTACATTTTTATTTGCCGCGCCAATTCTTTATGGCATTCATTGTTTGTTAGCTGGGCTATCTTTTTTGCTTATGCATTTATTTAGGATCACTATAGGTACTACGTTTTCTTGCGGGCTTATAGACTTTCTTCTTTTTGGTGTAATGCAAGGGAATTCAAAAACAAATTGGCTTTCTTTTATCCCTGTTGGTATGGCTTATTTTGTGATTTATTATTTTTTATTCCGAATTATGATAGAAAAAATGAATTTTATCACCCCTGGGCGCGAAGAAGATGAGCTAGAATCCAAGCTTTATACGCGAAAAGACTTTAACGTGGCGGAAAATAGCGTTGCTGAGACTATAGTTCTTGGTT
>JAISWM010000112.1 GCA_031270785.1 Oscillospiraceae bacterium
TTTTGAATTAGGAAAAAAGCACAAGAATACTGTGCGTATTCTGAGCATTTTTGACGAAATTCAAAACAAAAATAATTAAAAAGTAAGTGTTTGAATCTATGAGTACAGGTTCTTAATCCTTCATTTAAGACGATTACGTTTTCTTCGTTATTTGAGTAAAGATTTTTCCACGCATTTTTTAGCGCGGTCATTGCCTCGGATGAAAGTTTGCTCGCCGCCGTTATGAAGCCTTTTTTGTTGCCGCCCGTTGCTACCAGGTTTCGCTCGTACGTCAGCATTGTGTAGCCGGTTGACAAAAGCTCGGAATTCTCTGTGATAACGCCTTTTCCGGTAGCGCCATCTTCGCTTGCTCGCAAAATTTTTAGAAAATTAAACGGCGCAAAAGTTTGGCCCTGCACTTGAATGTTATAATCTTTGAAAATCGAATCACAATTTGAAAGCACAAAAATATTGCCGGCCGAAACGTAGTTTAAACTCTTGATTTTGCCTGCTTTTCGGTTTATAAACGCGTATCCTGCGCCGTTTAAAAGAAAATCTCGAACTAATGCACGCTTAAATTGCACTCCTGTCAGAGTATCGCCGGTGTCATCGTTTAAAAGTTTAATTCGGTAGTTGTCAATTTCCCGCGAGCTTCTGCCGTTTTTACCGCTCTCTTCGCGATAAAATTTAATCGGAATTGAGGCCACCAAATCGCAAATTAAATTTACTTAGCTTGCAACGGCCGGGATATTCATTGCCTTCACAGTCGTGATTTTACCCGGGCATAACATCGCCGAAAGCAGCGTATCGTCAACGCCAAGCGTGCTTGCGCGCTCCACTTTTTCGCGCTTCCAAAAATTAAACAGCCCCACGTTTTCACCTCTGCTTTTCAAAAATGGCAATAAAAATCATCACCGAACCGTCAACGGTGATGAAATGCTTGTGATTTCTGCCTTTAGGGCCTACTCTCACACTAATATTGTAACATGAAAAAAGCGTGCAAAAGCGTACTTCTTTTTAAATATCTATTTGACCTTTTGACCTTTTGACCTTTCCTAAAACCCATTTGATTTTGCGAAAACGAGTGAAGGCATAGTAGATATTCCTACGCAAGTTTGAGTAGACCTGTCCTAAAACCGATTTGAACGCAAAATAAATTTTGATTTTTGCTCAAACTTACTCGGAATATCTGCATATGCCTTCGTTCGTTTTCGCAAAATCAAATGGGTTTTAGGAAAGGTCCAATTTTATAGTTACCGCCCTTTACACTCTGCATCTGTGCTTTTTGCTGCAAAAACTGATTAAACTGCACGGTGCAAAAGCCTTTGGAAAGGATGTCAAGCGATAAAATCGTGTCCTCGTTATACCGCCCGCGCCACCTCAGCGGCATGTTATTTTTAATAAGATTGCATGAGTAAATTCGCGTATTCTTTTCGTAAACAGCTAAATTTCTACGAGTGGGAACGAACATAACATACTGTGGTCCCGCCATTAAGATATTGGTGTATCTGAGAACAAAATCCTCCATATAGCGAAAAAATAAGGGCGTTAGCATTTCAAATTGGCGGTTTCTATTAAAATATTTGAACCAAAAAATGTTGTCGTCCATTAGACCTGCCCTAAAACCTGCTTTGAACGCAAAACAAGTTTTGCTTTTTATTCAAACTCGCGTAGGAATATCTAGTATGCCTTCGCTCGTTTTCACAAAATCAAATTGATTTTAGGACAGGTCATTACCCAATGCCAGTTACAGCCCATTTCAATCGCTTTATCCCAAGCGAAATTCCTCGCCGCGCCTGGACCGACCGGCTTTGAAGTGCCGAACTTGTCGAGCGTTTCATACTTTTCTTTATAGCTTAAATCAAGCTTTAAAATATGATTTTTCGGCACGCCGGAAGCTATGTAAAGCCCCATTTCCTGCGGCTCAACAATCGCATACCAATTTTTAACGCCCATTCGTGTCAAGGCTTTAATCGTATAATTTGTACCGTATCTTGACAGCGTTGGGATGAAAATCGGAAAGCGATTTTGCATTAAATTTGAAAGCATTTTTTATTTTAACCTTTTCATTATATATTATATATTATACATTATATTTAAGTATTAAATTAAATATCAAACAATAAGAAAAAATTATTCAAACAACAATAAAATCTTTGTTGTTTTTTTCTTCATGCGGCGGGTACCAAATCGATTTTGTTTTTGAAGTTATTTTTTGATTAACAAGTTTTGCAAAATCGGCGATATCATTTTCATTTTCAAAATTAACAATTAGCCTTAAAAACGAGCTTTTATCTTCGTTTACATACATCGGCATATCGTCGTACTCTTTGAATTTTTCGTCGTTTTCGGTATCTTTTTTGTTTAAAATTGTGTCGATTTCAAAATCAAAAAAACCTAAATCGCCTAAATTTATGTCCTTGATTTCGCCAATTTCAATTTTTAATTTACTAAAATCCCACTCGGAAAGCTCGCCGATTTTATTGTCGGCCAGGCGGAACGCCTTGATTTGCTCCTCATTTAAATCATCTTTAATAATGCATGGAACTTCAGTTAGGCCAAGTTTTTTCGCGGCTTTCAAGCGCGTGTGGCCACAAATTATTTCGCCGTTTTTATCAATTACCAGCGGCACATTAAAGCCGAATTCTTTTATCGAGTTTGCCAGCGCGTCAATCGATTTATCGTTAAACCTGGGGTTATTTTCGTAAGGCTTCAAATTGCTGATTTTCTTTTCAATAATTTTCATTTTAATCTCCTTAATCTCCTTTTTATTTTTGATTTTTTCACCCAATTTGCACCACAAAGCCGCCGCTGCCAAAAATTACGTCCTGTTCGAGCAAATAGGCATTGCTAAAAACAGATACAAATGATAAAATAATTTCATGAACAACAAGATAAAATGTCCCAAATGTG
>JAISWM010000053.1 GCA_031270785.1 Oscillospiraceae bacterium
CACATTAAACGCAACGCAAGTGAACAAACGGTAGACCGGCTTTAGCCGGTCGTGCGCGCCGCGGAGCGCAATAAAGCAGCCCGTTAAGGGCTGTTTCTTAAAAAAGATAACACACGCCCGGCGCACATTAAACGCAACGCATACAAACAACGTTATGTGCCATTTGCCCTAAAATTTTGTAAAAGACACTTGACAAAATTTCAAAAGCCAGTATAGTATAAAAATAAGTACTTAAATCTTATATTTTTAAGAGGTATAAAATGAAATATACAAAAATGCTTTGTTGGGTCCGCCCGCATGAGAAAAAAGAGCTTATTAAAGCCGCAAATGGCCAATTTTCCCTAAATTTTGCTAAAAATTATGATGATTTTAAAAATAAAATTAAAAAAAATGATTACCTGGTGATGTCTCTTGCTAAAGCAAGATGTGGGAGAAAAATTTTTGATTTAGTCAATCTTTTTCATAATTATATTTTTCACCTGTATGAAATTCGTCCCGAAGAGGTGAATACTAATTCAGGGTTTAAATTAATGTCGGAAAACAATGTAATTGATGACCAATATGGCGCAAAAGAATTGCATGATAATTATCTTGGAATAATTCCAGATTTATGGGAAAAGAGAAAAATCAGGAAGTTATTTCTGACGGCAAATGAAACAGGTGAATTTGCAGAAAAACTTGTTGCAAAATATTATAATGCCAAACAATTAACAGCTTCCAGTAAAAGTGCAGATCTAAAAACAAAAAATAATAAACTTATTCAAGTCATGTCAAGAAAATTAGAATTTCTTACCACAACTACCTTAAATGTTATTAGAAGCTGGGATTTTGATTTTTTGGTAGTTGTATTATTCTCAAAAGAAGGGAATATACTTAAAGCAACACAACTCGACTCAATCATTGCAAAAAATCTTTCAAAATGGAATGAACGTCAAAATGGTTATATTTTAACCACTTCAAAGGAATTACTAGAAAATAAAAATATTCTAGATATAACAATAGATTTGCAAAAAATAATTAATGGAGAATTTGTTGTCTTTTCGGAAGGCAAATCGCCTGGAATGGAGAATAAATCGAAAGATGAAAATATTAAAAAAGATTTAGAGATAGTAAAGGCGTATTTAATTGATGGATTAAGTTATAGGGAGATAGAAAAAATGATTTTAAGAATTGATTCTCCTGTTAGGGGTGGAGGGTTTAAAGTAATGACAGTTTTATATGAACTAGGAATTAATGGTGAAAAAAAGGGCGTATTGAGAAATAATTCAATTGAAAATGAGATAAAAATGCTCAAGGGGTTTATTTAAAAACACTTTTGAAATTGAAAGATGAATTGTAAATGGTAAATGGCACATAACAGGTCTGTATATGCTTTTTTGTCCTATCGGACAAACTGGGCCAGTAGGCGGCTCGGACTACGGTTTTGCTAGGTCGGTCGCTACGCTCATTCCCACGCCAAAACTCCGCCACATTTTACCAGTTCTGAAAATGCTACGCATTTTTTTATTCGGGCCGCCAAACCGCCGCCAACAGCTTTAACGTTATGCGCCATTAAATCAAAAATTTTGCATAATGCTAAATGCCGCCATCCATGGCGGCATAAATTTTTTAAAATATTTATTGACAAAAGAAAAATTCTATGATATTCTTAAGAAGATATGTTTTTGGAGGAGTTTATGAACATAAAATTATTTTTCAGCACTATATTCATTCTTGGGATTTTGTTTTTGGGTTGCGATACAGATAATGAAAGTGGAACAAAAACCTACACAGTAACATTCAATTCAAACGGCGGTTCAGACGTTGTGACAATTTCTGGAATTACATCCGGATCAACTATCACATTACCCGAAAATCCGACAAAACAAGATAATGATTTTGTTGGTTGGTTTATTGATAATGGAACTTTTCAAAATCAATTTACTTCTTCAACGGTCATCACGCAAAATTTAACTGTGTTTGCGAAATGGCTTCCAAAAAACAGTGAACAGAAATCAATAACAATAACTGATTTTATCGATAGTTATACTGGTGAATGGCAGGTTTGGCTTCTGCCCTCTACGACTATTACCGTGATGACCGACATAGTTGCAGTGCTTCGGGCTACACCTGCCGGTGGAATTATTTCAGGAAATTTACTGGATATGGCAAGCGGTAATGGGGGGCAGCCAATAAGTAACTGGACAGGCAGTGGTGATTATTATGTATATTTAATCCCGCGGCAACCGAATGATCACCCGTATCCTGGAACGAGTCGGTATTTAAGCAAAACAAAAGTAACATTTAATAAGGCTGTAACAACTTATTCGTTTACAGGGAATTTTACGGTAACAAAAATAGAGCCGTAAATAGAACCGCCCACCATTTCCGGCGGGCGCTTCGTAAGGGTTTTTTACTGTGTAAGGTCTGTTTACGCTTTTTTGTCCTGCTGGCTTACCGGGCCAGTAGGCGGCTTGGGCTATGTTTTGGCCAGGTCATTCCGCGCCCAGCGTAGCCGGGGAACGCTCCATTCCCACGCCAAAATTCCACCCGCATTTTTGCAGCCCTGGTCGCGCTTCCTACAGAAGCGATACTTTGCAAAGCCCTTATTCTGCCGCGCGGGCTGCTTTGCAGACTGCGCATTTGATGAATTTCCTTGCAGAACGAGACCC
>JAISWM010000012.1 GCA_031270785.1 Oscillospiraceae bacterium
GCATTAATGCTAAAGTCCATATACTTACCACCAGACGAGACGCTCACCGATTACTATGCAATCGAGGATGCGATTATGGCGCAGGTACGAGAAAATGAAGACGAAACTGAGCGCCTTGCAGAGCTTCGAGACGCTTTATTACCTCGCCTGATGTCTGGCGAACTTTCCGCCCTCGACCTCGGCGACTCAAAATGATTTTTGCTATACAAATTGACGTTTATAATTGAAATTAGTATCAATTATGCTATAATAACAAAGTTTTTACTATATCACCCAATTTGAGCCATAACCCGTTTTTAAATGATTTTTGCTGTGCGGAGCAACAGCTGCAATCAACTGTGAATTCAGAAAGGACTGTTACCTTTATTATGTTAATAGAAAATGAATACAGGACTTGTTACTGTGGAAATATCACAGATAAACATATTGGTAAAAAAGTAAGAGTATCAGGTTGGATAGAAAATGTTCGCGACCACGGCGGCGTTACCTTTTTGGATCTGAGAGATCACTACGGCCTTGTGCAAATTGTTATAAACGATTTCGGCATGATTAGAGGAATTCCGAAAGAAAGTACAATTTCAGTTAGTGGGGAAGTAGTCGCCAGGGGCGAAGAAAATATAAATGAGAAGTTGAAAACAGGCTTTGTTGAAATTAAAGCTAATAATATAAGAGTCCTTGGAAAAGTTGTAAGCGCAATGCCTTTTGAAATTACCACTTCTGTAGACACAAAAGAAGAACTTAGACTTAAATATAGATTTTTAGATCTTAGAAACAAAAAACTCCATGATAATATAGTCATGCGTTCTGAAATTTTGCGTTTTTTAAGAAATAAGATGCATGATCTTGGATTTACCGAGGTACAAACTCCGATTTTGTCGGCTTCGTCTCCGGAGGGAGCCAGAGATTATTTAATCCCCAGCAGAAAGCATAAAGGCAAGTTTTACGCTCTTCCTCAAGCGCCGCAAATATTTAAACAGCTTTTAATGACGTCCGGATTTGACAAATATTATCAAATCGCTCCTTGTTTCAGAGATGAAGATGCCAGAGCCGACAGGTCTCCGGGGGAATTTTATCAGTTGGATTTTGAAATGTCTTTTGCCACTCAAGAAGATGTGATGCATGTAGCGCAGGAAGTCCTTTATGATACGTTTATTAAATTTTCCGATAAAAAAATATCCCAAAAGCCTTTCAAAAGAATAGCTTATAAAGAGTCTATGCTTAAATACGGTACTGATAAACCAGACCTTAGAAACCCGCTTGAAATAATTGATGTAACTGATATTTTTAAAGATTCTGATTTTATTGCTTTCAAAGGTAAAACCGTCAGGGCCATCAAAGTTCCTGGCTGCAATGACAAGCCAAGAAGATTTTTTGATGATATGATAAAATTTGCCAATGACATCGGCATGAAGGGGCTTGGATACATAAAAGTTTCAGAAGAAGTAAAATATTCCGGCCCTATTGATAAATTTATTCCTGAAGATAAAAAAATCCAGCTTTACAAACTGGCAAATTTAGAGCCCGGCAGCGCATTGTTTTTTATATCTGACGAGAAAGAAAAAGCCGCAAAATTTGCAGGTCAAATAAGAACAAAACTCGCCGAAAAGCTGGATATTATTGATAAAAATAAATTTGAATTTTGTTTTATAGTAGATTTTCCAATGTTTGGCATAGATGAGGAAACCGGAAAAATTCAGTTTACCCATAACCCGTTTTCTATGCCGCAAGGCGGTATGGATAGTTTAATAAATAAAGACCCCCTTGAAATTTTAGCGTATCAGTATGATATTGTCTGCAACGGTATAGAACTTTCCTCGGGCGCTGTTAGAAATCATGACCCGGAAATAATGATTAAAGCTTTTGAAATTGCCGGATATACAGAGCAAGATATTATTTGTAAATTTTCCGCGCTTTATAACGCTTTTAAATTTGGCGCACCTCCTCACGCCGGAATGGCCCCTGGGGTTGACCGTATGATAATGCTTATAACCGGAGAAGAAAATATTAGGGAAATAATCGCTTTCCCGATGAATAGTAATGCGCAGGATGTGATGCTGGGTTCTCCTTCGGAGGTATCTGAGCAGCAATTAAGAGACGTCCATATAAAAATAAGAAATTAGGTGATTGTTGTGGTTGACCGCAAAGCAATTATGAATATTGCTAAATTGTTTATGGATGAAAGTGAAACAGATGACGTCACTGAGCAAATGGATAACATTATTCAGTTTGCTAACGAGATACAAAATGTTGACGTAAAAGGGAGCGATTTCGACAATATAAATGGTTTAGTAAACGTACTCAGAAGCGATGAAGTAACCAATTCCGTTGATCGCGAATTAATACTTAAAAACGCAAACGATACCAAGGACGGGTACTTTTGCATAAAAAAATCAAAATAGGTTTTTTGACGGTGATCCAAATTAGTTGATAATATTTCACCCCCTCCGAGCCGAGGGGGGAAAAAAGAAGTTTCAATTATTTTGAGACATAACCGATTTTTGGCGGTGGTCTAAATTAGTTGGTAATATCTTCCCCCCGCTAGAGCGCGGGAAAAAAGGAGCAGTTTCAACTATTTTGAGGCATGACCGATTTTTGGCGGTGGTCTAAATTAGTTGATAATATTTCCCCCCCTCCGAGCCGAGGGGGGGAGAAAAAAGAAGTTTCAATTATTTTGAGGCATAACCGATTTTTTAGGAGGTATCAATATGTTAAATGGAAGAAATATGACAAGCAGTAAAAGTGTTATAAAAAATATTCACGATAAATTGATTTCTAAAAATATATCATGCAAAGAGCTTACCGAAAAATATTTTAAAAAAATTAATGAAAGCAATCTTAACGCTTACGTAAAACTTAGCGAAGACACAGCTTATAAAACGGCGGAAAAGGTCGACAAAAAAATAGCTTCAGGCGAAAAAATATCCCCTCTTGAAGGCATTCCGATGACGTTAAAAGACAATATTTCCACAGACGGAATTGAAACAACTTGTTGCTCTAAAATGCTTAAAGGGTATGTTCCGATATATGACGCAACCGTTTGGAAACTTTTAAAAAATCAAAACGCTGTTTTATTAGGCAAAGCTAATATGGATGAGTTCGCGATGGGGTCTTCTTGCGAGACTTCTTGTTTTGGCGCGAGTTTTAACCCTCATAATTTATCGTATGTCCCGGGCGGAAGTTCCGGGGGAGCGGCGGCTGCTGTATGCGGCAATATTGCCGCCTTTGGCTTGGGGTCCGACACCGGGGGTTCCATCAGGCAACCTGCCGGTTTTTGCGGTATTGTTGGGCTTAAGCCGACTTACGGTTCTGTGTCAAGGTACGGACTTATCGCTTATGCGTCAAGTTTTGATCAAATAGGCCCCATTACTCAAACGGTTGAAGATACGGCTATGGTGTTTGACGCTATCTCTAAATATGATCCGATGGATTCTACGTCTAATCCAAATATTAATTTTGATACTTTTTCTCACCTTGAGGATGATGTAAAAGGCGTTAAGATGGGAGTGCCCAACCAGTATTTTGACGGGATAGATGAAGAAGTTAAACAATCCATAGAAAAAGCTGTTAAGGTCTATAAATCTATGGGAATAGAAGTAGAGTATTTCGATTTACCCGAACTTAGATACTCCCTTCCGGTATATTATATTTTAGCTTGTGCTGAGGCTTCGTCTAATTTAGGAAGATTTGATGGCATCCGTTATGGGTATCAAACCAAAAATTACAGCAGCATAGATGAGATGATATGTAAAACCAGAAGTGAAGGATTCGGCAAAGAAGTGCAGCGCAGAATACTTTTAGGTACGTACGTTTTAAGTTCCGGTTATTATGACGCTTACTATAAAAAAGCTCAAATCCTTCGAGGCACTATTGTGGAAGCGTTCAAAAAAGCTTTTGATAAATACGACGTTTTATTGGCTCCCACATCTCCCACGACTGCTTTTAAGCTTAATTATACTTCTAAAGATCCCGTAAAAACTTACTTAATGGATATTTGTACTGTCCCAATAAATATTGCAGGACTGCCTTCGGTTGCGCTGCCTTGTGGTATGGACTCCAAAGGGTTGCCGATAGGCATGCAAATACTGGGGAAAGCATTTAGCGAGCAAACAATATTAAATGTTGCTTACCAATATGAAGTTTTTACGGACTACTCTGCGTTTCACAGGGTAGATATGGGGGTTAAATTATGAAATATGAATTGGTTTGCGGCCTTGAGACGCACGTAGAACTTTCAACTAAAACTAAAATATTTTGCGGGTGCAGGTCTCATTTCGGGTCAGAGCCTAATACTAATTGCTGCCCGATATGTATAGGCCTTCCGGGAACTCTTCCTAAACTTAATAAAGAAGTTGTAAGATATGCTATTATGGCAGGGTTGGCGACGCACTGCGAAATAAATCTGATTTCTAAAATGGACAGAAAAAATTACGTTTACCCGGACTTGCCTAAAGCGTACCAAATTTCCCAGTACGATCTGCCGCTTTGTAAAAACGGATATGTTGAACTTGAAAGCGGCAAAAAAATTAGAATAAATAGAATCCATATCGAAGAAGACGCAGGGAAACTCGTTCATAAGGGGCAAGACGTCCTTATCGATTATAACCGCGGCGGAGTTCCGCTTATAGAGATTGTAACGCACCCCGACATTTCAAGCAGCGATGAAGCTAAAGAATATATTGAAAAACTGCAGTCTATTATGAGATATATTGATGTGTCCGACTGCAAAATGCAAGAAGGCTCCATGAGGTGCGACGTTAATATTTCTGTACGCCACGAAGGCGAAACCAAACTCGGCGTGCGCACTGAAATAAAAAACATGAACTCCATAACTTTTATTACCAAAGCTATAGACTATGAAACGGAAAGGCAAATAGATGCAATCCAAAGCGGCGGGGAAATATATCAAGA
Organism: Oscillospiraceae bacterium; assembly: GCA_031270785.1. Classification (GTDB taxonomy): domain Bacteria; phylum Bacillota; class Clostridia; order Oscillospirales; family Acutalibacteraceae; genus CAQBRY01. The sequence goes on from JAISWM010000012.1 coordinate 4,909, forward strand.
AACTTTAAGATACTCAGAAGAAACCAATTCAACCGAAAGTATGAGAAATAAAGAAAACGCCAATGATTACCGATACTTTGGAGAACCCGATCTAATCACTATTAAAACAAATAAAGAAGATTTGGAAAAATATAAAACTCAGCTGCCTGAATTTGCCGATGGCAGATGTAAAAGATACGTTAATGATTATGATATTTCTAAGTCTGACGCTAAATTACTTGTTAAATATAAAAAAGTTTCCGATTTCTTTGAAAAATCTATTAAGGGAATTGATAAACCTAAAACTGTTTCTAATTTAATTTTGGGTGTTATTTTTAGATATATTGAAAATGAATCGGATAAACAAGAATTTAATATAAAAGTTCTGCCCGAAGATTTAAATAAATTAGTATTGCTGATGCAAGAAAATAAGATTAATATAAATTTAGCTAAAAAAGCTCTTGGCCAAATGATGGAAACTGGTAAAAAAGTTTCAGAGGTTATACCGGACGATTATTTGCAGGAAATCAGCGGCGAAGAAATTAAAGAAATCTGTAAAAAAGTTATTAAATCTAATGATAGTGCCGTAAAAGATTATTTAAGCGGCAAAGATAAGGCATTAAAATTTTTATTGGGCCAAGTTATGAAAGAAACAAAAGGAAAAGCTGATGCTAAATTTATAGAAAAAATTTTAGCCGGTGAAATTAAAAACGCTTAATGATATAGCTGTTATGATTTAAAACAGCCATCAAAAGTAAATTTTCCGTGTGCTTTCCCCCCGCCCGTGGCGTGGGGAAAAAGAAAATTCTCGCAAACTTAGTTTTTTATTTGGGGGTAGTATACATATTTTAATTACATGTAATCGATAATAACATAAAATATTTCCATGCGGTCCGTTAGGCTTTGTATAAAATTCATTATGGAATCGTTGTTTTGGTAGTGTAATTGCAAGTATGCGGAAATATCATCTGCTCCAACTTCACCGGAATTGAGGTCCAGTCCTGGTAGTATAGATTCTATGTAGAACCATTCATGCATTACCCCAAGGGCGGTCGATCTTACTGACCAAGGTATGTATTTTGAACCAGAATTCATGATATTAAATAATGTTTGCAGTTGGCTTACAATTACCTGCGCTGCGCCGAGGTTGTGATGATATGGATTAAAACATGATGCAAACCCGAATGAGTCCGAAATTTCAAAAAGGAGATCTATTATTTTGTAAAAAAATTCTTTTTTGCATTTGGAGCAGAAAAAAGCCCCAGATTTTTTGTTTGAAATTTCTATAGCCCTATTCAAATGCGATAAATTGGGCATACCGGGTTTGACACGTAGATCTACAACTTTATCAGTTTTTTCGTCTAAATAAAATGGTGTTTCATTTTCGTTTTGCGGGTTTACAAATGGTTGGTGACATAAATCATTGGTTGCGTGCAATAAATTTGAGAATTGCGATATTGCAAGGACGGATATTATACTGCAGTACATACGGGTAACGCTTTTTTTCATAATTTTTTCTCCTTATAATTTATTAATTTTGCTATGATGTAATTATAACATATATTTTATGTAAAGTCAATTAAAAATTATTTAATTAATGTGAATTAGGCAAATTTTTAGTGCCTAATATTACTTTTAAATAAAACCTAAGTTTACGTTGTGGAGCGTTACAAACTGCAGGTATAGGAAAAACCCCTAAATGTTTTTGTTAAATTCAAAAATAATATAAACTTAAGAAAGGAGCTACTTTAATTTGACAGAAAATCTATCAATTTTGGGCTGTACAGGGTCAATCGGTACACAAGCGCTTGAAGTGGCCGATGAATTAAGCATACCCGTCGGTGCACTTGCGGCAAATAATAATATTAGCCTTTTAGAAAAACAAATAAGAAAATTTTCCCCTTCAAAAGTCTGCGTATACAATGAAAAATCCGCAGGAATACTTAAGGAAAACATAAAAGATACATTCACAAAGGTTTATGCTGGAATGGATGGCCTATGTAATATAGCGTCGCAAAATTCATCAGATACAGTTTTGACAGCCGTTAGTGGTATGATTGGATTAATTCCAACTCTGGAAGCTATAAAAAGCAAAAAAAACATTGCGCTTGCAAATAAAGAAGCGCTTGTTGCGGGGGGCGCAATTGTAACCGAGGAAGCCAAAAAGAACGGAGTAAAAATATTGCCGGTAGACAGTGAACATAGCGCAATATTTCAGTGCATTCAAGGAATAAAAGATACCCGCGATATTAAAAGGTTAATATTAACCGCATCAGGCGGTCCGTTTTTTGGGAAAAAGTTATCAGAACTGAAAAATGTTACCGTGCAAGATGCTTTAAATCACCCTAATTGGTCTATGGGGAAAAAGATAACAATCGATTCTGCCACTATGATGAATAAAGGACTGGAAATAATAGAAGCAGTATGGCTGTTTAATATAAATCCGCTGCAAATAGACGTAGTAGTGCACAGAGAAAGCGTAATACATTCAATGGTGGAATTTAAAGACAATGCGATTATATCTCAAATGGGTACCCCGAGTATGAAAACCCCTATTCAATATGCTTTAACGTACCCTGGCAGAATGCAGTCGTCTGTTAAAAGTTTGGATTTTACAAAATATAATAAATTAACATTTGAAAGCCCTGATTACGAAACGTTTAAATGTATAAATTTATGCAGGCAAGCTATAAAGACAGGCGGCACATTACCGGCGGCTATAAATGCGGCAAACGAAGAAGCAGTGGCATTATTTTTAAATGGGAAAATAAGTTTTTTGCAAATTCAAGAAATAGTAGAATATATTTTTAAAAACCATAAATTGCGGAAAATCAATTCGTTATATGATATAATAGACACAGACAAAAATATAAAAGAGTTCGTCTTAAAAAAATTCGGTTGTGGTTCAAATTAGTGGATAATATCTTTTTCCCCCCGCTGATTCGCGGGGGGGATAAGAAGGGATTTCAACTATTTTGAGACGCGACCCAAATTAGTGATATAGTTATTTCGCTTAAAGGAAGCACATACTGTGCTCATTTGTGTGCTCTTTCCCCGCGAGCCGGTGTGGAAAGAGCACGAAAGTTTAGACTTTTTAAGTTAAATCACTATAATAGACCTGTCCGTAAATTTTACAAATTGCAATCAAGATCGACGACGGCGTATAAAGATACTCCCAGGAGATTTTGATGCAAAGCCATTTTTTAAGTGATGCATTTTTCGATAGTCTGCGCTCTGTGAGGTTTACGGACGGGTCTAACATAGCAAAAACCATTCAGAAACGTGGTGTTATTTACGTTCCCTCATGGTTGTGGCAGGGGAAAAACGAAAATGTCGCTGTTTTAAAAAGTTTTTACTACAGCTAATACTATTGAAAAGTGTCTGATTTTTTATTACTCTTTCCCCGCAGGCTCGCGGATAGTGGTTCAAATTTGTTGATAACATCTTTTTCCCCCCCGCCTATGGCGGGGGAAAAGAAGAGATTTCAACTATTTTGGGACACGACCGGCTCGCGGGGGAGAGACCGCACAAACAAATTTGCTTTTTTCAACTATAATCAGGAGGTTTTTTAATGAATATACTACTTATAATATTCGCAATAATATTGTTCAATTTAATTGTATTTGTACATGAATTCGGCCATTTTTTTACCGCAAAATCTTTTGGAGTGAAAGTTAATGAGTTTGCTATAGGAATGGGTCCTAAGATACTTAAGTTTCAAAGAGGCGAGACTCTTTATTCGCTAAGGCTCTTTCCTATCGGCGGATTTTGCAGTATGGAGGGTGAAGATGAGGAAAGCGACGATAAGGGGGCTTTCGGTAAACGCAAGCCATGGCAAAGAATTATAATTGTGGCCGCCGGAGCTATAATGAACATCGTTTTGGGGATAATAATATCCTTTATTTTGTCAGTTCAGCAACCAAAATTTGCTTCTACGACAATATCTGATTTTTTAGATAATGCGGTGTCCAGCCAGCACGGGCTGCTAATAGGAGATCAAATTGACAGCATAAATGGATTTAGCACCAAAACATATAAAGATATGAATTTTGCGATAAAAACAAGTAAAGAAAATACTTTTAGCGTGCAAGTAACACGAAAAGGGCAAAAAGTAACCTTAGAAAACGTACAATTTCTGAGTACCGCAAATGAAAACGGATCAATTACTATTCAGCAGGATTTTCACGTTGAGCCAATAGAAAAAAATTTCGGCACAATAATTAAGCAATCATTTTTAGATGCTTTATCTACAGTTAAAATGACATTGGCGGGTTTAGTAGGAATTATTTCGGGTAAATTTTCACTTAGCAATATGGCAGGGCCTATTGGCATAGCTTCTTTAATAGGAGAAGCAACTTACGAAGGGTTAAAAGTGGACGCTTTATATGCGCTGAACCAAATAATTTCTATAATGGCAATGATTACAATAAATTTGGGAGTAGTAAATCTTTTACCGCTTCCCGCTTTAGACGGCGGAAGATTAGTGTTTTTTTTCTTTGAACTTATATTTAAGAAAAAATTAAATCCTAAATATGAAGGTTGGGTACATGCGGCGGGTTTCGTTGTTCTTATAGCTTTAATGCTTTTTATAACATTTGGTGATATTATAAGATTAATACCCAGGTAAAAATAAGACCATGTCTCAAAATAATTGAAATCTCTTCTTCCCCTCGCCCGAGGCGGGGGAGAAGAGATTATCAGCTAATTTGACCCATCACCAAAAATAAGGCCATGTCTCAAAATAATTGAAGTCTCTTTCTTTTTCCACCCGCCCGGGGCGGGTGGAGAAGATATTATCAGCTAATTTGACCCATCACCAAAAATAAAGAGGTATATTTTAATGAGAAGGTCTTCTAAAACAGTTAAAGTCGGTAATACTTATATAGGCGGGGATTCCCCTATATCCGTGCAGTCAATGCTAAACGTTCCGCCTCATAATACTCAGGAAAACATTAACCAAGCTTTAGAACTTGAAAAATGCGGATGCGATATAATCAGAGTCTCCGTACCGACTATGGAATCTATAAAAAATATATACGCGCTAAAAGAAAAACTTAAAGTGCCGGTTGTAGCTGACATACATTTTAACCACCAATTAGCTTTAGAATCTATTTCAGCTGGAGCTGACAAAATAAGAATAAACCCCGGGAATATAGGCTCAGAAGAAAATATTAAAAAAATAGCAAAAAAATGCGCTGAAAATAACGTTCCGATTAGAGTAGGGATAAATTCAGGTTCTTTAGAAAAAAAAGTACTTCAAAAATACGGCAAAGTTACTCCTGAAGCTATGTGCGAAAGTGCTCTTCATAGTGTAAAACTTTTGGAAAAATACGACTTTGACAACATAGTAATATCAATAAAATCTTCTAATCCTTCAAACACCGTATTTGCGTACAGACTCGTATCTCAAAAATGCGATTATCCGCTGCATGTGGGAGTTACAGAATCCGGAACCGAAACTTTGGGGTCAATAAAGTCATTTGCGGCAATAGGGTCTTTACTAATTGATGGAATAGGAGATACCATAAGAATATCTTTAACCGCCGACCCTAAAAAAGAAGTCGAGGCGGGGATAAATCTTCTTAAATCTTTAAACCTTTGTAAAAACGGCATAGAATTTATATCCTGCCCCACTTGCGCAAGGACGAAAATTGATGTTATAAAAATAGCAAATCAAGTGGAAAAATTCCTGTCGGGGTGTAAAAAAAACCTAAAGGTGGCGGTTATGGGGTGCGCAGTAAACGGCCCCGGGGAAGTTAAGGAAGCGGACATCGGCATAGCAGGGGGAAACGGTATGGGAATAATATTTAAAAAAGGTGAAGTTATAAAAAAAGTAAAAGAAAAAGATTTAGTTGAAGAGTTAATAAAAGAAATTGAAAAAATTTAAAAAGGGGCCTCAAAGTGAGAAAAAATTTTGAAGAGTTCTTTAGTAATTACGTGGATATATCCGCGCTGCATTCAAATATTTTGCAAAGTAATATCAATAAAATCGAAATAAACAAAAATAAAAAGTCTATAATTATAGAAATATGCTCTTTGGAAACTATTGACAGTAAATTTATAAACGAAGCGGAAAATATGATATTAAACTGTGAACTGGGCTTTGAAAAAGTCTCTATTAAGCTTAGCTGTGCAGATTTGACTATTAATGAGGAAAGTATAAAAAATTTAATATGTAATCTTTTTAAAACTAATCCACTGATTTTTAATATACTAAAAAATATTGCTTTAGAAATAAATAATACAAAAAATATTTTAAATATAGCGCTTAAACACAGCGGTTTTAATATATTAAAACCTATTGGGGCAGAAAAAAAAATATCCGATGAATTATTTGAAAAATTCAATTTAAGGTTCGAAGTAAATTTAATAGAAAATAAAGAAAATGCGGTTAAACCACGTGTGGCCGAACCTGTTTATACTGCAAAAAACAAAGCTGAATCTAAAGATCAAAATGATAAAAACAAAAAGCCGGAGCAAGAACCGGAGCAAGAAAAAGAAAATAATATTATAGAAATAAGAGACAAAAATAATTTAATGCCTCAAATAATATTATCTTCCGCTTCCCTTTGTTATGGGTCAATAATAAAAGAAAATCCGTCTCCGATATATGATATAGTTTCAGACGCGGAGGAAACAGTAGTTATATGGGGAGATATTTTTAATATGTCTTCAAAAACAACTAAAGACGGTGCGAAAAATATATATTCCATAAGCATAACTGACTATACCGGTTCAATTACATTAAAGGTTATAGACATCAAAGAAAACTGCAAATGTTTTGAAAGTTTAAAAGTTGGAGCCGCCATACTGGTTAAAGGCGGTACTTCCTATGATAAATACGATAGATGTGCTGTATTAAAACCTAAAAGTATAAATCTAGTATCCAAGCGGGAAATTTTTGATAAAGCGGAAAGCAAAAGAGTAGAGCTGCACCTTCATACGACAATGTCCGCCTTGGACGGCATAACCCCCGTCTCAAAATTAATTGAAAGGGCATACAAATGGGGCCACAGCGCTATAGCCGTTACAGATCACGGCGGGGCGCAGGCTTTCCCTGAAGCAATGAATACGGTAAATAAAATAAAAAAAGAAGGGGGAAATATAAAAGTCATTTACGGAGTAGAATCTTATTTTGTAAATGATACTGTGCCGATAGTTTGCGGAGAAAAAAATCAAGACTTTGAAAAAGAATTCATATGTTTTGACTTGGAAACTACGGGTCTTAGCGCCAAAAACAATAAAATAACTGAAATTGGCGCTGTGAAAATTTTAAATGGAAAAATCATTGATACTTTTTGTACATTCGTAAATCCGGAAACAAAAATCCCAGAAAAAATAACAGAAATAACCGGAATAACAGATGAAATGGTTAAAAATGCTCCCCTTGAGGGTCAGGCTTTAAAGGAATTTATAAAATTTTGCGGAGAAAATCCGGTCTTAGTGGCACACAACGCCGTTTTTGATATAGCATTTATTAACGCCTCGATAGAAAGGCAAAATATAAATTTCCCCTTTACTTATATAGACACTGTGCCAATGTCCAGGTCACTTCTTGGGAATTTAAAAAATCATAAACTCGGCACCATTGCAAAACATCTGAAACTTCCGGAATTTAACCACCACAGAGCTTCAGACGATGCGACGGCCCTTGCGCATATATTTTTAAATCTTATTTCAATAATGAAAGAACATAAAAAAATCACTGAAACGAATCAAGTAAACACGGCATTATCAGGAACAGATACTAAAAAAGCTCCCTCTTACCACCAAACAATATTGGTTAAAAATAATAAAGGGCTTAAAAATCTTTATAAACTGATATCAATGTCTCACATAGACTATTTTTATAAAAAGCCAAGAATTCCTAAAAGTAAACTTTCTAAATTAAGAGAAGGCCTGTTAATAGGAAGCGCCTGCGAATCCGGCGATTTTTTCAGGGCGGTCGTCTCCGGAAGGTCGTGGCAGGATTTAGAAGACATAGCAAAGTTTTATGACTATTTGGAAATCCAGCCGATAGGCAACAATGCATTCATGATAAGAAATGGTACAGTAACCACCGAAGAACAGCTAAAAGAATTTAACAAAACAATAATAAAATTAGGGGAGCAGCTGAATATTCCTGTAGTAGCAACAGGAGACGTACATTTTTTAGACCCTCAAGACTCCGAATACAGAAAAATATTAATGGCAGGCCAAGGGTATGATGACGCCGAATATCAAGCTCCTCTTTATTTAAAAACCACAAAAGAAATGCTTGAAGATTTTTCATATTTAGGCGAAAAAAAAGCTTACGAAGTAGTAGTTGAAAATACTCAAAAAATAGCGGATATGATAGACGATGTGTTACCGATACCGCCTGGAGTTTTCCCCCCGACTATAGAATCCGCAGAAGAAGAACTTATAAAAATTACTTGGAAAAAAGCAAAAGAAAAATACGGAGACCCTTTACCTGAAATTGTGCATGAAAGACTTGAAAAAGAATTAACCTCTATAACCAAACATGGGTTTTCCGTATTATATATGGCTGCTCAGAAGTTAGTTACGAATTCCGAAAAACACGGTTATTTAGTCGGATCAAGAGGGTCGGTGGGTTCTTCTTTTGTGGCTACAATATCCGGTATTTCCGAAGTTAACCCTTTGGTTCCGCATTACGTATGCCCCAAATGCAAAAACAGCGAGTTTATAACTGACGGAAGTTATGGTTCCGGGTTTGATTTGCCGGGAAAAAACTGCCCCGAATGCGGCGCAAAATATAATCAGGATGGGCATAATATTCCATTTGAAACATTCTTAGGATTTGACGGCGACAAAACTCCGGATATAGACCTTAACTTTTCAGGAGAATATCAGAGCGAAGCTCATAGGTATACGGAAAAATTATTTGGTAAAAATAACGTTTTTAAAGCGGGTACAATCGCAACCGTTGCAGATAAAACAGCCATAGGATTTGTTAGAAAATATGCTGAAGAAAAAGGTATTACTATACCAAAAGCGGAAGAATTAAGGCTTGCAATGGGATGCACGGGAATTAAAAGAACAACCGGGCAACATCCGGGAGGAATGGTAATAGTCCCCAAGGGAAAAGAAATATATGATTTTTGCCCCGTGCAAAAACCGGCAAATGACCAAAGTTCAGATAGCATCACTACTCATTTTGACTTTCATTCTATTCACGATACAATTTGTAAACTGGATGAACTCGGGCACGATGTTCCGTCTATATACTACTATTTGGAGCAATATACAAAAGTAAAAGTTCAGGATGTATCAATGAGCGATAAAGACGTAATGTCGCTATTTACATCCACGAAAGCATTGGGGGTTAGCCCCAAAGATATAGATTCGCAAACAGGTACATTTTCACTCCCTGAGGTAGGAACCAATTTTGTACGCCAAATGCTTATAGACGCCAAGCCAAAAACATTTACAGACCTAATACAAATTTCCGGACTATCGCACGGTACGGACGTTTGGGTAGGGAACGCCCAAGAACTCATAAAAAAGGGTATTTGCAAAATTTCTGATGTTATAGGTACGAGAGACAGCATAATGACATACCTAACGCACAAAGGTTTAGACCCGAAAATGGCATTTAAGATAATGGAAATAACAAGAAAAGGAAAAGCGTCAAAACTGTTAACAGAAGAACATATAAGTGAAATGAAAAAATATAATGTTCCAAAGTGGTATATAGATTCTTGCAAAACAATAAAATATATGTTTCCTAAGGCGCACGCAGCCGCGTATATGATTTCCACTTTAAGATTCGGATGGTATAAAGTACACATGCCCGCAGAATATTACGCCGCGTATTTTACCGTGCGCGGAGAAGATCTGGACGGTATTTTAGTAGCGCAGGGAAGAGACGCGGTAAAAAGAAAAATGAGCGAAATATCTCTAAAAGGTAAAGAAGCAAGCGCTAAAGAATTAGCGTCATATTCCACACTGCAAATTGTAAACGAAATGCTTGCAAGAAAAATCGAAGTGCTGCCGATAGACCTATATAAATCGCATTCTTACAAATTTTTAGTTGAAGAAGGAAAAATACGATTGCCATTTTCTTCATTAAGCGGAGTAGGTACGGCGGCAGCTAAAAATCTGGAAAAAGCCAGAGAATCAGGCGAATTTTTATCCATAGAAGATCTGCAAAACAGATCCAAAATAACAAAGTTAGTCATAGAAACTTTAAAATCGGCCAATATATTAAAAGGCCTTCCCGAAAGCAGCCAAATTGCTTTCTTTTAACCTGACCCTCTTTTCAAGTAAAACAGCTATATAATAAAAGCCTTTTAAAACAGTGATATTTTTTGTTTTCTCCCCGCCGCAGGCGGGGGGAAGAAATGTAAATAATACCACGTTTCTAAAAAATTTTTGCTATTGTTCAAACCATCCCGTTTTTTATTTTTTCTGAAAACTTCTCGTCTGTTGAACGCACCGAAGCCTCCGCTGCAAATGCTTCGAACCATAATCCGGGAATTTTTGAATCTTCTTCGGCAGTTTTCCCCCACGCTTGTGAAACTTCTTCCCACACTGCATTCCCTTGCAAAAATTGGTATGTAAGCATATTGGCTGTAGCAAATTTAACATAAGCATTATGACAGTCTTTCTTAAATGAAGATTCAAGAGCTTTATCACTTTGAACAGCTAGCCAATACTTTTGGGCATTTTCCAATGATCCGCTTCCGCCTTTAGCTTTACACTCTGCTTCTTTGGCAATGGCATACGCAACATATGAAGGTTTAGTCAAGGTAACTTTATGCCATTCATTGGCGGCCTCATTCCACGTAAGTTCGCCTAAACGTACTCTGCATTCAGCACTTTTTGCATTCATTTCAGCGCGCTTTGCCGAATTTATGTCTTCCTTAGATTCGGCCCTTTTGCCATATTCTGCAGATGATTTTTGATAATTCTTTTGTGCTTGTTTCACCAATTTACCGTCATCGTGTGAATACGATAAACACCTATAACTTTCTGCAAGAGCCTCATATGCCTCTGCGGAATCTTTATCGTAGTTAGAATGAATTTTACGCCATATATTCGAGACACCTTCCCATGAATTGTTGTCGACATCAGGAGTATTTGTGCGGCAAAGACTGCATATCACGTATGCCGCTGTTGGTATCATAATAATTAAAGGTGCACATACCAATATTGTGGCTTGATGTTTTTTGGATTTATTTAATACATATTCTTTATTAGGTAGTGCATTTATGTTATTAAGTGGCAATATTTGCATTAAACAGATAATAATTAAAACAATTTTTTGTACTTTTTTCATGATTTATACTCCAAAATTAATTTCATATTTAATTATAACATGATTATTTTATTTTATCAATATGATTTTAATTTTATTTTGGTTTAATCCCACGACCTAGAAGGCCACGTATTCAGGTTATGTCTCAAAATAATTGGAACTCCCCCCCCGCCGAAGGCGGGGGGAAAGATATTATCAACCAATTTGGGGTACAACCGAATTCGCCAAAGTTTTTGAAAAATATTTTAGATTGAAAATTTATTTTATATTTTAATAAAAGCTGATTAATAACATTTATATGTGTTTGTTCTGTTTTTTAAAAAAAATATATTGACATTTAATTAATTTAATGCTACAATAGTGTAGTAATTGATTATAAATTAAATTAAGGAGAAAAATAAGTACCACCACTTCAAGTGGTGGTTTTAAAATAAGCCCTAAAAGGGCTGGATACATGCACGACTAAAGTCGGTGTTGCAAACCGTTACTGGCTCTAAAAAGAGGTTATTTTATTG
>JAISWM010000041.1 GCA_031270785.1 Oscillospiraceae bacterium
GTGCTTGGAAAAGCGGATGCTTTGGGGATAAGAGAGACTGTAGAAACTTCGGATGGCATAGTACAAAGGATAAAATTTACGAAAGATGAAATTCCTGCAGTTTTAGATTATTTTAGAGCTGAAAAGGATAGACTAGAGAAATTCGGCCCTACTTTTTGGGCTTATTCTTCACCGGTAGTAATAGGGTTATCTTATCTCCTTCCGGCTGGCTTGGGAATTCTTTCTTTTTTTTCAAGAATGTTCGTGGGGCACAATGAAGTTAGTGATTTAATATTTAAATCACATGTCACCGGTGGTCTATTTGATCTTGGTGTGGCTGTCATATTTTCATTGCTTTTTGCCTATGACGGAATACCCAGAGCGAGTCGTATTTCTGCAAGGTGGGATCTTCGTGATGTTAGACATGTTATAGAATGCCTCGAGGAACGTCCAAGAGTTGAGGCACAAAAACATCGTCAAGACCAAGGCTATATATTGGAAGAATTTTACATTGACGTGACACCGCAAGGGGAAGTAAAAGTGGGAGTTAAATTTCAAAACGGTAACTTCGGATACTTAGGTAATGAATATGCAGACCTCCGCGGACTATCTCGCAACAAATTCTGGGGGAAAATTTAAGAGGTTAAGAATTTCAAATTTTTTGAAATTAATTAAAATTATTTATGAGGTAAAAATCTATGATTAAAAATTTCAGAAAGTCACTAATATTTTTGATTTGCGCAATTATTTCTACCCAATCAGTCTATAACGCAGTTCCTCCAGAAGTCGGTGAAAGGCCCAATATAAACAGAGAAATGTTAATTCAGAAATTTAGAAATCCACCAACAGATGAATGTCAACCCGATGAATTTAGAAATTTACAAATAGTTTATATTCAGGGCGAAAATAGTAGATGGGATTATAGAACCATAAGGGTTATGAACTATGCGGGGGCTTTTGGAGACGAAAGCTATTGCAGAGGGATTTTTAGAAAATTAAGTGAGTTATTCCAAACATTAGTTTGCAATCCGCAGAATGGAGCAGGGCTTTCAGCCAGGGTGAATTATATGCGCTCGGGTATATTGCAAGGTGCCCAAGGGGCGGCAGTGGCAGCCACGTGTTGGGTGGCGAGGGCAGCAGAGGCAAGGCAGAAGGTTTCGCAATTGGCTGCATCTCTTGGAGTAAATGAAAATGCTGTCTATTTGGCCTTGGTAAATGTTGCAAAATGGTTAGGAGCACATCCAATGGTCACTGTTGCAATTGTTTTTGTTTCTACAGCTGTTTCAGTGGCGTTTATAACGGAATCGTGTGCCCGAAGCAAACAACTTGAAAGAGACGCAAGAAATGTTACTCAGCTTTTCCAAGATATGATTCAATTTCTCAGAAATGAAAGATACAAGGGGGGAAATTTAATTTGTTATGCAATTGATGAAAGAGGGCTTCATTTCTGGAACATTTTTCAAAAAGATTTGGGAACGTGGGTCGGACCTTTGAATATTCCCAATTTGCCAAATGCAGTTGTTGATGAACGTTACTACCAAAAGTTTCAAGATTTAACAAGAACAATCGATGGATTTTTCCGAACGGAAGGGGTGGCAAGGGGTTTAAGGTTAATTCCTGAGGAAGAGCAACGGAGGACTTAAACAGGATACCAATGCAATCGCACAATCTTAAATTGAGTGAGAGTAATAACAACACCGTCAGACTAAAACAAATAGTTTGACGGTGTTTTGATGTTAAACAGAAAATTTTGTTCGAGAAAATGCTACTTTTTAAAACGTTTTGATTCATCTTAAACACTTTTATTTTGTCTTAAATTTTTAAAAAAATTAATCTTCAGAGCCTTTAGGGCTCTATTTTTATGTCTAATTTTAAATTTTAACGGAGGTTCTCGTTGAAATGTTGTTGAGCAATCTTAAATGCAGCTGTAATTAGCGCAGGTGTTTTATCTGCTGGAAATTCAAATGGATTTGGCAAAAGAGTTCCACCCGCTTGCAAATATGTACGGTATGCTGCTAAATATTCATCATCATTTTCAAATTCATATGGATTTGGTGGGCAAATTTCATCTTTGTCTACAGGAAAATCAGATTTATCATTTAAATTTTTAAACATATCATGATAGCCATATTTTTCAAAAGTTTCTTTAAGGCACATACGAGTTGCAGAAGAAGAACCTTGAAAAAGGTATGGTACATATCCTTTTCCGTCTTCTGTATAGGGATTTGCACCAATGGATAAGAGGTAGTCCACTAAATCTTTAGCAGTTTTATCATCAATACCTTTTTCACCCGCAAGACAAACAGCACACCATAGCGGCGAACCACAACCGCAATCATCAGTTGCATTTATATCAGGAATGTAAAAATTTTCAACAACTAATTTTACAAATTCTAAATCAGCAGATTTAACTGCGGCAACGAGCAAATTTATGCTCTTTATTGAAACAGATAGACTTACTTCACTTCCGCCGTGTAAAAATTGCGGAAATCCCCAATTACTAAAAGAATTTTTGAATACTTGAAGTTGCTTTTCATTTAATTTGCCAATAAAGGTGTACAAACTAGATAACCCCGCAGGATATTCTTCAACATAATAATCTGTTACTAAATCTGCTAATTCTTTGGTTTTATCATGAATTTGAATTACTTTGTCAGAAACTGCTGAAACCAAATTTGATTGAAAAACTCCACTAAAAAATAATGAAAACAAACCAACTGCCAAAACTGTTTTTTTAAATACTTTCACTTTTTATTTCTCCTTAAATTTCTATATATTAAAATATTTTCGTTTTTTAACATGTACCTTAATAAAATTTATATTTTCTATCAAAATATTAACTAGATTAATGAAATACTCACGATTTCTATTTCTAATTAAATTGTATGCTGCTCCATTCTCTCTCCACGCATTTACCTTTATGTCAGTAACCATTTTTTCTCTAACTCTACCTATTATTGCGAAGGGATTTTTTTTATAATATACTTTCCCAGCACGACCATAATCCCTACCATCAAATACAACAGCCGCATTTTCTTTATCGGTCACATTATCTTCATAAGCTTTATTTACAGCGGCTACTATCTCATCTTCTGCTGCTTCTATTGCGCGCTCTACTGCGTTTTCTACGTCAGTGCCCATAGCTAGTTTTACAGCATTCTCTGCAGCATATTTTGTGTCCCAGCCTCTATCACTTAGCACAACAGTATCCATTTTTTTAAATACTGTGTAAAAAACTCTAAGTAAATCTGGTAATGCATTTATCAGCTGTTCTTTACTGCAATTAGCTGGAATTAGCTGGTTGTATTTTTCTTTTCAATAGTTTTTGTGCGTCATTTTCGGTTATAACGTCATAACCTTTTTTTAATCCAAATGCTGTTAATATTAATGCACCAGTCCCAGCAATTGTATAACCCACACCTTTTGCAACTTTTTTTAAAGTTCCGTTCTGATTTGTAGTTGTTGAAGGCGAACTTTTATCTGTGTTTGAAGCGCCAACGCTAATTGGAACAGTAGCCAAAGTAATTACGCCTAAAAGCGAAGCAATTGTTTTATTAAAATTTTTATTCATTTTCCCACCTGAAACTTTGTTTAACATTTCCACTTTTACCTCGTTTGTTTGATTTTTAAAATTTTCTACAATGTCGGCAGATTCATAAACATACTTTATAAAATTTTCTTTAGACAAGTTATCATCAAAGCTTTTATAAATTTTAAAAACTGATTCTATGTCATCTAATTTAGAAATTTCTTCCGTTTTTTCTTCCGACATTAAAATTTCTTTTGTAATATTATCGAAAATCTTTTGACTTCCCATATTTGCCCTCCTATGAATTTAAGTATAAAACGTCCATATTATATGCAAGTACGAAAAATTCAACTGTTACAATTATAGCACGTTTTTTCAAAAATTGCAAATTGTCAATTTTTGTATTTTAACGTGCAATATAAATTTATCTTTTGAAAAAAAATTAAACATCAAACAAACATCAATTTTAAATATATTGTGCTATAAAACGGCTTATTTACGCATTTTATTTAATGTATACGCACTTTTACAAAAAACTTTTTGCACTGATTTTTTAACCAAAAAGAAAAAGATTAATGAAGGCGAAATTCCGCAGTATTACGTTAAAAACTCCCACGAAGCAATTATTGAACCTGAAATTTTTGAAGCTGTGCAAAACGAAATAAAAGCTAGAGATAATCTGGGACGCAGCACTATACATATTTTTTCGAGCAAATTAGTGTGCGACGACTGCGGGAGTTATTTCGGCTCAAAGCTGTGGCACTCCACGGATAAATACAGATGCCGTATTTGGCGCTGTAATAATAAGTTCAAAAATAAAATAAAATGCCGGACTCCGCATTTGAAAGAAGGACAAATCAAAAATATTTTTGTGATGGCGTTTAATAAATTAATGAGCGACAAAAGCGGTGTAATTGCTGATTGCAGAGCCGTTTTAGAAAAATTTTGTGATACATCGGAATTTAATGACAAGATCGAAAAATTAATAAACGAAAAAGATGAAATTGAAAAATGTGCCAAAGAACTTGTTCTGAAAAACGCTAAAACGCCGTTAGATCAAGATGTTTACAATGAAGAATATAATAAATTTTTAGCAAAGTTTGAAAACATAAAGCAGAAAATTTTAGATTTAGAAAAGCAAAAAGCCGGTCAAATATTGAAGAAATGCCAGGCAGAAGCGTTTTTAAAGAAAATTAGCAAAACTGAAAATTTTCTCAAAGAATTTAACGAGGAGCTTTGGTTTACGCTTGTTAAAAATATTACTGTAAAATCAAATGGTGCATCAACTGTGGTGTTTAAAAATGGGAAAGAAGTTGAAGTTGAAATTTGAAGAATGGTACAACCTAGCTAAAAAGAGACTATCTCCAAATACGAGATAGTCTCAAAAAACAAAAGATTACAAATTAACTTCCACTCACTAATCCAATTTGATATGGCCACTGACTGGACGGCGTTTCAAAAAATGACTAATAGGTGCAAAAAAGCCCTTGGGGTTCTCCCCCCCCTCAATAGGAATAGGAACGAGTTCAGTGAGTTTGGTATTAAAAAGCTCGTCAACGCCAACACTTACTCTAATGTTCCCATTTTCATCGCGCACTGCTATCTGCAAATTTTCATTTGAGACATTCGGCGGTACCATATAAAAAATTTGGTCACTTGAATTTGAGAAAACATAAGACTTTAAATAGCGAACTACACGTTCAATTGATGCTGCATACTTATTAGGATTAATTGAATCTTTAAAAAAACTAAATGAACAATTATGTATCACAACAGCACAATCTAAATTAGACATAAAACAATTTAAGACACCGTCAATTGTGTTAGTACCTTGCACTGTAACCAGCGTAATTGCTTCACCAATAATTTTTCGCTTACCGTCTAGAATTGGAGCAGTAGTCACCACTCCGCTAATATTATTTTTATTTATTGCAAAAACAATATTTTCATAACCAACATACAGTTCATCCTCCGAACCACGTGCCCTCTTCATGCTTTCAGAAATAAATTGTTTCCCCAAAGTGCTAATCAATTTTTGATTTTTAATGAACCTGCAATCATTGACTGCAAAGCAACTTGTCATAGCAACTACGAATGATAAAAACATTAAACTAAAAAACTTTAAAAATCTTTTCATAAATTTTTTCTCCTTGTCTGATATTATGGCATTGGCTGGATCTGCACTGCCGGTGCTTGAACTCGAAAAAGATCATTCAACCACGGTGGCACTGCTGGTCGAAATAGTTCTGCTTGCACTGTTACTCCATGTTGTTCAAGTGCAATTAATGCGGCAAGTATTACCTGTTGTTGAGCACCCTGTAGACCTCGTAGTAGTGCCAGATCCGCTTCCTGTAGTTGCTGTAGTTGCTGTAGTTGCTGTAGTTGCTGCCCTTGCTGCCCTTGCTGCCCTTGCTGCCCTTGCTGCCCTTGCTGCCCTTGCTGTTGTAGTTGCTGTTGTAGTTGCTGTATCTGTGGCGGCTGTAGCTGTGGCTGTAGCTGTGGCTGCAACTGTATCAGTTCCAATAAATACGGCAAGTGCAGTTGCAACCCTTGTAGTTGCTGCGGCTGTTGTTGTAGTCGTGCTAGAAATTGTCGTGCCGGCTCTATTTTTTCATTTATAACGAACACAAAAACCGCTACTATGTGGCACGTTGGATCATTTGCACCACTCGCTAATTCCATGAACTTTTGATACTCATTCGAATTTGATAAGATCGCACTTATCATCGCTCTTATCGCATCAGCCTTATGCCCCCCCACCGCATTGGTTAGTGAAATTACTTTTCTCAAATTAAGCCAACACGTACCTCTTGCATCATCTGCTTTTTGCTTTGCTTCATTCACTAATGAAATTGCTGTCATCATTGTAGGCGTTTGTTGTTGATGTATTATTACTTTTGTGATGTTAAGCATTTGTTCCATTATTTCACTATCTCGCATTGCTCGTTCTTTTTTTCCACCAGCAATAATATAGGTTACCACACCACCAAAACCAAAACCGCCGATAACCACTGTCACTACAAGATTTGTACCCCCACTCAGAACCCCTACCCACTTAACCACTATGTCTAAACTACTACTATTGCCATCAGCGTACACATCGTTGTCACAAAAATTCGGAACACAAGTTGCCATAGTTAAAAACGCTAAAAACGTTGCGATAATTTTTTTCATTTTTTTAATACTCCCAAATTCATAAATAATTGAAAATAGTGTATCATATGTTATTAAAAATATCAATGACATTTGATTTTAATTTCCAAAGTTCTCCATTTTTGCCATTTTTATTTGGTATAATATTTGTAAATTATGCAATATATATATTAATAAAAAATTATACAAATTTACGCATTTGAAGCCTCCAAAAACAACACAATTTCTATTGTCCACAATTTTGGATTTCTGAATTTTTCGTGTCCATTTTTAGGGGTACACATCAGCCAAATTTCAAATCTTTTGACGCTTTTTTAATCTTTTAACGCTTTTGAGTTTTGCCTGGTTCCTTTTTAACGGAAAATGCACCAGGCAAAAACAAAAATCACCCAATTTCCATGATTTTTAAAAATTTTAAAATGCAAGAAACCCGCAGTACTGCGG
>JAISWM010000048.1 GCA_031270785.1 Oscillospiraceae bacterium
TCCATCTTTTTCAGTAGTCAGAATGGTTCCTCTATCATAAATTTCGCTGTTAAGAGTTTCATCGTCGTCCAATTGGGTTAAATCTTCCTGCGTCATTAAAATGACTTGCATGTTAGGCAGCGACATCAAACATTTAGAATCAGCCTCTACCCTGAATTTATAATCCGAACCATGAGCCAATATTACTTGCGGAGCGTTACTTGAGTTCAGAACATTCTCTTCAGCGTCATATGCTTTCGCCATTTTAGTGTTAATTTTTGCAAAAGAAATTTCATAGCGTCTTAAAGGGACACTCACATTTAAAGTATAATTACCATTTATTCTGGGCACCAAAAATTCTCTGAAATTCTCTCCCCCGGAATTCGCTATATCCGAAATAATATTATCAGTGCCTTCATATTTAATGACCATTCTGGGCATGTCCCAACCTTTGCTGTAGTCAAAGTCAGCGGCTACGGCTAAATAATCTTCATACTTTATTGGGATTTGGTTATTTACAGGTACATTTTGATAACCTTCTAAAGTATTTGTGCTGGTATAGTTTTCAGGAACATTTTTGTATTTAAAAGTGATTCCGTTAATAGTCGGGAGAGTAATTTTGTAACTGTTTCTTTCTATTTTAGTAACGGTTAAAGTCGAGTCCCCCACTATTTTTAACTTCCAATATCCATCAGAGCCTTGAGAAATATTTACGGTTCCCCCGCTTGAGGTTAGCGCCCCTGCAACCGAAGGTGTTGACTTATTATAACCCGCCCCGGGTTCTAAACTCTTAAATTCCATTAAAAAACTAAGGTACGTTCCGTATTCTTGGTCTTTAATTATATATTTGCGATTACCGTTTCCCTGTGCGTTCTTATCCGCTGTTTCAACGGCAATGCTGTTTGGGTTCGGTAATATATTAATTAACCGAGTAATATCATAGTTACTGTTTTCAAAATCGTCGCTTGTAACAATCTCTACCGTGTGTTTGTCCAGTTTTATTCCGTCTATTTCAAACATTACGGGTATTCCTTGCACTTCATATTCTGCAGAATAATATTTTTGAGTGGTGACTATTGGTATCTCGTTATTTATTCCAAACTTATCATTTATTATTGCCTTTTCGCCAACGTTTAAATCTTCAAGAGATTGAATTTTATTCACAGTGCCGTCCGATTTGACCGGATATACCCTTAACTTAAGTTCGCTTAGCTTAAGTTGGTTATATCCGCTTTCACTGAATTTAAAAACAAAATTGATTTTTTCCCCTTTGCGTAAAAGCACACTGTCTTTTCCCGCAACACTTCCGAAATTTGTTGCTGAATCTGTACCTAAATAATTCACCTCATACTCTATTTGGTCAATACCCGCTTTCTTTTTAAGTAAATTGATTTTATACTTTTTTTGGTCTAAACTCACAATAAGGTTAGAATCATTGAATAACTGAGTAATAGTATACTTGTTATAATAATATTCCGTACCGAAATCCACTCCATCACCAGAGGCCACACTTGCGATGGTTCCGTTTGTTAGTTGCAGGGACAAAGTTTCAATGTTATATTCGCATGCAGCGTCTATGCTGACGTATAAATTCATATTAAGTCCCGGGAAAACTAAAATGTTAGTTGTTATTCTGTAATTATTCGCGGATAAGACATTGTTCGTCTCTGCATAATAAAATTTTACCATATCCTGGTAGTTGCTGCCGGGAACAAATAATTTAACAAACGGTTTTTTTACGCCAGAACTATTAACCAATAAAGAAAGTGTATGCGCGTCATTATTGTTTCCTGCATAACTTGTTATATTTAACTTGAATCCTTTAATACTTTCGTCGTACTCGCTTTGAATGTTAAAATCTTCTCCCAAGGAAAATTCTATATTTTTTGCGGCGTCTAAGTCGTTTCCTTGAAAAATATTGCTGTCCAGCTTGGCTAAAACTATATATTGTCCGGCAAAATTTTCAATACGTTTTTTGCCGGATAATTTTTGGTTTGAGCTGTCTAAAAATTCTATACCATGTACATAGGGAAACGTAACGTAAAAAGAGCGCCTTTCCAAAAGACTGGCCCCAATGGCAATAGTGCTTTTAGTATTGTTTCTGTTTGAGGAGCCATATTTTAAATCATCGCTGATAGTAATTAAGTATTTTCCCCCATCGTCGGAACTTAATTTAGTGTAGGTAACATTAAATCCCGCTGTTATATATGTAAATATTATATTTTCGTTGCTAATATAGTGGTCACCATCAGATTTAATTAAAAAATATGTAAGTGTTTTTTCAGTCAAGAACACGTCGCTGCTGTTAAAGTTTTCATTTACATCAATTTGATCTCCCGGCATTCCATCTTTATCACTTTGATAAATTTGCAAATTTTTGGGAAGGTTAAAATTAATAAAGTATGTTGACCTTTGAGCCACGTTTATATTGCTAAACATAATGCTTCCTCTGCCAGCTTTAAATTTATTATTTGATTCGCCAATAATTATTTTATACACAGAGTCCAAACCCACGACTTTTTCCGTCGCGGCGAAAAAATTATATCCCGCCTTTGAAAAAGTGGTGTTTATAATAAGCGTGTCGTCAGCTCCTACAATGTAAGCGTTTGAAAAATCCACTTTTGCGTACATTTCAAAAGTATCTTTTCCGTCCACAAAAGGTATAGTGTATAAGTCGAGCACTAAACTGGTGCATTTTTGGTCTGTGTAAAATTTGATGTACGGCCAACTACTACCGGCATTAATATCTTTTAATTTAAGCAATATTCGCTCTTTTAAATTTGGAATAGAAATATGCACAGAACAATCCTTGGATTCTTCGCTGTCTTCAAAAAATTCATTGGCAACGTCAATTGCGCTAAAATTTATCTCATACAAACCTTTACTTATTTTGTTGGCGTAATCATCCCGAAAAGTGCTGGAAGACACATCGGTATAGTTATATTGCACAGTTAAAGGATCGTCATTTTCTACAGATGCTTCTTCAAGGTTTACTTTGGCGTATATCAAGCAATTTTTTCCTTCTTTAAAAGTTAATTCAGAACCGGTAGTTAATTCATGTTCTGGTGTACAATTTTGATCGGTATAAAATTTAATGCATTCAGGATTGGTATCACTTGCGTCTAAAAGAATGCGTGCGGATGTTTTATTATCGGCAAAAAACAAAAATAAAAGTCCAAAAATGAGCGTCAAAAAAAATCTAAAATAATTTTTATGTACACCATAAAAACCAGCCTCGCAGCTTTTTTGAAAGTTTAACTGCATATATAAATTACCCCCTAATATATGTTCCGTTTATTGTTTTTGTGATTATAACATTTTTTAGTGTCGTTTACAATTATTTTTATGCATAAAATACAGTTTAAAAAAATTATATAATCATGTTACACTATATAATAGTAAAAACTTTTTAAAACAGTGGCATTTTTGTTTTCCCCCCAGCCTTCGGCGGGGGAAAAAGAAAAAGTTTTAACTATTTGGGGTATGGCCAATTTTCCGGTAGCGACCCAAATCAGTTGATAATCCCCCGCTAGACGGCGGGGGAAAAGCAAAAACATCGCTGTTTTAAAAGGCTTTTACTATATTATTTACGTTCCCCCCGCCGAAGGCGGGGAGGAGAAGAAGTTTCAACTATTTTGAGGCATGGCCAAATCACTATGCAGAATTATTGAAACATTGTGGCTTTTAATTAAATTATCGTGAATTTTATAAAAAATGGTTGACATGATTTTTCTTGTGTGATACAATAACAAAAGTTTGAGTGATATTGGGCCCAAGTAGCTTAGTGTAGTAGAGCGTTGTTTTTTCAGAGGTGTCGGTGCAAACCCGTCCTGGGGCAAATTTTTTATTCCAAAAGTGAGGTATACAAAATGTACGAAGAGAGAAATTCAAACTACGGAGGAAGTGGCTCAAATTATTCAGGAGGCAATTCAAATTACGAGGACAAAACCCTTGTATGTAAGGATTGTGGAGCCGAATTTGTTTTTACGGCGGGTGAGCAAGAATTTTATGCAGAAAAAGGTTTCGTAAATGAACCGCAAAGATGTAAAAATTGTCGCGATGCACGTAAGAACGCCAATAGAGCCGAACGTGAAGTTTTCACAGCTACGTGTGCGTCGTGCGGAGGGGAAGCAAAAGTCCCTTTTAAGCCGCGTGATGATCGCCCTGTGTATTGCAGTGAATGTTTCGCAAAAATGAGAGAGCAATAAGATTCGTCTTAATTGTCCCACTAACAAAAATTGGTTGTGTTCCAAATTAGTTGATAATATCTTTTACTCCGCAAGTCAGCGAAGAAGAAAGAAAAAGTTTTAACTGCTGGAAATGTGACCCTAAAATCACGATTTTATCGTGATTTTTGTTGTATTGTTAATGCCATTAAAAGTGTCTGATTTCGGTTGTGGGTCAAATTAATTGATAATATCTTTCACCCCCGCCTTCGGCGGGGGGAAAAAGAAAAAGTTCCAATTATTTTGAGACATAACCGGTTTTTGCTATATAATTATCAAATTAGGAATAGTAATTATGCCGATAAATAAATTAAGTAAAAGATTAGAAATTTGTGCCGGCATGGTTTCGAAGGGATGCAGGATTGCCGATATAGGTACAGATCATGCTTATTTGCCCATTTTTTTGGCAAAAAACAACTTAATATCCGGAGCCATTGCTTCAGACGTAAATACAGGGCCTTTAAAAACAGCACAAAAAAATATTAAAAATAACGGCCTGGAAAAAATTATAAAGACCAGAATATCAGAAGGCTTGAAAAACATTTACGAAGATGAGGTCGATGAAATAATAATAGCCGGTATGGGGGGGAATTTAATATCAGAAATATTGGATAAGTGTAACTTTCAAAATAAGTTCAGTAAAAAATTTATTCTTCAGCCAATGACACGTGAGTATGATCTAAGGCTTTATTTGTGCAATAACGGATATTTTATTGAAAACGAAAAAGCAGTTTATTGCAAAAATAAAGTTTATACGGTAATGCATGTAAAGTATACTAATCACAAATTAATTTTTTCCGAAACTTATTATTATATCGGGATGATATTGAAAAATTATAATAAAGATACAAAATTATATATAGAGAAACAAATAAGAGATCTAAAAAATAAAAAAAATGGAAGTCATCATATGAAAAACTTTAGTTTAGAAAAAAAATATGATTCCATTATACGTATTTTAGAAAGCATATTGCATTGAAACAGTGGCGTTTTTGTTTTTCCCCCGCCTTCCGGCGGCGGGGGTGGAAAACGGTAAATATAGCTGCTGCATTTGAAAAAAATTTAAATTTCAGCAATTATCGCCCCGCCTACCGGCCAAGAAAAATAGCTATATTCTTCTCGCGGCCATTGGCAGAAAGAGGTCCCCAAAAAATTAGACATTTTTCAAGAGCATTAGCTATAAGATTAAAATATATAAAAATAATCATTATTTATTGTGTTTTTCATTGACAATTTGCAAGTGTTTGCATAAAATATTATCTATGCAACACAATTGTTGTAAGTAATTACTACTATTTAAAGGGGGAGAATATTAATGGCAAATTCATCAACATTTATAAAATGTACGCAAGAAAGCAAAAAACAAATTTTAAATCCTTCAACCATAGTAAATTTGGATGGCACAAAATATAAAAAAGCAACCACCACAGCAACTAAGTTTGAAAATTTAGTGGATGATTACAAGAATGCGACTACTCCTGAAGAAAAGATACCCATACTTTCAGAACTAAAAAACTTATACGCCAAACTGCGTGATTTGACGAAAAAGTATATGAATTATCATACAATGAGGGGCATCTTTACTAAAATAGAAGATCTTTTAATAACCGCTGGAATTGATCCTTTAAAGTTAGAGACGCAAATAAAAGAGCAGGCAAAAATTGCAAAAGAAAATCAAAAGCAGCAAGAGCAGCAAAAGTCATAAAGGTAAACTTCAAAAAATCGGTCATGTTTCAAAATAGTTGAAATCCCTTCTTCCCCCCCGCCTCCGGCGGGGGGGAGATATTGCTAACTAATTTGGGCCACGACCGATTTTGGCGTGCGTGCTTCCGAAAGAAGCATGCAAACTCGCTGTAATACTCCGCATGCTCTGCATCGGGGATAGGGAGGAGCAAAAATTTTACTTAGAAATAATATTAGAAATGTGGTATAATTGCTGCACTTAAAAAAATCTAAATTAGGCAATTATCGCTACGCCTGTTGGCAGGGAGAGAGTGGTAAAAAATTAGACATTTGGGTTGTATGCCAAATTAGTTGGTAATATTCCCCCCCCACCAAAACGCCGGGGGGAGAAAAGAAAGGATTTCAACTGTTTTGAGACATGGCCGAATTTTGATGCAAAGCCATTTTTTAAGTGATGCATTTTTCGATAGTTTGCGCTCTGTGAGATTTACGGACAGGT
>JAISWM010000067.1 GCA_031270785.1 Oscillospiraceae bacterium
ACGTTCGCACTTGAAATCTGTACAACTAAAGCCTGATAAGATTTGCGGATTCTTCGGCTCGAAAACTACTGCTTATGCCGCATAGTTATGCGCAAGGTTTAATCGGGGGATCAATATCATTTCCCATTCTTTGTCTGTTAAATCACTGCTATATCTCAATTTTATCCACTCCAATGTAGTATTCATATTTTTTCATTATACTATATTTTGAGATTTATTGAGGATAAGTTCTTAATTTAGAAATAGTATAACCCTATTTAGTACCAAAGATTCGATCTCCAGCGTCGCCAAGGCCCGGCAAAATATATCCGTGATCATTGAGTTTCTTGTCTTCAACACCGCAATATATTTTTACATCCGGGTGACTTTCACTCAAAAACTTAATACCTTCCGGTGCGGATATTATACACATAAATTTAATGCTTTTCGGACGGCGCTTTTTTATCATGTTAATAGCGTCGGTTGCTGATCCACCTGTAGCAAGCATTGGGTCAAGAACTATTACTTCTCTTTCTTCTATATCACCGGGAAGTTTACAAAAATATTCAACTGGTTTTAAAGTTCCAGGATCACGATAAAGCCCTATATGCCCTATTTTAGCGGCAGGTACTAACTTCACGGCGCCATCGATCATCCCTATTCCTGCTCTTAAAATAGGAATAAACGCTAATTTTCTGCCATATAAAATATTAGCTTTAGCTATTTCTAAAGGAGTTTCAACTTCTATTTCTTTAAGCGGTAAATCTCTTGTGGCTTCATAGCACATAAGCATAGCTACTTCACTTATAAGTTCACGAAATTCTTTAGAACCTGTATTTTTATCTCTGAGCAACGCTATTTTGTGTTGTATTAGTGGATGATCCATTATAAATACATTATTTTTTTCTGTCATAAATATTTCTCCTTTATGGCGGTATCTAATTTCGTTATCGAATTATAATATTTTAAAAAAGGAACGCATTCCAGCAAGTTTTATTTTTATTATTTTGCAAATTAGGCCCTGAAAATTTTAAATTTGCTTATTTTATGTTCTAAAAAATTAATTTAAAATCTAAATATTACAAATTAACGACAAAATTAAATTACCGTAGCTATACAAAGTTTAGTATTGTAATTATAAAGAATGAATGGTAGAATGC
This sequence comes from Oscillospiraceae bacterium, assembly GCA_031270785.1. GTDB lineage: Bacteria > Bacillota > Clostridia > Oscillospirales > Acutalibacteraceae > CAQBRY01. Next base: position 1,140 of record JAISWM010000067.1, read on the forward strand.
AAGTGCTGACTTTGCATTGAAAATTTTTTGAGTGATGGGTCAAATTAGTTGATAATATCTTTTTCCCCCGCCCGAGGCGGGGGAAAAAGAAGGGATTTCAATTATTTTGAGACATGACCAATTTTTTGAAGCAGCAGCGTTTTTGTTCTTTCAACTATTTTATACAATAGACCTGTCCGTAAACTTTACAGATTGCAATCAAAATCGACGACGGCGTATAAAAATACTCCAAGGAGATTTTGGGTAGTGGTCCAAATTAATTGATAATATCTTTCACCCCCGCCATAGGCGGGGGTGAAAGAAGGAATTTCAACCATTTTGAGACATGACCGAATTTTGATGCAAAGCCATTCTTTAAGTGATGCATTTTTCGATAATCTGCGCTCTGTGAGGTTTACGGGCAGGTCTAATGACACAAGAAATCGTGGGAGGTGTAAATTTGTGAAAAAGGATATACATCCAAAATATACTATATCTAAAATTAGGTGCGCTTGCGGCCATGAAGTGGAAATAAAATCGACAAAAGAGGACGTTCACGTTGATATATGTTCACGGTGCCACCCATTCTTTACCGGAAAACAAAAATTAGTCGATACCGGCGGGCGTGTAGACAGATTTAACAGACGTTTTTCTGAAAGTACTCAAAAATTAAAACAAACTGTTCAATCTTAGCGGTGGTGACTGATCTTACAATCGCATAATATAGCAAAAACCATTTAGGGACATGGTATTATTTACGTTTTTTCACCCGATTTCGGCAGGGGGAAAAAACAAAATGCCACTGTTTAGAAACGTGGTATTATTTGCGTTTTCCTCTCCGCCTTCGGCGTGGGGGAAAATAAAATGCCGCTGTTTAGAAACGTGGTATTATTTGTGTTTTACTCTCTGCCTTTGGCGTGGGGAAAAGATATTCCCAACCAATTTGGCCCACAGCCGAAACGTACGGCAGTGTAAACTTGCGATATTCTGGGAAAAATGAGCATTTTTATCATCCAAAATTAATTTATTGCAAGGGGGGGCAAATTCAAATGAACATCTTTATGAATATATTTGATAAACTGGTCGGTGCGAGAGCCGACAAAAAATCGTATCGCAAATACCGCAAACGCGTTGACGCACTTCAGAAAGATTACAACATCGTGATAAATGAGATGCAGTCATACATCTGGAACTGCGGTGGGCTGGACGGTTCATTTGATTTGCTTTGCGACTTAGTTTCGCTATTTGAAACATCAGCAGCCGAGGGCAAGCGGGTTTTGGACGTAACCGGTGAAGATGTTATCGCATTCTGCGACAAGCTTATTCGCGAACGGCAAAGCCGCACTTGGCAGGATGCTGTCCGCGCAAAATATAACGAGCGCATCCACAGGAAGTTGGAGAAATTGAAAAATGAACCCAATATAGCAAAAACTATTTAGAAGCGTGGTATTATTTGCGTTTTACTCTCTGCCTTTGGCGTGGGGAAAACAAAATATCACTGTTTAGAAACGTGGTATTATTTGCGTTTTTTCCCCCCCTGCCTTCGGCGGGGGAAAGACAAAATGCCACTGTTTAGAAACCGTGGTATTATTTGCGTTTTTCCCCCTTGCCTTCGGCGGGGGAAGGACAAAATGCCGCTGTTTAGGAACGTGGTATTATTTTCGTTTTCCTTCCCAGCTTTCGGCGGGGGAAAGACAAAATGTCACTGTTTCAAAAGGCTTTTACTATAGGCGGCGCGTTGCTTTCTACTTTTGGAGGTGACATTATCTCAGAATATAAAACCGTTCAGGGGGAATCTTACAGCGAGTTTACGGAAAAAAAATCGAAATTTATTTCTAACTGCGCAAATGTGAATTCACAAGAGCAGGCACTGCAATATATTACAAAAGTTAAATCAAAGTACCACGGTGCCAAACACAGCGTCTATGCATATTGCATTCATAATTCCAAAATCTTAAAATACTCTGACGATGCGGAACCACACGGAACAGCAGGATTACAGTTATTAACAGTTATTAAGAATTTTGAATTAGAAAATGCAGTAATAGTAGTTACCAGGTACTTTGGGGGGATTTTACTTGGAGTAGGAGGACTTTCTAGGGCATACAGAAAGTCTGCTGAAGACTGCATAAAAAACAGTCATATAGTAACTGAAAAATTGTGTTTGGTCATTAAGTTTACAATTTCGTACGCATATATACGCCAAGTTTCAAGCATATTAAATTCTAATGTTTCGTTAATTAAAAAAATAGATTATGGCGAGTTAATAGAAGTCGCCGCCTATGTAGAAAAAGAAAATTTTAATTTAATAAATGAAAAATTAAGCAAGTGCCTTGGGGGGAAAATAAATCTTAGTGTATTAGAAGAAAAATATCACAGCCTTGAATAAATATAGCTGCTGCATTTGAAAAAATCCAAATTTTATAGTGAAAACCATTTAGAAATGTGGTACTATTTACGTTTTTTCCCCCTGCCAAAGGCTGGGGGAAAAGCAAAAATGCCATTGTTTTAAAAGATTTTTATTTATTAGCTTCTGCATTTGAAAAAATAAATTTGTTCGTACGGTCTCTCCCCGCTGACGGTGAAGGGAGGGTGGTAAAAAAATTAGGCATTTTTCAATGGAGTTAGCTATACTTGTGTTTTTTTCCCCCGCGAATCGGCAGGGGAAAGGCAAAAACGCTACTGTTTTAAAAGGTTTTTATTATATAGCTTCTGAATTTGAAAAAATAAATTTGTTCGTACGGTCTCTCCCCGCTGACGGCGGGGAGAGAGCGGTAAAAAATTGGTAGTGATCCAAATTAGTTGATAATAGACCTGTCCGTAAATTTTACAGATTGCAATCAAAATCGGGTAGTGGCTCAAATTAATTGATAATATCTTTCAACCCCGCCCATGGCGGGTGGGAAAAGGGATTTCAACTATTTTAAGACACGGCAGGTTTGCGCTCTGTGCGGTTTACATACAGGTCTAATTTAGGCTACAACCAAATTATTATAGTTAGAGGATGAATGTGATGAGTAGTGGATTGGGAAAAACTTATGAACCAAAAGATGTTGAAAAAAGGCTTTATGATTTTTGGGAATCCAATGGTTTTTTTGAAAGTAATGCAGATCATTCCGAAGAGGCATATACTGTTGTGATGCCTCCTCCGAATATTACGGGGAGACTTCACATGGGCCACGCATTGGATAATATTCTTCAGGATATACTTATAAGGTTTAAAAGAATGAAAGGGTATAACGTTCTTTGGGTGCCGGGAACCGATCACGCATCTATAGCTACGGAAGCAAAAATTGTTCAGCAAATGCGAAAAGAAGGTATAAAAAAAGAAGATATCGGCAGAGAAGGATTTTTAAAGCGTGCTTGGGAGTGGAAAGAAAAATACGGAGGTTTTATATCTGACCAAGTTAGGAAAATAGGCTGCTCTTGTGATTGGACTCACGAAAGATTTACTATGGATGAAGGCTGTAATAAAGCCGTTTCGGAGTTTTTTGTAAGGCTTTACGAAAAAGGACTAATACACAGGGGAGAACGCGTTATAAATTGGTGCCCAAAGTGTTTAACTTCTATATCAGACTCCGAGGTAAATTTTGATGAAAAGCAAGGGCATTTTTGGTATGTAAAATATAAAATGTATGATAGTGATGAATTCGTAGTCGTAGCTACCACGCGCCCTGAAACTATACCCGGAGATACCGCTTTGGCTGTGCACCCGGAGGATGACAGATTCAAACATTTGATAGGTAAAAAAGTATTGCTGCCAATTATGGACAAAGAAATACCTATAATAGCGGATGAATATATAAAAATGGATTTCGGAACCGGAGTTTTAAAGGTTACTCCCGCGCATAGCCCTAATGATTTTGAAATCGGTCTCAGGCATAATCTTCCGATAATTAACATAATGGATGAAAACGCGGTTCTCAATGACCAAGCCGGAAAATATAAAGGCCTTTCCAGGGACGAAGCAAGGGAAAAGATCGTAAGTGACTTGGAAGAATTAGGGTCGCTTATAAAAACAGAAGATATAAAACATAACGTCGGATGCTGCTATAGATGTTCGTCTGCCATAGAGCCTCGAGTATCTGCGCAGTGGTTCGTAAAAATGGAGCCTCTTGCAAAACCCGCCATAGATTGCGTAAAGCGCGGGGACGTAAAATTTATACCCGAAAGGTTCAGCAAGATATATTATCATTGGATGGAAAATGTAAAAGATTGGTGTATATCCCGCCAGCTTTGGTGGGGGCACAGAATACCAGCGTGGTACTGTGGCGACTGCGGCGAAATCACAGTATCAAAAGAAGTGCCGCGGGAATGTTTTAAATGTAAAAGTGAAAATATCTCGCAAGATGAAGATGTTTTGGATACGTGGTTTTCTTCTGCCCTATGGCCGTTTTCGGTTTTAGGATGGCCTGACAAAACGGATGAACTTGAATATTTTTTTCCAACCGATACTTTAGTTACCGGATATGATATTATATTTTTCTGGGTAGCAAAAATGATATTCAGCAGCCTTGAAATGACAGGTAAAATACCTTTTAAAAATGTGTTTATACACGGTATTGTCAGGGACTCGCAAGGCAGAAAAATGTCTAAATCTTTAGGAAACGGCATCGATCCGATCGAAATTATTGAAAAATATGGAGCGGATGCATTAAGATTTGCTTTGGCAACAGGAAACAGTCCGGGAAACGACATGAGATTTTCTGACGAAAAAGTATTATCAAGCAGAAATTTTGCAAACAAAATATGGAACGCAGCAAGATTTATTCATATGAATATAAATGGTGAAAATATAAAAAATGAAGTCCCCGCTAAACTCAGCGATGTTGATAAATGGATAATCAGCAGATTTAATAAAGTAACGCTTGAAGTAACTGAAAATATTGAAAAATTTGAACTGGGCCTTGCATTGCAAAAATTATATGATTTTATTTGGGATGAATTTTGCGATTGGTATATAGAGTTTTCTAAGATTAATATATGTGATAATCCTGAAAATTCTGCTGAAAACAAGCAAGTTTTAGTGTGGATTATGAGCAATACTTTAAAACTTTTGCATCCTTTTATGCCTTTTATTACGGAAGAAATATGGCAATCATTTCCGCAGAGCGAAAAATCCGCAGTGGTATCTAAGTACCCTGAATATACAGATAATTTTAATTTTAAAGATTCCGAAAATATTGTGGATCGGATGATAGAAATTATAAAATCTATCAGGAACAGGCGCTCTGAAATGAACGTACCCCAAAACAAAAAGACGTCTATATATATTGATTTGCTCGATGGCTGTTTAAATTTCAAAGAATATGAAAATATGATAAAAAAGCTTTCATATTCAGATAATTTACAGTTTGGAAATAATTTTAATATAAAGAACTGCGCTGTAATACTTACAAATTTTGCCAAAATATATATTCCTCTTAATCAGCTTATTGATAAAGAATCAGAACTTAAAAGAATGAATAAGGAACTTGAAGATGCGAAAAAATATTTAGAAAGTTCTAAATTAAAACTCCGCAATGAAGAGTTTATGTCCAAGGCGCCTGAAAATGTTATTAATAATGTTAAAAATACTGTTTCTGAACTTGAAAATAAAATTATTAAAATTGAAAAAGAGCTTGAAAATTTGATAAAAAACAGTTAAAATAATATCAGTTTAGTATTGCTCCACAAATATTGAAAGGAATTGTATTATATGAAAATAAGAACAGAACCAGAAGCAGTAATGGTTAAGTACAGCAGGAATATATGGGATTTTATGCATGAGCATTGTTTTGTTTCGCTGCTTATGGTTTTGATTGCGGGAAACACTGTAGCTAACGTTGTATTGGGTGTTGCGTGTGCAATAAATGGCACACCACTTTACATAAATGCCCCGCGATTTATATAGCTGTTTCGTTTGAAAAGCGTCTGATTTTTATAACTTTCTCTCAACCGACGGCTGGGAGAAAATGCACGAATAAATTTACTTTTTAGGACTGTTTTAATTTGAAAAAAGTTTAAATTTCAGCAATTATCGCCCCGCCAGTAGGCGGGGCGATGCTTGTAGTAAAAGCCTTTTGAAACAGTGGCATTTTTGTTTTTTCCCCGCATTTGGGCGGGGAAAAACGGTCTCTCCCCGCAAGCTCGCTAGGAAAGAATTATAAAAGTTTATACTTTTTAAGTTAAATCACTGTGCCAAACAGGGTGCACTCATTTGCAAAAACAAGTGTAGATAAAACCAAAATTCAATAAAATAGCAAGCATATTATATTCATATTGTAAAATGTTATAAATGAAAGGTTGAAAAAATATTTACTTTGGTTTACACTGGCAAGAATAGGGAGTGAAGGAAAGTTGATACAAAAACAAATGATGAGCGAAATTCATGAGTGTTATAGTAAAAATCTTTTCAAACCAGTAACGTTTTTGTTTTTCCCCAAGACTTTGGCTAAGGAAAAAACGCAAATAATACCACGTTTCTAAATGGTTTTTTGCTATATACATTGCTTTTCGAAGAATATTCAAAGTGAAAGTAAGAATTTGCAGTTTTGTAAGCAAAATGTGCCAAACAAAACAACACATTGTAGGTGGTGGTCCAAATTAGTTGATAATATCTCCCCCCTGCCTGTGGGGGGGAAAAGAAAGAATTTCATATTTTGAGACATGACCCATATTGTATGACTAGCAAAATAATAATATTTCTAAATTAAAATCTGATATGTGGTTGAATTACTTTACTTCGCGAGCTTGCGGGGAAAGTAACGGGTGCAAACTGATATTTATAATTAAAATTAGTATAAAACAAATATGAGGCAGTTAGGAGAAATACAATGAAAAACAAAATTATTTCCGGCTTATTAGCGGCCTTAGCTATTTTTACGCCGCTGATGGGTGAACAAGCAGGATGCTGCAGACCTCCTAAAGGTAAAGTAAGTACAATACAAAAAATTAAAAACTTTGTTTCCAATAATCCCGTTAAATGCGTATTAGTTGCTACATGGGTTCCATTGTTAACTGCATTTACCGTGCTATATTGCAAAAAACGATATGCGGAAGAGAGGAAACCAAACGAAGAACAGCAACCAGCGAACATAAACGCCGAAAGACCCGTTTTGAATCGTATTTATGTGCTCAAAGGGCAATATGATACGGCGTTCAAAGGGGCAAATGATTAACGTGAGTTCGACGGAAAAACCGTGCTGTTAAGCAGCTAACAAGCAATAAGGGCACCTGAAAAAACGTTTCTGTCAATATTTAAAGAAGGTTTCTTCGGAATGTAGCAATATGCAACTATTCCGGAAATAAGATTTGCCAAAA
>JAISWM010000077.1 GCA_031270785.1 Oscillospiraceae bacterium
CGCGCTCGCCGCGCCGCGACTCCCCTCGTTCGCCGCGCCGAAATCCCCCGCGTTCGCCGCGCCGAGATACCCCTCGTTCGCCGCGCCGCTATCCCCCGCGTTCGCCGCGCCGCAACTCCCCGCGGTATTTGTGTTTACCGAAGCTATTTTAGATTTGAAGCCAAAGTTTTCAAAAAAAGTAGATACAGCGATTTTACAAATATAAAATGCGCTTACTTCGTTTTTTACAAACAACCGCTTAGTTACCCGTTTAGAATCGACTTCTACTTTGCCCGACACCTCAAGAGCTTCTATTATGCAAAAACGATTATCATCGCCCGCCGAATAGTAGTTAAAGATATCGTGTGGATTTTCGCAGAAGTGCAATCCCTTTTTGCATAGCAGGGCCTCATTCTCTACGTGTTCTTCGCCTACGACATATTGTTTGTCGCGGCACTTCAGGTCTTTATCAAATCCTTTAAATCCTTTAATTGTGTCCATAAGTTATTAAGTGTATATAGTTCGTGTTATCTTTCTCTGAATTTTAAATTATTCTCTTTAAGAAATTGCATGATTTCCGCAACACTTTTATCTCCGACGCCCTTCATACGGTACAGTTCCTTTTCGTTTGGAATTTGTGTAATAAGTTCGTAAATGGTACTAATACCACAAGCGATGAGCGCTTGGGTTGTACGGGTACAAAAGACGCCTGACCCCCGGAGGTTGATCTTGCTCCATTTGTCGAGTTCCGTATCATCTTTGTCTTCCGGATCGGGAAGTTTCTTGAACAGCTTCAGGTAGTCCTGGTATGTTTCAATATCCATGGATAATTCGGCGCTTCCGCTGAATTTCCCGATACCGGATGCATAGCTCATGTCGGATAGAACCAGTGCCATAAGCCGGCGTATTAAATCCCTTTCGTAGGACGTTATTTCAAAATCATTCATATTGATGCTTTTTTGTTATTTGTACGCAGTTGTATTTACTTCGTTTTTTCATTGTTATTCCGGAATATTGGTAATTCTCAAATGCGTGGATCCATTACTTATGGTTTATGTGGGGGGAAAATTTTTTTTCGCTTGCGTGAACAGTAGACCGATTGGATGTTTTTTTATGCATCTGTCTACCTCCCGGGCTATTTGTTCTTTTAGCCGGGCTATAAGCACCCTTTCTTTAACACTTAAATTTTTGTCCATGATTCATAATATTAAAAAAATCAGCCCCGGAAGAGGCCGGCTTACGCCGGTGGACGACCCCCTTCCGAAACTGATCTAAACTTTTTCTATCGCATAACCGTCCACGCCATGCCTGTGTCTTTAAAGAAGCCGTATATTTGCGAAGTAATTTCTCACATCACCCTCGCAGCCAGGGACGGCTCTTTTGTACCCCCGCCCCGCTCGCTTGCGGTGGCGCTTGTTGGGTTACGGATGCAAAGATATTGCATTGCAATAAATATAAAAGAATAGCGCATGAAAAAAGTGTTGCAATGCAATCAATTTAGAATAATTATAAATAACAATGATATGAAAAAATCTGTTAAAGAGAGACTTAAGGATTATCTTTTGAAAAGTAATATTAAGGAAGTTGATTTTTGTAATGCTATTGGCGTCTCATCAGGATACATTTCAGGGATGAGAAAATCAATGCAACCTGACAAACTCCTTAGCATCGCTATAAAATATCCTAAATTAAATATTGGATGGCTATTAACAGGCCAAGGCGAGATGGAATTGCCCAATGAGAATGGAGACTATACCCCCCGATATAACCCCAACTTACTACAGCATTACACGAAACCGGAGGGATTAATCGGAATTTTGAACGACATGGAACTAAAATTTTCAAAAGTAGAAAGGTCAAACGATATAAAGGAGAGAAGATTGTGGATGCATGATACACTAAAAGATTTACGCAAAGAAGAAAAGACAGAAGAAGCTAAAAAATATAAATATATTTCGTTTTTTGTCAAGGATGAGATTCGAGAAGTAAGACAGCCTAAAATGTATGACTTATATGCGGATTATCATAAAGGAGGGTGTATTGAATTTAATAAAGAAAAATTAGAATCTTTAAATAAGCATTTGGATATTGATTTTTGTGAAGTGACATATAATAAATATTCACTACGCCAACAAAGTACAGTCAGAGACGAGTTAAAGCACAAATATTACCAGTGGAGGGATGAAAAAGAATGCAGGATAATTTATTATGGGGATGCGGATAGGATATACCTTAATAAGGATTGCATCGAAAGGATATATCTTGGCTGCGAATTTTTTAATGACAAGATAAATGTTGCAGAATTTTGTAGTACGATAGAAAAAGCGGATATTTCTATTGAAAAAATTACGGAAGTTACGGTCACCGGCTTAGCTCATCTTACGAGCATATCAGATATAAATAGCCCGTATGTAACGAGGAGTATTGCTGCATATCATGCCGCGAGATTAATACCATATTTTTCCGATGAATATAGAAAAAAATATAAATTAGTCAGTCATGATCCGCAAATAAAAATAGACTATGTTGCAGAAAGGCGTTACCAAAATAAATATCACGAATCGTTAGAAGAGAAAGATGTATTAAATAGAGAAATACGTAGGCTAAATGAAGAAATCAAAGAAGCACTGAGGCTATCCCTTTCCTTAAAAGATCGAATAGAAGCTCTCAGAGATGAACTTGGCGAAGTAAAAAACGATCTTGCAGGGAAGGTTGCAGGTGTCATAACTGCACTAACAGGAACAGATTCGTAAAAGATGGGAATAACATATTTATGAGATAAATAAAAATGAAGAATCCAACACTTTATGAATATAAAATAACGGATTATCAATATTCTGTATATTTAGAGTATAAAAGAAAATGTGAATTAAGAGAAAAGAAAATAACAAATTATGAAGAAAAATCATTTTTGCCTGTATTTGCAGTTATTTATCTATTATTGATTACAGTTTTTGTGTTTTATTATTCGTGGGAAGAAGTGAATAATGGAAATGCTTGGGATTTTATAAAAACAATATGGGGCGTAATTTTAGCATCTGTTTCCATTCTGCCTATTTTATTAATACCTGTAATACAATGGGTTTTCTGTATTCTTGCATATCCAATATGTTTTATAGGAAGATGCATATATAAATTTATATTGATAAAACCCCAAAAGGAACCTTATTTTTCTATTATTGAAAAATATGAACACAAACAAAAAGAATATACAGATTACATAAAAAATCTTGAGACAAAGTATCCTTGTATTGCAGAGTTTAATTATGATAAAAAAATGTATTTTAAAAATATAATGGCCGATATTATTGAGCATGAAAAAAATATATTAATGAAGTGATCCACCAAATAAATATAAAAAAACAATCCGAGTATTGGCTGTCTTTAGATGGTTTTAGCTTTGAACGAGAGATCTCAAATTTATACAAAAGTTTAGGTTATAAAGTGAAAAACACAAAAAAAGTAGCAGATGGAGGAATTGATATTAAATTGTGGAATGATAAAGGAGAATACATTATTGTACAATGTAAAAATCATACTCACAAGGTAGCACCTTCGATTGTACGAGACTTATATGGTACTATGCATAAAGAGAAAGCAAACAAGTCGATACTTATTTCTTCAAGTGGATTTAATACAGGCGTGTATAAATTCTCAAAAGAGCTTCCAATTGAATTGTTAGATATAAATGATTTGATTTCTCTTTCAGAAAAAGCCTATCCGAAATCTCTTGAAATAATAAATAATGTGAAAAATTTGTTTTCTATTAATGCCAACATAACTTTTAAATTCAAATCAATTGGAAACGTTTATTTATTATATGTATCCTTTGGGAAGGCCTTATATAACGAAGAAAAAAATACTGTTATACTAAAAGAACCGATAGCGAATGGATGTTATATATTTGAGAGTATTGAAGAGGGGAGATGTATTGCCGATACAATTTTAAAACAAAAATATAAACCGTTTGAAAAGGCTATATATGAAATAGTTGAGTGGAAAATTTATCATAAGGATTCATTATATAGCTATAAAACATTTTACTATGTCAAAATTGTCAAAAAAGGAGAGGAGTATTTTTTGTCTAAAAAGAAAAATGAGAACCAAGCGGACATAGTTTCTGAATTTCCGAAGCCTCAAAAAAGAAAAAAACAAATGGTATGGCTGGAATGGATATAGACGGTAAAAGCTATTATACTAAATAGATAAATAAATAATCAGGCTAATCGCTAACAAATAAAATGAAACAGATATTACAAAACAATAAATATAAATAAAATTATGGGAATAGAAGACCAATTTAGAAAAATATACAGCGTCGATAGGGACAAAGCTACGCAGGAAAACCCAGACACACAAAAATAAGTAAGATTATAATAATATTAATTTTTTATCGAGAGGTTGTAAAAATGGATAGTTTTGAAAATCAGAAAAGGCTTCAGGCAAATTATGGGGAAGAGGCGGTTCGTAAACGAGATTCTTTCTTTCGACATGTTCTACTCGTATCCTCAAGTATCTTTGGTATTGTAGTTTCTCTCCATTCCAATAGCTCATCAAACCTATACATCCGTTTGGCATTTGGGCTTTCGCTGGTACTTCTTGTACTTGGAATCCTGCTTGCCGGAGTAGTAGTATACGACTGTGCAATGATTTACGAACGGCTTCGTCAAGCTCATTATAAAGAAGTTGAAAGCGCACTAAACGAATGTCGGGAAGTTTCTCCGATTTTGATTCACGAGAGAAAAAGGACGATAATTTGTGAAAGAATTTCATTGCTGTTACTTATTATGGGTGTTATTATGCTAACGGCCTATAAAATTACACTAATATTTCTTTCTTCTTAGTTTTTTACGCCGCACAATTAAATCTCAAGCTTAGTCACTTTCCATATTAATTCCTTCGGGACTGCGATAAGGCTGGAACTTAATTTTCAGCAAAAGTACTAAATAATTTGCTGAACAGGCAAGATTATTCCCCGTGTTTCGTTGGAAGTGATTTGATTATCTGAAAAAGGCATTATCTTTGCACCATATTGGTACACACTTAAATTTTTCAGATTATGTTAGTAGTAAGTTCCAGAGAATTTAGAGATAAGCAAAAAAGCTATCTCGACAAAGTGGACGAGGGGGTAGAGATCCTTATCCAAAGAGGTAAAAACAAGTCGTATAAAATTCTCCCTGTCAGGGATGATGATACGTTAATGAGTAA
>JAISWM010000114.1 GCA_031270785.1 Oscillospiraceae bacterium
TTAAATTTAATCTAAAATTATAAAAAATACAACTAAAATGTCAAAATTTTTAGAATATTCTTATAGTTTTCAATATAGCTTCTAAACGGATACATTAATTACGGGAACCTCTAATAATCCTCGCCGCACATCTTCAGCGCACCGCCAGCTCTAAAAGGCCCCCTTATGTATAATTGGGGCTTCTTGTATTAACGGTAATATTATTAAAATAACAAAAACAATTATGCTAACGCCGCTCAAACTAAGCGAACGTAAAGCAATCAATTACCGGACGTTCCTGAATTCTAACCTTTCCAGTCCGGCGCGAAACATCTGCCAGCCCGAAAAATATCAAGCCACTGTTCTTTTTGAAAATATTTCAGACAGAAATTCAACGCGCCTGCAAACGCATTAGACGTGTGCGTTTTTAATAAGAACATATGTTTTCTTTTACATAGTTATGATAAAATTAATTTGTTGGGAGAGATGAAAAATTGGACGGGAAAGTAATTTTAAAACACCGGCAGCAAGAAGTGTTTGATTATATAAAAAAATGCATATACGCAAATGGATTTCCTCCTTCAGTCAGGGAAATTGCGGAAGCTGTCGGACTTAAATCCAGTTCTGCGGCTCACGCTTATCTTCTGCAACTGGAAAAAGCCGGTTTTATTCGTCGGGATCCGTCCAAAACCAGAGCTATATTCCTTAATGAAGGGCACAGCATAGAAAGTCCCCAAATCAGCTTGGAAAATAACAGCGTACATTTACCGCTTTTAGGTTCTGTGGCCGCTGGCATTCCTATCTTCGCCGAACAGAATATTGAGTACTATATACCTGTGGCAACCGATTTGCTGGGCTCAGGAAATCACTTTTTGTTAAAAGTAAAAGGGGACAGCATGATAGAGGCCGGCATTTTAGACGGCGACTTCCTCATTGTGAAAGAACAGTCCGACGCTTTAAACGGCGATATAGTTGTCGCCCTTTTAAATGAAGACGCGACTGTTAAACAATATTACAAAAAAGGACGTCAAATAGAATTGCGACCCGCTAATTCCTCTTTTTCTTCTATATTCATTCGGGAAGTTTATATTTTAGGCAAAGTAACCGGTTTAATGCGCAAAATTTAACCGCTGAACGGTTAAAAACAGCATTTCCTCCCGCAACGCAATATATTGCTCAGGTTTCATAAACCGGAAGATGGATTTTAAAATCATTTCTAACTGTTAAAGCTCTGAAAAACCCTCCTTGAATTCATAAATATTTTAAAAATCTCCTCGTATCAGTGTTTTCGTATGTGTGCGGCGATTTTAGTGTCCTCACGTTTGATATGATTTACGAGCCATCCGCCGATACTGGAGTTTACTTTTCCAACCAAGGCGACTGTCGGCCCGTCTGCCCGCAACTTCTGCGCCAGATCGGCCACAACAGCTTTAAAAGTATCATGCAGCTTTTTATGATTGGTATAATCCGGATATTTATATCTCTGCTGCAGCTTTTCCTCGTCCGCAAAATGTTTATTAGTATATTCTATAAGAAAATTCAATGTTCCATCCAGCGCGGCGCGCCCCTTTCCGCTTGAACAAGCTTCCATAAGATTGTTAACCGCCATAATCAGCTGTTTGTGCTGCGCGTCAATCAAAGCGTTGCCTGTGGCGAGGTCATCAGTCCATACATAATTGCCAGCCATATTTTTTTACTCCTTTCCAATTTTTCCTCTAACCGTCTTAAAATAAATATCGTATATTTTGTTCCGTTCTATTAGCTTGCGGGAAGTCTAATTTCAAAAGCTAGCACTTAATGAACTACCCCGCAGCAAACTGCGGGGTAATAGCCCCAGAGGGCATAAAAAATCTCACTACAATTCCTTCATGCCGCATGCTCCTGCAACATATACAAATGGCTAATTTTAGGCACTCGTATCATCCAGGAGAGGGGGGAATCCCATATTTTCCTTAACATTTGAAAAGCTTCACATTTATCAAGCCCTATCTTTATCCTCCAATATTTGGCGTTTAATTCAATACCCCCAAGAGAACGCGGATGGGGAAAATCTCTTAATTCGTTTTTGTATATTTTCATTGCGCTTTGCTTTTTGGAGATAGTGGAAGTTATATCAACAAAATAGTCAGGCGAAAAAGTCAACGGAAAATTCCATTCCGTAGATGATAATACCTCAAACGCATATATTTCTTTAACTGTTTCACCGCTCATAGGCCTGGTTGCGGTCAATACAGCCCTGTTGGTAATAACATGGTCTAATTTCATATCTTTAGCAAAATGCGTAAAAATAATATTGGGGTTGAAATTTATTTTTACTTTTTCAATAACCTTTACAATATCAAGAAGCGGCACAGAACCAAATCTGTTACCAGGACAATCAAAAGAAAAAACTTTTTCTATCCCTATTATTTTATTAGCGTCAATCATACATTGTTTTAATTCATTGCTCTCGGCTTTACGATTCTCTTTTTTTCTATTCCTAATCTCTTGAAGTAATTCCTTCACCCAATGAAAAATGACGCAATTAAAACTTTCAAAAATTTTTCCGGGAATAATACGCGCCCAATGTGGGAAGAAAATATAATCGGGATTATGTGTACTGATATTTTGATAAGTAAAATCTTTTTGATTATTTATCAAAAAAATATTTGATTTTTTTGATAAATTAGTCAA
>JAISWM010000022.1 GCA_031270785.1 Oscillospiraceae bacterium
GGCAACCCACAAAACAGCCTCCCAAAGACCAAAAGCTTGATCCGACCGAGACTGATTTACCCGTTGATGATTCACCCGAGACTGACGATCCAACAAAGAAGACTGTCAAGTCTGATTTACCCGTTGATGATTTACCCGAACCTGTTTTACCCGGTGATGATTTGTCCGATCCTGTTTTAACCGTGCCTGATTCACCCGGTGATGATTCACCCGAGACTGACGATCCAACAAAGAAGACTGTCAAGTCTGATTTACCCGTTGATGATTTACCCGGTGATGATTTAACCAAGACTGATTTAATCGAGCCTGATTTATCCAAGCCTGGTGATGATTTACCCGAGACTGACGATCCAACAAAGAAGACTGTCAAGTCTGATTTACCCGTTGATGATTCACCCGAACCTGTTTTACCCGGTGATGATTTGTCCGATCCTGTTTTAACCGTGCCCGATTCACCCGTTGATGATTCACCCGAGACTGATTTACCCAAGCCTGATGATTTACCCGAACCTGTTTTACAGTATATTGATATACACGAGTCTAATTCGCTAGGGTCTTGTTTAAGTGATGATATTGGGAGCCTAGATAAAATTATGGAAATGTTAGCCGAAGAGAGAAAAGTTGACGGGACACTTATGAGCAAGTATTCAATGTACGACCGTGCGAGTTGTTACCACGGATGCTGCCAATGCAACAATGACTGGTGTGAGGGTTTAACCAGCTCCCGAGACACTTCTGACTCTGTGGAAATTTGGGGCAATGGTGTACACTTAGTTCTTCCACACGATACCTTTATTGATGATAATAGCGCGTTAGAGCAGTGCCGAACACGGTTAGGGCTTTACGGATTGGAGTTGACGTTTGTAAGAATGTTGAAAAAAGCGAAGTGGTTAGGAGTAAAGGTAGGCGAAGGCGAAAATGGCGTTGTCACATTGAGAACCTCACAAAGGCCGGATGGCACATGCGTTCCGATATATTGCCAATTTGGCAACCATATTTATAAAATACATATTTTTATAACCAGCAGAGATGCCAGATATATACGAAGCGAAATATCTAAATTGCTTGCTTTGCCGCGACAAGAGATTCAAATTGAAGACCGGTTGACAGGAGATGTTTTGCATGGTTTTGGGGGTGATCTAGGGGGGCATTATTTGCCGATTGCTGATGGTGTAGGCACTTTGGATAACCCCATAATAGTTAGGCTTTCGAACGAGCCTAACTGTCGTGCAAGAATTGCTTATGAAGAGGGCTTTTTGGGGAATAGGCCGGTGGTGGTACGTGATGAAAGAAGTGTTTTTAACCTTCTTAAAGACCCGGATGTATTGGACTTCCAAAAAACTTTTGTTGCGGCGAGATATTTGCACGATGCGTGGAAAGATCGTCCGGCTGTTATAGAACGCCGTAATGACATGAGGCGGATAATTGCAATCGGCGACATACACGCAAACGCAGATTTAATTCCGCAAATTGACGCAATAATCAGGAACAATCCGAACGCAAGTATTGTTTTTACCGGCGATTATGTTGAGCGCGGCGCGCCGAACCCAGACGGAAGTGAGAGTGGTATTCAGAATAATATAGAAGTTTTGTGTGCAATGGCTTTGTGGCAAATCGAATTCCCCGATCGCGTTACTTTCCTTAGAGGGAATCATGAAACTAGAGAGGCCAACCAACAGCACGGGCTGTGGGGGTATATGTGCAGAAGATTTGGCTCGGTAATAGGAGCGGATGTTTGGGAAGCGATAAATCTGGCTTTTGACGAACTCCCGATAGCTGCCTGGCTAGGAAGATGTTTTGCTTGCCATGGCGGGGTTCATGATGGCAGATATGATTTAAGTGATGACGAACACGGATATTGCCAACATGATGACAGATATTATGATTTACATGATTTTAAGAAAGAAAATGCGGATAAAAAATGGACTGATGAAAACAACGTACTTTGGAATGATATAAATTTAGTTAAGAACTTCATACCAAACAAGTGTTTTCCCAATGGCAGGGGATCGGGTTTTACTATAAGCCCGGACCGGCAAATCGAAATACTTGAGAATTTAATGTATAGCGAAGAACTAGTGCGCCCCGAATTTTTTATAAAAGGGCATCAGCATGATTTGGGAAGCAAGTGCCATGTTGGAACGTACAGAGACGGCACCCCTGTTGCAGTGATGTGCACAATTGGAAATTATCCCAAGAAAGATATGCCCGGTTTGGGTTATTGGGACATAGACCAAGAAGCGGGCACCGCAGTGTATTACGATTGGAAGGGCAAATTCATAGATAGAGTACAATTGAGATAACTGCCTCCGCGCTACAGTAGAACTTTCTTAAAACAGCGGCGTTTTTGGTTTTTCCCCCCCGCCTTTTGGCGGGGGAGAGAACCATATAAATAATGCCGCGCTTTATAGTAAAAACCTTTTAAAACAGCGGCGTTTTGGTGTTTCCCCCCCGCCTTTGGCGGGGGGGAATGTGAATAATACCACTTTTCTAAATGATTTTTGCTATAATATCTTTCTCCCACTCCGATTCGAGGGGGGAAAGTTTTAACTATTTTGAAACATGACCAAAAACTTATTTATTTAGGTGGATTTAAATTGAAAAAAGTATTAGTCATTGATAGTAACAGCATCTTTAACAGAGCTTTCTACGGAATAAAATTGCTATCGACGAAAACCGGAAAATTCACAAACGCTATATACGGCTTTATAGTAACAATGGAAAAATTAAAAACTCAAATTAATCCGGATATAATTATTTGTGCGTTTGACCTTGCTCAAAAAACTTTCAGAAATGAAATTTATTCCGGTTATAAGCAACATCGCCATGGTATGCCTGATGAATTGGCCTCTCAGCTCCCAGACCTTCAAAATTTGATAGAATACCTTGGGTATAAAATAGTTTCGTGTGAAGGGTACGAAGCGGACGACATATTAGGAACAATTGCAAGCGTATGTAAGCAAAATGACGATTATAAATGCATATTAGCAACTGGCGATCGCGACATTTTACAATTGGTTTCAAAAAACATAAGCGTTAACATGGCAATTACCCGCGCACAAAAAACTGAAACAATTTTATACGATGAAAATAAAATAAAAGAGGAATACGGTATATCCCCCTCACAGCTTATCGACGTTAAAGCGCTCCAAGGGGACACCTCGGATAATATCCCCGGAGTAAAAGGAATAGGGCAAAAAACCGCTCTTAAATTAATACAAGAGCATGTGAGTATAGACAATATCTATAACAACATCAATACCCTAAACATTACAAAAAATATAAAAAAGAAACTAATCGAAGGTAAAGACTCAGCCTATATGAGCAGAGCACTCGGGAAAATTTATACCGAAGTTCCGATAGATAAAAATCTTAAAAATTATTTTCCGGGGCCTGTTGACACGTATAATGCCGAAAAACTTATGAAAGAGCTGGAATTTTTTTCACTTATAAATAAGATGAATCTTTCTTTTGCCGGCAAAAACAGCGGGGAAAAATCAGATTCCTTAAAAAAAATTTCGGTTTATAATATAACTGATTGCCGCGAAACACTGCAAATTATAAGGCAAAAAAAAGAAGTGTACTTTTTGCCCGATATTAAAATGAACGTTATAGAAAAATTAATTATTTTAATAAATGACAGTATATATATTATCAAAAATTCTGACGCGAACTTTTTTGATTTTATAAAAGAATTATTTGAAAATCCTCAAATTTCTAAAATAACATATAATTCAAAACTTCTAAAATATTCAGCCATTAAAATGGGAATAAATATATTAAACATAAGTTTTGATATTTTGCTTGCGGCATACATCATGAATCCATCGCTGCCGGATTATTCCTTAGAAAAAATTATTCCTAAATATGATATTTCTTACCCAAACATAAATATAGCTGTTTCACTTGAAAAAAAACATACTCATTTGTGTACTCTTTCCCCGCCGAGGGCAGAGAAAGAGTTACAAGAGTTTGGACTTCTTAAGTTAAATCACAACTGTGGTGATCCGGAAGAAATTATTTTACATACCTCGATCTTACCTGAACTTACAGGTAAATTAAAAAATGAACTTACTCAAAAAAATCAGCTTTTTCTTTTAGAAAAAATAGAACAACCTCTTTCCGCAGTACTGGCGGATATGGAAAATACGGGTTTTGAAATAGACAAAGACGGACTTAAAAAGTATTCTGAAATACTGCAACAAAAAATTACTACTCTGCAAAACAGTATATACGATATAATCGGTATTGAGTTTAATATAAACTCCCCCAAGCAGCTGGGGAATATAATATTTGAAGAATTAAAACTTAATAAAGGTAAGAAAAATAAAAACGGGTACTCAACCAACGCCGAAGTTTTGGAAAATTTAAAAGACGACCATCCCGCAATAAATCTTATACTTGAATATAGAATGCTTTCAAAGCTCAAATCCACTTTTTGTGATGGAATGATAAAACTCATAAAAGAAAATTCAAGAATTCATTCCATATTTAATCAAACCGAAACCCGTACCGGACGCATAAGTTCATTGGAACCCAATTTGCAAAATATCCCAATTAAAGCACCTATCGGCAGAAATTTAAGAAAATATTTTAAGGCTAAAGAAGGCTGCGTACTCATTGACGCTGATTACTCTCAGATCGAGCTCAGAGTTCTTGCACATTTATCAAAAGATAAAAATATGCTTGAGTCTTTTAGTCACGGGCTGGACGTTCACAGTATTACAGCCGCAAAAATATTCGGCGTTACGGAAAAAGAAGTTGACAGCCAAAAAAGAAACTTCGCAAAAACCGTTAATTTTGGGGTTATATATGGTATGAGCGCTTTTTCACTGTCTAAAGACCTTAAAATAACAAAATTAGAAGCAGCGCGATATATCGAAAATTACTTTAATTATTACAGCGGAATATATGAATATATGGAAAATACTATTAAAAAAGCAAGAGAGGATGGTTTCGTCAAAACGATTTTTAACCGTATAAGGTACTTGCCGGAACTTAAATCTTCTAATTTTAACATTCGATCATTCGGGGAGCGTATAGCAAGAAATATGCCTGTGCAAGGCAGTGCGGCCGATATAATAAAAATAGCAATGATAAACGTACATAACCGGCTTAAACAAGAAAAATTTGAAGCTAAACTTATTCTTCAAGTGCACGACGAACTTATCATTGAATCGCCGGAAAATAAATCCTTTATCGCTCAAAAGCTTTTAATAGATGAAATGGAAAATGCCGTGCGTTTAGATATCCCACTTATCGTTAATTCAGAAATTGGCAAAAATTGGTATGATGCAAAATCTTAACTTAAAAATATATAGCTGTTTTACTTGAAAAACGGGTCATATCTCAAAATAGTTGAAATCCCTTCTTTCACCCCCGCGTTCTAGCGGGGGTGAAAAATATTATCAATTAATTTGAACCACCCCCAAATCTTAATTTAAAAATATATAGCTGTTTCACTTGAAAAACGTGTTGCGCCATAAAATAATTAAAATTTCTTCTTTTCCCCGCCATAGTCTGGGAAAAGATATTATCAATTAATTTGACCCACTACCGATGAGGCAATGATTGTTTTAGTTTTTTCAAAAATAAAATAATTATAAAATATATTTGACATTTTGCCGCTTTGATGTTATAATTAATTTAAAAGGAGGTGAAAAAATGGAAAAATACTATCAAAAAAATATCCTCAAGTGCGTGTTTTCTGCTTTAGTAATATTTTTATGGGGTTTTACGGTAAAGGGAATAGCCCCACCAGAATATTTTACACCAGCTCAAAAAACAGCATATTATAGTTTGCCACTGCCCAAACAACAAGAATTAATGAATTTCTTAAACTCGTTAAAAAATGATCCGATGTATGATACGAATATGCGTAATAAGCGAATAGAAAATTTTGATAATATCATATGTGCAATTAATAATTTTTTAAATTCACAAGAAAACCCGCAAACCAAACAAAAAATGGCAGTCATAATTGGGCTTGTCCTTTTTAATAATGGTGAAATTGCTGTTAACACACGGCATTTAAAATCAACTACCGGTAAATGCAAATCTTCATTAAACGCAGGATTCCAATTACTTGGTTATGACATTTCAACAAGAATAGATGGTAATTCAATGAGGGTTGAGATTCCCTTGATCGAAGAATCCGAAATACGGCGATGGAGCCTTAGAAGAAAAAGTTCAAGTCCAAATCCACCTACTGTAAATCCAAACTCAGAGGATCAAAACCAATTTGGGTGGCCAAATCTATTACTTACTGTAAGTACAATTTCATCTACTGTAAATCCAAACTCAGAGGATCAAAACCCATTTGGGTGGCCAAATCTATTTGGGGAGCCAAATCCATTACTTACTGTAAATCCAAATTCAGATGATCAAAATCCATCTGAGGAGCCAGATCCATCTGGGGAGCCAGATCCATCTTGGAAGCTAGATCTATCTTGGGAGCCAAATCCATTTGAGGATCAAAATCTATTTGGGAAGCCAGATCCAATTTTGGGTTTTTAAGTCAATTTTTACTTGAAAAACGGTCACATAAATAATCATTGGGTCCGCCCAATAGGCGAGGAAAGAGTTAACAAATGGTATTATTTTTTCAAGTGAAACAGCTATAAAACAGTAACATTTTTGTTTTTCCCCCGCGTTCTAGCGGGGGTGAAAAATAATATTATCAACCAATTTGACCCACAACCCGGTGACGCGGAGAAAGCGGTAAAAAATTAGACATTTTTCAAGTAAAATAGCTCTAAATCGGTGGGAAAGACAGTACATAAAAAAATTTGTTTTTTTGAAAAGCAACAGCTACAATAAAAAGATATAGCTGCTACATTTGATAAAAGTGAATTTGGTCGTACGGTTTCTCCCCGACGGCGACGGGTAATGTCTCAAAATAGTTGAAACCCCTTCTTCCTCCCCGCCGACGGTGGGAAAAAGATATTACCAACTAATTTGACCCACAACCCGGTGACGCGGAGAAAGCGGTAAAAAATTAGATGTTTTTCAAAGGCGTTAGCTATAAATGCAATATGGCGGGTTATGTGATAATATTAATTCTTGGCCGCCAATGACTGCAAAAAGTATTACCGGCAGAAATGGGGGAGGTTCGGGTTGTTTTTAGGTAGTGGTTCAAATTAATTGATAATATCTTTTACCCCGCTAGAACGCGGGGAAAAAGAAGGGATTTCAATTGTTTTGAGACACGACCTAATTCTTGGTCGCCAATGATCGCAAAAAGTAGTATTACCGGCAAAAATTGGGGAGGTTCGGGTTGTTTTTAGGTAGTGGTTCAAATTAATTGATAATATCTTTCACCCCCGCTAGAACGCGGGGGTGAAAGAAGGGATTTCAATTGTTTTGAGGTGCAACCTGTTTTTAATTGCGGGTTAGTATTAATAAAACATAAAAAATTTTGGAGGATATAAAAATAATGAATTTTCAAGGCACAAAATTAAAGATATTCACAGCAAATTCAAATCCCGAAGTAGCAAAAAGCATAGCGGACAATCTTGGGTTAACACTTGGCGATTCTGAAATTACTACGTTTAGCGACGGAGAGATATCTGTGTCACTCAATGAGTCTGTGAGAGGCGCAGACTGCTATATAATACAATCTACATGTTCTCCTACAAACAACAATCTCATGGAGCTTTTAATAATGATTGACGCAATGAAAAGGGCGTCAGCAGCCAGAATTACCGCGGTAATGCCGTATTTTGGATATGCGCGTCAAGACAGAAAAGCAAAACCAAGAGACCCCATATCAGCAAAACTGGTAGCTGATTTAATAACCACAGCGGGGGCAAACAGAGTTTTAACAGTAGACTTGCACGCGCTGCAAATACAAGGCTTTTTTAACATACCTGTAGATCATATAATCGGGTCTCCTCTTTTGGTATCGTTTATAAAAAGTATAGAAGGCTTCGATGCTAAAGAATTTACGGTTTTAGCGCCGGATCTCGGGTCAATTACAAGAGCGCGCCAGTTTGCAAAGCGCCTCGGCTGCCCGCTTGCATTAATTGATAAAAGGCGCGAACGCGCTAACGAATGCGAAGTTATGAACATAATAGGCGACGCTCGAGATAAGAAGATCATACTGGTTGACGATATGATAGATACTGCAGGCACAATTTGTAATGCCGCAAAAGCAATAACCGAAATAGGCGGGGCGAAGGAAGTGTACGCTTACGCGGCTCATGCCGTTCTTTCAGGCCGAGCCGTACAAAAGCTTCAAGACAGCGTAATAAAAAAAGTAATATTTTTAGATACAATTCCAATACCAAAAGAAAAATTTATTGATAAATTTACAATAATAAACACAGCCCCATTGCTCGCAGAGGCTATAAAAAGAATTTATGCCGACAAACCCGTTTCTCCTATTTTTGACTAGGGGTGATGACCCAAATTAGTTGATAATATTTTCGCCACCCGCTGATTCGCGGGGGGCGAAAGAAAGAAATTTCAATTATTTTATGGCGCGACCTGATTGGGTATTGAATTTAGAGAACTTTGAGGGCAAGTTGTGCGCTTTGCTGCACGAGCACATCTAGTTGGGAATCCATCTTTTTGAGTTCCGATTGGCTTTCAAATTCTTTTTGCTTTGCAGGAAGTAAGCTCTTTATCTTTTTTGCAATACCAACTTGATTTACTATGCACGTGGATGCTTTGTATAGTATTTCAGACGATTTATCAAGCCATTTCAGCCCATTTTCAATCGCTTCCATAGATTCTTTAAGTGGGGCGTACTCCTTGTCGTTCAAAAAAATTTTAAATCCAGATAAATATTTTTTGTTATTGGCAATGCTAGTGTCTATCTTTCCCATTAGCCGTATACTATTTTCAGCACAAGCCTTAGAGTCATTAAGTGACTCCTGAATATATTCTATTGCCTTTCGAACAGTTGAAACATCTGCTGCTAATTCATTTTTTGCTTTTGTAAGTTCCTTGTTTTGTTCATTGAATGCGGTTATAGTTTCATTTGATATTGCTTTTTTATAAACATTATTTTGTTTCGATAGATCATCTAAGTGTTTGGCTACAGTAGCTTTTCTAATCATAGTATTATTTCCTCCCTTTTTTTATGTAGCGGTTCATAATTTGATCATGTTTTACCAATAGTTGAAACTCCTTCTTTCCCCACCGCTACCGGCGGGAGGAAAGAACTGTAAATAATAACATGTCTCTAATGATTTTTGTTATATTATCAACTAATTTGGGCTATAACTCATGATTTGGTTGTGTTTCAAAATAGTTAAAATTCCTTCTTTTCCCCCGCCATAGGCGGGGGTGAAAGATATTATCAATTAATTTGGGCTATAACCCATGATTTAGCCAAATGAAAGGCAAAAACAAAATTTTTAACAAAAAACCGCCGCTTTTCTTAAATAAACAAGTTTATTCTACCAAAAACGAATTATTTTGTCAACTTTTTAGGTAGTGGTCCAAATTAATTGATACTATCTTTCCCCCCCCGCCACAGGCGGGGGGGAAAGAAGGAATTTCAACTATTTTGAGACACGACCACTTCTTAATTAAGCTTTCGCGTATAATAGACATGGCCATAAATAAATTAGCCAAAAATGTTTATGTAAATTTTGCACAAATCAATATTGAAAATCATTTTAAAATGATCTATAAAATGTTCTAAAAACAAAGTTTTATCTTTTGAAATTACGTTTTCAAGGAATTCCAAACACGAAAATTTTTATATTTTTGTGCATATTTTTACGATTAGTTATAATTGGGCAAGTCTAATAAAAACTTTTTAAAACAGTGACATTTCTATTCTTCCCTTCGCTTTCAGCGGGGGAAAAACATAAATAATACCACGTTATTTTAAAAATATTTTTGTTATAGCTGTTTCGTTTGAAAAGCGTCTGATTTTTATAACTTTCTCCCAGCCGACGGCTGGGAGAAAGTACACGGATAAATTTACTTTTGAGGACTGTTTTAAATCGCAACAGCTATATACAGTATTATTATTTTTTAGAGGTGTAAAAATGAATATAATTAGTGCGGCGATTCAAGGAATAGTTCAGGGATTAACAGAATTTTTACCGATATCAAGCAGCGGCCATTTACTGCTGACCCAACACATTTTGGGGCAGCAGCAAGACAATCTTTTTTTTAACGTTATGCTGCATGTAGGAACACTTATATCAGTAATGTTAGTATATTACAAAACAATATTTGACTTAATAATTGCTTTTTTCTCCCTAATAAAAGACGTTTTTACCGGAAAATTTAATTTCAGTAAATTAGATGGAAACAAAAGAATGGTTCTGATGTTAATAATAAGCCTTGTACCTCTTTTTTTAGTATTTTTGCCTCTTCCCGAGCCAACTAAAAACATAAAGGGGTTCGCTGAAATTTTGTCAAATGATAAAAATATAATTTTAGTAGGAATATGTTTAATAATAACAAGTTTTTTATTAACTTTGGGAGTTAAGGTGAGCAGGGAGAAAAGCTCCAAACACCTTTTAAAGTTAAAGAAAAATAACATTATGGTAAGCCATGAAAAAAAAGAATATAATATTATCGATGCTATATACGTAGGGATAACGCAATTTATATCAGTAATATTCCCGGGAATTTCCAGGTCGGGTTCTACTTTGTCTGTGTCATTAATGCGGGGAATTAACAGGCAAAAAGCTATTGATTTTTCATTTATATTGGGAATACCCGCAGTAATAGCGGCTTCATTATTAGAAATTAAAGAAGTTTTTGAATCTGATTCAGCTATGGCAACAATTGATATTTCAGGCATAATAGTAGGTATATTATTTTCTGCGGTGGTAGGATTTTTATCTATAAAATTATTTAAATGGATTTTATTTAAAGACAGAACTGATATTTTTATAATTTATACCTTGGCAGTCGGAATACTTTCTGTTACAATAGGTATTATAGAAATTTGCAAAGGAACGAATATATTAATGATTTAACTTAAAAAATATAAGCTTTTGCATAGCAAAAACCTTTTTACACAGTGACATTTTTGTTTTTCCCCCGCGAATCGGCGGGAAGAAAGGACCGTAAATAATACCGCGTTTCTAAATGGTTTTTTCTATAAAATAATGGTTGTAGTGGTTCAAATTAATTGATAATACCCCAACCTATGGCGGGGGTGAAAGAAGGATTTCAACTATTTTGAAACACGATCCGAAAAAGCGAGGTTTATTGATATGACCGACCTGACAAAAATACCCGGCATTGGCAAGAACATGGCGCAGCACTTAACCCGTGCCGGATACCCGAATATAGACTCCCTCAAAGGGAAAGACCCCGACGAAGTTTACGCCAAGGACTGCCTCGCTCAGGGTGTTCAGGTAGACCGCTGCGCATTGTACTGCTATCGATTGGCTTGCTATTTCGCCAACCACGATGGGCAGTTGCCGAAGGGAAAGCAAAGCTGGTGGGATTGGAAGGATTGAAAGAGGAGGCAAAATATGAGGACTTCTTCGAAACTAAAATCATAGAATTGAACCTTATAACTTTGCCTAAACCTTTTAATTTTGCCTTTGAGAGGGCGAGAGGGGTGCAAAAACCTTGACGACTAACACAGCGATGGCTTACACGGCACCTTTTGCTCCCCCCCGCGAGTCAGCGGGGAAAAGAACCGTAAATAATACCGCGTTTCTAAATAATTTTCTCCTCCCTCCGATTCGAGGGAGAGAAAAAAGAAGTTTCAACCATTTTGAATCATGACCAAAATAATTTTATAAAATAGGTGTAATATGAAAAACTCAGAAAAATCTATAAAAAGGCCTGTCAGAAAAAATACGTCTTTGAGCAAAGATAAAAAAAAAACGCACCCGGTGATAATTATTTAGGGCAAATAATTGCGTTTTGCTGCGCGGTATTAATGTTTTTTATAGTGCTAATTCCCGGGGAAAATATATGGTTATTTTTGCATAACTTGGCCTTGGGGTTGTTTGGGAATTGCGCTATACTTTCACCGCTGTTTTTATTGTACGTATCTGTAGTTTCATGCATTGACAAATTTAAAGAGGACCTTGATTTTAAGTTATTTCTTTCAGGAATAACAATAATATTATTTTGCGGTTTGGTTTACGTGTTTTCAGGGGCAAGTATAATAAGCAAAAGTTCAAATTTTGCCGAAAAAATAGTATCATCGTATAAAACGGGAACGGCCGGCGAGGGGCCGGGTGCGGTAGGGAGTATATTGGGGTTGTCGCTGTGTTGGGCTTTTGGTGTGGTAGGAGCTAAAATAATAAATATTTTATTAATTTTTATATCCGTAATGATGCTAACCGGAACGAGTCCTGTGCGGGTTTTTTATACTTTTTTAAGATTTTTAAAAGCGGTTGGCAAAAAAATCAGCAGCGGAATATATAAATTTCAAAAAACAGAGCCATCACCCAAAACACAAAAAAATTCAAATGAAACCGTTTGGAACAATTCTAAAGAAAATAAACCTTTAAATGATTCCCAAAGTATTCCCAAAACACAAAATGAAAAACCAGCCGATTTCCAAAATAAAAGTAAAAAAGACATACAAGAAAATACACTGCCTGAAAAGTCTGATATAAGTAATTATTCGGATGAATCCCCTCATATAGGCGATATAATTGAACATATTTCTGCAAACCAAAAAAATAATATCAAAGCAGAAAAACAAGAAGAGAAAAATTACAATGCTTTAATAAGTTCAGACTATGCTTACCCCGAAGTAGACCTTTTAAACAAATCCATTTTGCCGAAAAAAAGCGATATAGCTTACGAACTTGAAAATAACGGAAAAATACTTGTAGATACCCTGGACAGCTTTAATGTACAAACCAAAATCACGGAAATCAGCAGAGGTCCAAGCGTAACCA
Source organism: Oscillospiraceae bacterium (assembly GCA_031270785.1). Lineage (GTDB taxonomy): Bacteria > Bacillota > Clostridia > Oscillospirales > Acutalibacteraceae > CAQBRY01. The sequence goes on from JAISWM010000022.1 coordinate 12,846, forward strand.
GATACGAGCTGCAGCCGGCTCCGGGAGTAAAAATAAGCAAGATAACAAGCCTTGCAGACGACATAGCTTTAAATTTAGCCGCGTCAGGAGTCAGAATAGAAGCGCCTATTCCCGGAAAATCCGCAGTTGGGGTTGAAATTCCAAATAAAATTATAAGCGTAGTGAATATGAGAGATTTAATATCATCACAAGAATTTATGTCTTCTCAAAGTAATCTTACGGTGGTACTTGGCAAAGATATAGCCGGTAAAGTGGTAATAGCAGATTTAAGTAAAATGCCGCATTTACTAATCGCGGGTTCCACGGGGTCGGGTAAATCGGTGTGTATAAACTCATTTATAATCAGTTTACTTTATAAAGCAACTCCCGACGAGGTAAAGATGCTTATGATAGACCCGAAAGTTGTAGAACTTGGGATATATAACGGAATACCTCACCTTTTGGTGCCGGTTGTTACAGACCCAAAGAAAGCGGCGGGAGCTTTGGGGTGGGCAGTTGGCGAAATGCTTATGAGGTACAAAAAATTTGCTGAAAATAACGTAAGGGATTTAGCTTCTTACAACCATCTTGCGGAGCGTAAAAATCCGCCGCTTGACAAAGAAGGGAATCCCGTTCAAAAAATGCCGCAGATGGTGATAGTAATAGATGAACTTTCAGATTTAATGATGGCGGCTCCGAATGAAATAGAAGATTACATATGCAGACTAGCACAAATGGCCAGAGCGGCGGGAATGTACTTGGTAATAGCCACACAAAGGCCTTCCGTAGACGTAATTACAGGTATAATAAAAGCTAATATTCCAAGCAGAATAGCTCTTGCCGTATCTTCCCAAATAGACTCCAGAACTATTATAGACATGAGCGGAGCGGAAAAATTGTTAGGCAGGGGAGACATGATGTTTTCTTCCGCCGGGTCGCCGAAACCGATAAGAGTTCAAGGGTGCTACGTTACTGACGAGGAAATAGAAAAAGTAATAGAAGCCGTAAAAGAAAATGATCCAAAAATAAATCAATATGATGATAATGTTATAGAAGAAATTGAAAAAAACGCGCTATCAGATAAATCAAAAAATTCTAAAGATCAAGGCCAAGATAGTAAAAATCAAGATTTCATGATGGAGGAAGCTATAAAGTGCGTCATAGAAGCAGGGCAAGCCTCAACATCACTTCTGCAAAGAAGGTTAAAACTAGGGTACGCAAGAGCCGGCCGTTTGATTGACGAAATGGAGCAGATTGGTATAGTAGGGCCGCATGAAGGTTCAAAACCAAGGCAAGTTATAATTACGTACCAACAATATTTAGAAAGAAATATGGCAAAAAATGAATAATTTAAAAAGAAAAAATATAAAAATTTCAATTATCATATCAATACTTGCCGCGTCACTTTTATCCTTATTGTTTCTGGGCAAGTATTTAAGATTAGAAAAAATATATCAAGTTTTCAACAAACTAAATAGCTTAGAATTGAAATCTGATAATAATGAATATAATATGTGCGTACATTTTTTGGATGTAGGTAAGGCAGATTGCATATATATAAAATGTGAAGATAAACACATACTCATTGATGCGGCGAATAAAGATGTTTCAAGCGGTGTTGTAGAATATCTTTGCAGGCAAAATGTGGATAAATTGGATTTAGTCATTGCAACTCATCCGCACAGCGACCATATAGGGCAAATGCATGATGTAATAAACAGTTTCGAAATAGATAATTTTGTAATGTCGGAAATACCTCAGAAAATTATCCCCACATTTACTACTTATAAAAAAATGTTAAAGTCTATTCAGGATAAACAATTAAAAATAAAATTGGTTCACGCGGGGGAAAAATTTACGTTAGGAAATTTAAAAATAAATATTTTAAGCCCTTGCCGGCAGTACGACAATTTAAATAATAATTCTGTGGTTATGCGTTTAGAATACGGAAACGACAGTTTTATATTTATGGGCGATGCCGAAAAAGAAGCAGAGAACGATATGGTAAAAAGCAATTTGAATTTAGACAGTACAGTACTCAAAGTGGGCCATCACGGCAGCAGTACTTCTACTACTAAAGATTTTCTTGAAAAAGTGGCTCCTGAATTTTCAATTATATCAGTCGGTAAAAATATACATAAACTCCCTAAGAAAAATATTATTAAAAGAATCAAAAAAACGGGGTCCAAAGTTTATCGAACAGACACACACGGCACAATTATACTTAGAACTAACGGAAAGGGAATAGACGTTTTAACAGAAAGAAGGATTGCTTAAAGTGATGTATTTTTCTGTTGATCAGATAGGGGAAAAATATATTGAATGTGAGAATGACGAGGGAGAAGTATATTATTTTAAATTAAAAAATGCCCCCAAAAACGTCAAAGAAGGGGACATATTAAAGCTTAATAAAAACGGAAAACTCGTTAAGGACGCAGAGCAAACTAAAAAAAGAAGAAAAGATATAAAAGATATTTACGATAGCCTTGTTTAATATAGCTGTTTCGTTTGAAAAGCGTCTGATTTTTATAACTTTCTCCCAGTCGACGGCTGGGAGAAAGTACACGGATAAATTTACTTTTGAGGACTGTTTTAAATAGTAACAACTATACTAATTTCAATTATAAATATCAGTTTGTATAGCAAAAATCATTTAGAAACATTGATATTATTTACGTTTCTTTCCCCCCCGCGAGTCGGTGGGGAAAGAACAAAAATGTCACTGTTTCAAAAAGCTTTTACTATATAGACCGCTTAAAATAGTGACATTATATGCCGCCGTTGATTTTGTGTCATGTTTCAAAATAGTTGAAATTCTTTCTTTTCCCCCGCCGTGGGCGGGGGAAGAACAAAAATGCCACTGTTTTAAAAAGCTTTTACTATATCTGTTACTTTCCCACGCCGTGGGCGGGGGAAGAACAAAAATGTCACTGTTTTAAAAAGCTTTTACTATATCCGTTACTTTCCCCCGCCACCGGCGGGGGGAAAAAAAGAAACATAAATAATACTACGTTTTTAAATGGCTTTTGCTATATCGCAAATAAAAATTATTTTTTAAAAAAGTATTTATTTTCAAGTATTCACATGATAGAATAATACAATTGCTACATTTAAAAAAGTAAATTGGTTCGCGCAGTCTTTCCTCGCCGGCGGCAAGGAGAGGTTGGTAAAAAATTGGTTGGTAATATTTTTCCCCCGTCTAGGTGAGGGAAAAAGAAAAAGTTCCAATTATTTTGAAATATAATCAAAAAATTAAACATTTTTCGGTGATGGGTCAAATTAATTGATAATATCTTTCACCCCCGCCATAGGCGGGGAAAAAAGAAAAAGTTCCAATTATTTTGAGACACAACCAATTTTTCAATGGCGTTAGCTATAGTGTTTGTTATTCATATGATTTAACATGTAGTTGAATAGGTATTGTGCGGTGAAAAACTGTGAACCATGTCAGGCGGGGAACCGAGCAGCATTAAGCATTCTCTTTCATGCGATACAATTAACCTTTTCAACTGCATGTTAAGTTACATGAGTGTTATAGTAAAAGCCATTTGAAAATGTGATATGATCCACGTTTTCCCCCGCCGACGGCTTGGAAAGAGCTACGAAAATTTGGTGATGGGTCAAATTAATTGATAATATCCTCCCCCCCCGCCCGGAGTGGGGGGGAAAAGAAGGGATTTCAATTATTTTGAGACACGACCGAAAATTTAAGCTTTTTTAAATTAAATCATTATAGTAAAAGTTTTTAAAAACAGTGGTAATTCTGTCTTTTCTCTCGCCACTAGTGGGGGAAAATCAAATGGGTGAGACCACGTTTTTTAATGATTTTCACTAGACCTGTTCGTAAATCTCACAGAGCGCAAACTATCGAAAAAATGGATAGTGGTCCAAATTAATTGATAATAATCTTTCCCCCCCGCTGATTCGCGGGGTGAAAGAAGGAATTTCAACTGTTTTGACCCCCAACCGAAAAATGCATCACTTAAAAAAATGGCTTTGCATCAAAATCTCCTTGGAGTATTTTTATATGCCGCCGCCGATTTTGATTGCAATCTGTAAAGTTTACGAACAGGTCTACTATATAATATTTGCAAAACCGGGGAGTGGCCCAAATTAATTGATAATATCTTTCCTCCCCGCCATAGGCGGGGGGGGGTGAAAGAAGAAATTTCAACTATTTTGAGACATGACCCAAAACCGGGGGAGTGTTTCGAATGTATCGTGTACTATATCGAAAATGGCGTCCTAAAGTTTTTGATGATGTAATAGGGCAAGACCACATTGTCACTACCTTAAAAAACGAAATTGAGTCAGAACGTATATCTCATGCGTATTTGTTCACGGGGTCCAGAGGTACGGGGAAGACATCTTGCGCTAAAATTTTTTCAAAATCTATAAATTGCCCGCATTCTCAAAACGGAAACCCTTGTTTAGAATGCAGTATTTGCAAAGGAATAGATTCAGGAAATATTTTAGATATTACGGAAATAGATGCCGCAAGCAATAATGGTGTTGAAAATATAAGGTCTATCAGAGAAGAAGCGTTTTTTATGCCATCTGTGTGTAAATACAGGGTCTATATAGTAGACGAAGTACATATGCTGTCCACAGGCGCATTTAACGCTTTGCTTAAAATATTAGAAGAACCTCCCCCGCACGTTATATTTATTTTAGCTACGACAGACATTCATAAAGTTCCGCTGACTATCATCTCAAGGTGCCAACGGTTTAACTTTTACAGAATACTCCCCCGGTGTATCTATGACAGGCTTAATTATGTATGCAAAGAAGAAAATATAAATATAGAATCCGAGGCTTTAAATTTAATATCGAATATTTCAGATGGTGCATTAAGAGACGCTTTATCAATACTTGATCAATTTTCGAGTCAAAGCGAAGAAAAAGTTACTTTGGAAAAAGTGAAAAGCACTTTGGGATTTATAAATAATGAATATACATTAAAACTACTGGAGCATATACAAAATAACAGTCAGACCGACTCTTTATTATTAATAGAGGATTTATATATAAAATGTATAAACTTCCTTAAAGCGTGCGAAAATATTATAGAATACTTTAGAAATTTATTATGGTTTAAAATAATTAAAGATCCTTCAAAAATTAATTTACAATATGATTTACCAATAAAATTTGAAAATAGTAATGTAAATCAAATAATTGATTGTATAGAAATATTAAAAAATTCATACCAAAGTATGTTTAATGGCAATCAACCAAAGTGTGAGTTTGAAATTTGCGTTTTAAAAATTTGCAGTGTTTTGCATGAACACAAAAAATGTATTCCTGAAACTAATGCAAAAGAAAATAAAAATGAAATCCCCGTCAAAAAATCGCAAAATCAACAGTTACTACCAAAAAATCTGATAGAATCCCCTTATTGGGATGAAATTTTAAATTTATTAGACAAAAATTTAAAGTCAAAATCTATGACACGGGCATTTAAAAACTCAAAAGCATTTGAATATGGGAATTTACTTTTAATTAAATCAGAAAATTCTCTGGTCTTTGAATTTTTAAAAGACAATTCCCACAGGGATAAAGTTAGGTCTTTAATAAAACAAGTTACCGGTAAACATTATAATTTAGGACCGTACCGCGAAGAGGTTGGTCTTAAAACTCCAAAAAAAAAAGACCCGATAGATTCATTTTATGAAGATGCATTAAAAAGTAATATAAATGTTATAATAAAAACTACTTAAAAGCACACCATTATTTACGTTTCTTTTTCCTGCTTGCGGCGGGAAAGACCAATATATAGCTGTTATACTTACAAAAGAGTAAATTTGTTCGTAAGGTCTCTCCCCGCCTACGGCGGGGAGAGAGTGGCAAAAAAATCATTGCATTTATGTTTTTTTCCTCGTCTACGGCAGAAAAAAGCAATATAGCTGTTATACTTGAAAAGAGTAAGTTTGTTTGTACGGTCTTTCCCCGCCTGTGGCGGGGAGAGAGTGGAAAAAAATCATTGCATTTATGTTTTCCCCCCGCTTGCGGCAGAAAAACAAAAATATAACTGTTATACTTGAAAAGAATAAATTTGTTAGTACGGTCTTTCCCCGCCTGTGGCGGGGAGAGAGTGGCAAAAAATCATTGCATTTATGTTTTTTCCCCCGCCTGCGGCAGAAAAAAATCAATATAGCTGTTATACTTGAAAAGAGTAAATTTGTTAGTACGGTCTTTCCCCGCCGACTCGCGGGGAGAGAGTGGCAAAAAAATCATTGCATTTATGTTTTTCCCCCCGCCTGCGGCGGAAAAAACCAATATATAACTGTTATACTTGAAAAAGTAAATTTGTTTGTAGGGTCTTTCCCCGCCTACGGCGGGGAGAGAGCGGCAAAAAAATCATTGCATTTACATTTTTTTCCCCGCCCACGGCGAGAAAAACAAAAATATAACTGTTATACTTGAAAAAAGTTTTTAACTATAGTATAAATAAAAATTAATTTTTTAAGGAGCATGAATATGAAAGTAAGACTTCCGAAAAACAATAATTCCGGTATGGGTAACATACAAGAACTTGCCAAAAAGGCTCAAGAAGCCCAAGAAAAAATAGATATAGTGACGCAAGAATTAGAAAACAAAGAATATTCCGCTACTTCCGGTGGAAATGCTGTTAAAGTAATAATAAACGGTAAGCCGCAGGTTAAATCAATTCAGATAGACCCTTCTGTAGTGGACGCTAACGACCTTGACATGCTTTCTGACATGATTATTGCCGCTACGAATGAAGCTATCAAGAAATCCTGCGAGGAAAAAAATGAATCTATGCAAAACATTTCAGGTCAGCTAAATATCCCGGGATTATTTTAATTATGCCGGAATATAGTGTAAGCAGCCTTGCCAAATTAATAGATAACTTTAATAAAATTTCCGGTATAAGCAGAAAAACAGCCAAACGAATAGCGTATTCCATTTTAAAAATGTCAAATCATCAGGTTGATGAATTTGCTGAGTCTATAATAAAAACTAAACAAACTATAAGATATTGTAAAATTTGCTGCAATTTTACAGATAAGGAAGTGTGCTCAATTTGCAGTGATAATGCCAGAAATAAAGGCATAATATGTGTTGTGGAAGACCCAAAAGATGTGGAAGCATTTGAAAAAAGCAAAGAATATAACTTTACCTATCATGTTCTTCACGGAACTATTTCTCCGCTCAATGGCGTTGGGCCGGATCAGCTCTGTATAAAAGAATTAATTCACAGAATTAAAGAAAACGCAAAAGAAATAATAATGGCTTGCAATCCTACGGTAGAGGGTGAGGCTACGTCAATGTATATTTACAAAATCATTAAACCATTTGGCGTAAAAGTTACAAGGCTTGCATACGGGATACCAATTGGGGCAAATTTGGAATATGCGGACGAAGCCACATTATACCGAGCCATTCAAGGAAGAGGGCAAATATAAAATATGTACTGTTATGCTTGAAAAAGCTATGAAATTATAGCAAAAACCATTTAAAAACGCGGTATTATTTACATTCCTCACCGCTGTAGGCTTGCATGGGGAAAGAACAAAAATGCCACTGTTTTAAAAGGTTTTTACCATAGTGCCATGCCTTTAAACGGGATTTACTATAAAAAACGATTGTAAATTCTGCTTTTTTAAGTTAAAATGGCAGATACGGGAGCATAGGCTATAGCACAGACCATTTAGAAACGTGGTATTATTTACGTTTTCCCCCCACCGTAGGCGGGAGGAAAGAACAAAAACGTCACTGTTTTAAAAAGCTTTTACTATACCCATATAAAGGCCCCGTTTACGGATATAGAGGTCATGTCTCAAAATAAATTGAAACTTCTTCTTTCTCCCCCCGCCTTCGGCGGGGGGGAAGATATTATCAATTAATTTGACCCACAACCAACGTATGAGCTGGGTTTGGAACGATAAACCCAAAAAGCCTCGGACTTATGAAAAATTGGAGGTTACAAATAAAAATGCTTAAAAATGCTAAATTTAAAAAGCTGATTTCATATTACAAACCCTATAAAAAAACATTCTTTTGGGACCTATTATTTGCGTTTTTCAGTGCAAGTATCATGCTGGTTATTCCGTTTATTGTGAGATATCTTACTGATAATTTGGTTTCAGTTTCGCACGATGAAGCAGTGAAAATTATTTTGCAATTTAGTTTAATCATAATTTTTTTGATGGTTTTAAAATTTTGGTGCGACTATTTTACGCTTTATTATGGGCATTTAATCGGTGCAAAAATGGAAGCGGATATGCGATCTGAAGTTTACAGACATTACCAAAAAATGTCTTTTGAATTTTTTGACGATCGCAAAACAGGCGACCTGCTAACGCGTGTTACAACGGATTTAAATAACATAAGCGAACTTTTGCATCATTTACCGGAAGAATTGTGCCAAATTATTATAAGGTGCGGCGGTGTAATCATAATATTTTTTGTTTTAAATATCCGAATGGCAATGACTTTTCTCCTTATACTTGTGATTATGACGGTATTTTTAAGTTTTTTCTTTAATAAAATGCAAAGGGCATTTATAAGAAATCATGAAAAACTTTCGGATATAAATTCTCAAATCGAAGAAAGTATAGCGGGGGCAAGGGTAACTAAAGCCTTTGCAAACGAAAACGTGGAAATTCAAAAATTTGAAATGGGCAATATGGAATTCGTAAAAAGCCAGAAAAATTGTTTAAAAATAATGGGGATTTCTTATTCCGGATTGATGTTTTTTGTAACGGGGATTTTGCCGATTGTTGCGATTTCAGGGCTGATTTTACTCCATAACAACCAAATTACAACCGGAACTTTGATAACTTTTTTGCTTGCTGAGAGCGTAGTTATCGGCCCGATTTTTTCTATATTTCAACAAATAGAAATGTTTCAAAATACAATGGCCGGGTTTTACCGTTTCTGTGAAATTTTAGAGACAAAACCTAATATCATGGATTCAGAAAACGCAGTAAAACTGCAAAATATCAGCGGAAATATTGAATTCAAAAACGTAACTTTTCATTACACAAAAACCAACAAAAATATTTTTGAAAATCTGAATTTAAAAATAAATGTTGGAGAATACATTGCGTTGGTTGGTTCTTCCGGCGTCGGAAAATCCACTTTGTGCAATTTAATTCCGCGTTTTTATGATGTTTTAAATGGCGAAATTTTGATTGATGGAATTAATGTTAAAAACATTAAACTTGAAAATTTGCGTCAAAACATTGGATTTGTCCAGCAAGACACGTTTTTATTTTCCGGAACCGTTATGGAAAACATTCGTTACGGTAACAAAAACGCATCGGACGAAAAAGTTGTTGAAGCCGCGAAAAATGCTTATGCGCACGATTTCATAATGAGCTTTTCTGAAGGATATAACACATTCGTCGGCCAACGCGGGCTAAAACTTTCCGGTGGCCAAAAACAGCGGCTTGCAATTGCAAGAGCGTTCCTCAAAAATCCACCGATTTTGATTTTCGATGAAGCAACTTCCAACCTTGATAACGAAAGTGAAAGATACATTCAAAAATCAATGGAAAAACTCGCCCAAAGCCGCACAACCGTCGTAATCGCACACAGACTTTCAACCATCAAAAACGCAAAAAGAATTTTAGTTATGCATAGCGGCAAAATCACCGAAGAGGGAACGCACAAAGAATTGCTTGCCAAAAACGGCGTTTATGCTGAGTTTTACAATTTGTTGTAAGCAAATTTATGCTTAAAATTGAACGCGCAAAAAAATTGGATTGAAATTTTAAAACCTGTATTCACAAGCGTTTACAGCTATTTTTTTGGTTATATCTCAAAATGGTTGAAATTTTTTCTCCACCCTCGAATAAGGTAGTGGTCCAAATTAGTTGATAATATCTTTTTCCCCGCGAGTTGGCGGGGGAAAAGAAGGGATTTCAACTTTTGAGACATGACCCTCGAATCGGGTGATGATCCAAATTAGTTGATAGTATCTTCCCCCCCCCCGCCGGTAAGCGGGAGAAAGAAGAAATTTCAACTATTTTGATACATGATCCTCAAATCGGAGGGGAAAAAAGCCATTTAGAAACGCGGTATTATTTGTGTTTCTTTCTCCCCGCCATAGGTGGGGGGAAAAGAATGGATTTTAACTTTTGAGACATGGCCGCGTCACGCAAATACCGCTTTATACTTCTTCGCTAAAATATATGTTATACCAAATTATGAAAGTATATATTGTCCATATTTTTCTGCTATTGTCCCATTTCCCTTTATAGTGGTCTTCTAAAAATTTAAGTATTTCATCGGTATTAAAAAATTTTTGAGCTATTTTAGAGCAAAACACTTTTTTTACAATTTCATAATATTTTTGGTCTCTTAACCATATTCTTGTAGGAACAGGGAATCCTAATTTTTCTTTGTTTGCCGTATTTTCAGGAAGTTTTTTTGAGGCTGCTATTCTAAGGGTATATTTAGTATTTTCTTTATTTATTTTTAAATTTGCTGGAATCGTTGACGCTACATTAAAAACTTCCTTATCTAAAAAAGGTACCCTCAGTTCCAGCGAATTTGCCATACTCATTCTATCGGCTTTTAATAAAATGTCTCCGACTAGCCATAAATTTATGTCTAAATACTGCATTTTAGTTACATCATCATAATTTTTAGTTTCTTTATAAAAATCTGAACATAAATCTTGAGGCTTGGACGCAATGGAGGAATCTTTTAATATTTTTTGCTTATCCTCAAAAGTAAATATAAAAGCATTGCCTATATATTTGTTTTCTGTTGCGTATTCTCCGCGTATAATGTAGCTTTGGCCCCTAAAGTAAAATGGTATTTTTTTTACAAATTTCGATAAAAAAGTCCTCACACATTGAGGCACAATTTTTTGATACATTCTAAAAACTTGCGGTTCATTATAAACAGTATATCCTCCAAAAAACTCGTCTGCGCCTTCCCCGGAAAGAACGACTTTAACATATTTACTTGCCAATTTGCACACAAAATATAACGCAACGCAAGATGGATCGGCTAAAGGCTGATCCATGTAATACTGCACTTTTTCAACATTTCCCCAGAATTCTTCTGATGTTATTAACTTATAATGGTGGTCAAGGCCCGTTATTTTAGATAAATTTTTTGCCCAAGAAGATTCATTATATTTTTCGCCGAATTCAAAACCAACCGTAAATGCTTTTTGCCCGGGAAAATACGATGAAATATAGCTTGAATCTATACCGCTGGATAAAAAACATCCTACTTCTACGTCGCTGATTTTATGGGCTTCAATAGAATCTTTAAACACATTTTCTATTGATTTTACGGCTTCATCCAAGTGCAAATTTTCGTTAATGTTAAAACTTGCCTTGAAATACCTTTTAATATCTATTTCTCCGTCTTTTACCGTCATATAATGCCCGGGGAGTAAACAATATATTCCTTCAAAAAAAGTTTCGGGAGGCACTGCATATTGAAACGATAAATATCTGTCTAAAGTTTTTTTATTGAGGTTTCTTTTAAACCCCGGAAAAACCAATATACTTTTTATTTCTGACGCGTATATGAAATTATCATCATGTTTTGCATAATGAAGAGGCTTTATACCAAAAAAATCTCTTGCCAAAAAAAGTGATTTTTTATCTCTGTCCCAAATCGCAAACGCAAACATGCCCCTTAGCTTATTTAAAATACCGTGTCCCCACTCTTCAAACCCATGAATAATTACCTCTGAATCGGATTTTGTATAGAACTTGTGCCCTTTTTTTATTAGTTCCTCTTTTATATCTTGATAATTATATATTTCTCCGTTAAAGTTTAAAACCAGAGTATTTGTCTCATTATATATCGGTTGATTTCCGCCGTCTAAATCCACAATACTTAGTCTTCTAAACCCCATAGAAATATCTTTATCCGCGAAATACCCCGCATTGTCGGGGCCTCTGTGAACAATTAAATCAGTCATAATTTCAATTGCTTTTACTTTATTGTCAACTTTCCCGGTGAAACCGCATAGTCCGCACATTTTTTATATCCTCCCATATAATCAACCATATTCTATGAATTATATCACTGAATATATTTGCTTACAATATCTCAATATCATTAGACCTGTCCGTAAATCTCACAGAGCGCAAACTATCGAAAAATGCATCACTTAAAAAATGGCTTTGCATCAAGATCTCCTGGGAGTATTTTTATACGCCGTCGTCGATTTTGGGTTGTGGGTCAAATTAATTGATAATATCTTCCTCCCCCGCCGATTCATGCGGGAGGGGAAAAAAGGATTTCAACTATTTTGAGGCATGACCTAAATTTGACACAAATTTTTATTAAGGTATAATGAAACAAGTGTTTCATGCCAAACAAAGAAGGAGATTAAAACATTAAAAATTCTAATTTAAAAGATATAAAATCGCTAAACTTAGAAGAACTCAAACAGGAATTTTTAAATACTTCCTATAAAAAATATCAGGCTTTGCAGGTATTTAACTGGATAAACAAAGGTATAACCAATTTTGATGAAATGACGGATATTTCTAAGGAGTTAAGAGAAGAATTTAAATTAAAATATGCCATACCCGATGCGGTTATTGAAGAAAAATTTGTTTCCAAAATAGACGGAACGATAAAATACCTTTTAAAATTACACGACGCAGAATTTATAGAATCAGTTTTAATGAAATATCATCATGGATATTCTATTTGTATTTCAACGCAAGTAGGGTGTAAAATGGGGTGTAAGTTTTGCGCAACCGGAAAAGGCGGTTTTTCGAGGGATTTATATCCGTCGGAAATGATATCTCAAATTCATACCGCGCAAAAAGATAACAATATCAGAGTATCCAACGTTGTTTTGATGGGAATTGGAGAACCGCTTGATAATTATGATAATACAGTAAAATTTTTAAAACTTATATCTTCCCATCAAGGATTAAATATTGGGATGAGACATATTTCCGTATCTACATGCGGCATAGTGGATAAAATATATAAACTCGCCGATGAAAAACTTCAAGTTACATTATCAGTATCTCTTCACGAAACAAATGATGAAAAACGGTCCCAAATTATGCCTGTTAACAATAAATGGAAAATAGGAGAAATAATTAAAGCATGTAATTATTATTTTCTGAAAACTAACAGAAGAGTATCTTTTGAATATACTTTAATAAAAAATGTAAACGACAGTAGCGGGCACGCTAAAAGTCTAATAAAGCTTTTAAGAGGTATGAATTGCTATATAAATATAATACCTATTAACAGCATAGAAGGAGGGATTTATGGGGAATGTACAAAAGCAGAGGTAATAAATTTTTGCAATATACTTATAAACGCAGGTGTAACGGCGACTATAAGGCGTACTCTGGGATTAGATATAAATGCTTCCTGTGGTCAATTAAAAGCAAGAAATGTTAAAACTTTTTTGGGGAGGAACAATAAAATTGAAAGTATACAGCAAAACTGACATAGGGTTAGTCAGGCAGTCCAATCAAGACTTTATAATAAATAAAATTTTTTCAGAAAGTACAGCATGGTCGATAGTATGCGATGGAATGGGCGGAGCAAAGGCCGGAGACGTCGCAAGCAAAACAGCCGCGATAAAAATTTCGGAATTTTTTGAGTTTTCTCTTGAAAAAGGGCCTGCAAACGATATGTGTCAGCTTCATCTGGAAGCTATAAAATATGCAAATAAAATAATATTTCAAAGTACGCTGAAAAATGAAGAACTTAAAGGTATGGGTACAACGGTCGTAATAGCCATGGTATATGAAAACTGCTTGCACATTTCCCACGTCGGCGACAGCCGAGCATACCTTATACGAGATGATATTATAACTCAGCTTACCGTTGACCATTCCGTAGTGCAGGAAATGGTAGAAAAAGGCGAAATTACAGAAGAAGCGGCACAAAAACACCCAAGAAAAAATCTTATAACAAAAGCCTTGGGAGTCAACGAAACAATAACTTGCGACTACAACAAAATAAAAGTTCAAAAAAATGATATTATTATGCTTTGTACCGATGGTTTAACAAATTATTTAAATTCCGAGGAAATACAAAAAATACTTCTTGAAAATAATTCGGAAAATTCCATAGATATACTAATAAATCAGGCCAAAAATTTGGGTGGGAATGATAATATAACAGTCTCGGTAATAGAGATTTAGATATATAGCTGTTTCGTTTGAAAAGCATCTGATTTTTATAACTTTCTCCCGGCCGTCGGCCGGGAGAAAGTATACGGATAAATTTACTTTTGATGGCTGTTTTAAATCGTAACAGCTATAGTAAAAACTTTTTCTAGCAGTGATATTTGTATTTTTCCTTGGTTGTGGGGCCAAATTAGCTGATAATAGACCTGTCCGTAAATCTCACAGAGCGCAAACTATCGAAAAAATGCATCACTTAAAAAATGGCTTTGCATCAAAATCTCCCGGGAAGTATTTTTATACGCCGTCGTCGATTTTGATTGCAATCTGTAAAATTTACGGACAGGTCTAATATTTTCCCCCCCGCTAGAACACAGGGAAGAAAGAAGAGGTTCCAACTTAATTTTAAGACATGATCGCCCTTTTTCCGCATTGTCGCGGGGAAAAGAAATGTAAATAATATTATGTTTCTGAATTGTTTTTGTTATAAAAGTTTTAATCAAATATAGGAGCTGATACTTTTGGACAAATATACCGGAAAACGGTTAGACGCAAGGTATGAAATACATGAGTTAATAGGTGTAGGCGGAATGGCCGTAGTTTACAGGGCCTATGATATAATCGAAGAAAAAATAGTCGCCGTGAAGATACTTAAAGACGAGTATCTGGGAAATAAAGAATTTATTCGAAGATTTAGAAATGAGTCTAAGGCGATTGCCGTGCTTTGCCACCCTAATATCGTAAAGGTTTATGACGTAAGTTTAGGCACAAAAATACAGTATATCGTAATGGAATATATAAACGGTATAACTCTTAAAGAATATATGACGCAGCAAAAGGAAACCAAGTGGAACGAAGCCGTGCATTTTACAGAGCAAATACTAAAAGCGCTTCATCACGCGCACGAAAAAGGCGTTATACATAGAGATATAAAACCTCAAAACATAATGCTCCTTCCGGACGGCACAATCAAAGTAACAGATTTCGGTATAGCAAGATTCTTCAAACACGAAACTCAAACTATGACAGACAGAGCTATAGGATCCGTCCACTACATATCCCCCGAGCAAGCCAAAGGAGAGATTACAGACGAAAAAGCTGATATATATTCAGTTGGCGTAATTCTTTATGAAATGACTACGGGTTTACTTCCGTTTGAAGCAGATAACGCGGTGTCAGTTGCAATAATGCAGATGCAAACAGCCCCGAAAAGACCTCGGAAAATAAATGAATTAATACCTGAAGGTCTTGAATCAATTACTATGAAAGCAATGCAAAAGAACCCCCAAAACAGATATTTATCTGCAAAAAAAATGCTTACTGACATTGAAAAATTTAAAAAGGATCCAAGTATAAAATTTGAGTATAAATATTTTATAGATGATAGCCCCACTAAATATATAGATACCATTAAAAAGGTAAAATCCGGCGAAAACGATGACTATGGTGATAATTTTAATTATAAAAAAGATAATAAAAACAAATCAAAAACGATATATATAGTAGGCGGAGTCGCGGCCGTAGTCATACTTTCCGTATTAATTTTTTTAGGTATATCTATATTTAATTATTTTGGAAACAGCTCTAATAAAGACATAGCGGTGCCTGACTTTATAGGTATGAAATACGCCGATATTCAAGACAATCCGGATTATAAATTTGTTTGGAAAATAGAAAACGTATATGATCCCACCCAGGAAGAAGGAATAATAATAGATCAAGATCCCCTTCCTAATACTAAAAAAGTAAAAGAAGGAGCAACTATAGTTTTAAAAGTTAATAGCTCCGGTGTACTGGTTACAATACCAAGTGTAAGAGGGCTTACTGAAGAAGTTGCAAAATTAAAATTTGGCAGTGCGGGAATAAAATATGAAGTTTTGATGGTCGTAGACGACGATACCGCTGAAGGACTTGTCAAAAACACAGACCCGGCGGAAGGGACTAAAGTAACAGCGGATACAACAGTTATAATATACGTAAGTAAAGGTTCCGCGGCGCAAGAGATACTTATGCCTGATATCATAGGCAAAAATTTTGATACGGCAAAAAATGAAATTCTGTCAAAAGGGCTGAAAATATCAGAATCCATTGATTACGAAAATAGCGATAAATTAAAAGATACTGTCTTAGCGACAAATCCGCTCCCCGGAGTACCAACAAGTTTAGGGTCAACTGTTAAAGTCACTTTGAGTAACGGAAGGAAAAAAGAAAAATCATTTGACATAAAAGTAGATTTGCCTCAAATTACAGATGAATCCATGCAAAACATACTCGTGTCTGTGTATATTGACGGCATACTCGATAGCACAAAAACTATAAGGCCATCATATAACAACGGAGAATATACAGTCAATTTAAAAGGGACTACCGGTAAAAAGAGGGTAAATGTAGATATAGATGGTAAACAATACCGAATATATGACGTGGATTTTGACGCGGCATCTGATAACATTAAAAAAGTAGCGGCTTATGAATACAGTAAGAGCGTAAATGCAAATCCTAACAATGCCTAACTAAAATAGTAACATTTTTGTTTTCCCCCCGCCAAAGGCGGGGGGAAACAAAAGAATTTATACTTTTTAAATTAAATTACTATATATTATTCAGCATAAAACCTTACGATTTCTCCATTTGGTCTTGTCATTTCAATGCCGTATGGTACTTCACCGTATCTATAGTAAATGCGGTGAGGATTTTTTGCAAACTTAGGGTGTACTTGCGCTAAATAACTTTCGGGCTTTTGGGGATCATAATTTACGGTTAAATCTTTACACGCCTTGCCAAATTTATAGCCGCATCTTTCTTTGACCGCGCTCCAACAAGCCGATCTTGATTTGTCAGCCCACATAGCTACGGCATCTATTTTTGCTGCTTCTGTTTTTTCCGCAGACCAATTTTCCTGCTTTGCTTGCACGTCAATTTCTTCTAGTATTCTAACTATTATGTGGTCTCTTTCTTGCCAAGCCGCAGAAATAACCGTTGAGGAAGATCTGTTTTTCGCATTAATATCCACACCACGTCTAGGTCCATATAATTCGCGTACTGATATGCCTCCGCCTACTACTGAAGATACCGCTTCTATTCTTTTAAAAGTATCCGGATTAATGCGCCCATCATTGAAAGTTAACACTTTGCTTGCGGTCAATAATAACGTACCCAGAAGGGTTGCTGCTGCTGCTAATATATTAACTGCCATTGGGAAAAACTCCTTTTTATTTTTAAATTTAAATTTGTGCTTGAAATTATTATAATATTTTGCTTATAAAATGGCAATGGTTTTTAAATAATTAATTTTTCTTTTGTTGCACAAAATAGCAGATGATGATATAATTGCTATAGAAAAAAAGGGGGGGAGAAAATTTGCTGAGGATAGATAAAACAAATTACTATCTGGATATAGCCGAGGCGGTCTTAAAAAGGGGTTCGTGTATAAGAAGAAATTTTGGAGCAATAATTGTAAACAATGATCAAATAATATCTTCAGGATACACAGGTGCGCCGAGAGGACGAAAAAACTGCACAGATATAAATTTTTGCACAAGAGAAAAACTTAATATCCCCCGAGGGCAAAGATATGAACTTTGCAGGTCGGTGCATGCGGAAGCAAATGCGATAATAAACGCTTCCCGGGATTTGATGATAGATGGTATCTTATATTTGGTAGGAAGAGAATATAAAACAAAAGAATATGTAAGGAATGCATCGCCGTGCGCTATGTGCAAAAGGCTTGTTATAAATTCCGGCGTGAAAGAAGTAATCATACGCGAGGATGAAACAAATTTCACTGTGATTAAAACTGATTACTTTATTGATAACGACGATTCATTGGATGGAAGTTTAGGGTATTAATTTGGTGTACCCCAAATTAGTTGATAATAGACCTGTCCGTAAACCTCACAGAGCGCAAACTATCGAAAAATGCATCACTTAAAAATGGCTTTGCATCAAAATCTCCCGGGAGTATTTTTATACGCCGTCGTCGATTTTGATTGCAATCTGTAAAATTTACTGGCAGGTCTAATATCTTTTTTCCTCGCCAATTCGGTCGTGTTTCAAAATAGTTGAAATTTCTTTTTTCCCCCCCAGCCATAGGCGGGGAGGGAAGATATTATCAATTAATTTGGACCACCACCGCCAAAGTCGCGGGGGAAAAAGAAGAAGTTTCAACTATAGATGTTTTGTTTGAAAAGCATCTGATTTTTATAACTTTCTCCCGGCCGACGGCCGGGAGAAAGTACACGGATAAATTTACTTTTGAGGGCTGTTTTAAATCGTAACAGCTACATTTTAGGTTGTGACCCAAATTAGTGGATAATATTTTTTCCCCCGCCATAGGCGGGGGAAAAAGAAGAAGTTTCAACAATTTTGAGACATAACCTATCTTTTGCGGTATGACCTGATTTTGATAATATTATTTTAGGGGAAGCCTTTATGTTGACACTAAACAAAGAGTATAAGATTGGGTTCAGAGCAATAAAGACGGCTATAGCGGTGTTTTTTTGCGCTGTAATATCAAGTTTTGTGCATCATGAAGATTTATTTTGCTCGTCTATAGCTGCGGTAATATGCATGGAGCAGACGTATACTAAAACCGTAGAAACAGGTATTAACAGGTTTATAGGTACCATTATCGGCGGTATTATAGGCTATATAGCGCTGGAACTATCTTTAGTGATTCCTTACCATGAATTGGTCAGAATATTTGCGCTGCCCTTTTGCATAGTAATTGTTGTATACATTTGTAATACCATTAATAGAAAAGGATCCGTATCAATAGGGTGCGTTGTACTTTTGGTGATACTTTCAAGGTTGGGGCAAGATACCGTGAGCGTATTTTTATACGTTGTTGAAAGAGTTATAAACACAACCATAGGAATAATAGTTGCAACGATTGTTAATAGGTTTTTGTTTGTTAAAAAATATAAAGAAATGTAGCAAAAACCATTTAGAAATGTGGTATTATTTGCGTTTTTCCTCTACGAATTGGCGGTGGGAAAAATAAAAATGCTACTGTTTTAAAAGGCTTTTACTATAACTTCCTCCTTACCGTTAGCAGAGGGGAAATACGTAAGAGTTCATTTTTTAAAAAGTAGCGACTATAGCTAACGTCCTTGAAAAATGTCTGATTTTTTGCCGCTTTCTTCCCGCAAGTCGGCAGGTGAAAGAAACATAAATAATACCACATTTCTAAATAGTTTTGGCTATAATATTTTTCTCCCATTCCGATTCGAGGGGGGAAAATATAAAAAATTAGGCGTTTTTCAATGGAATTAACTGTGCGACAGTGCCTCTACCAGAGTTTGCATATTCTTTCTCATAGTATTTATGTAACAATCCTTGCTTTTATCGCCAGTAACCGCAGGGTCGAGTACAAATATTTGGGAGTTCGTTTCAGAGGCTATATTTTCAGCTAAATTATCTAAATATTGAGGTTCAACAAATAAAGCTTTCACGTTATTTTGTTTTATTTTATTAATAGTATCTGCTATTTCTTTTGCACTGGGCTTGCTGTGAGGATTTTGATTTATTACACCTACAACATTTAATGAAAATTCTTTTGCAAAATACGGGAACGCCTCGTGAAACGTAACTATATTTTTATTTGGAAGATTATCTATTTTTTCGTGCATTTGACTGCTGAGCTGTTCCAAATTTTTTATGTATGTATTACAGTTTAGCTCATAAATATCTGCGTTGTTAGGATCTAAATTTATAATTTCATCAGTAATATTTTCTATTTGCTGTATGTAATTACTTATCGAAACCCATATGTGAGGGTTATATTCATGGTGGTGGTCTTCCTCTTCCTCCTCTTCGTGGCTGTGGTTTTCATGGCCGTCAGATAATATTAATTCTATGCCTTTGCTTGAATCTACAATTTTTATATTTGGGTTTTCCTGAAGTATTTTTTCGACAAACGGTTCCATACCCGCGCCGTTAATAATAAATGCCGTAGAAGTTTCTATATTTTTCAGGTCTTCAGGTTGGATTTGAAAATCATGCAGGCATCCCGTATGGGTTTCGGACATATTTACAACCTCCACACCACTTGCCCCGTCTGTTATGTTAAGCATCATAATGTATATGGGGTAAAAAGATGTAACAAATTTGATTTTTTCTTCCGAAAGATTCTCAAAGCTTGTATTTTGCGCGTCTTCATTACTGATTTTGCTGCACCCTGCCGTAAGCAGAATTATTAAAATCATAACCAAAGACAGAAACTTAAATTTTTTCAAATCGCTACCTCCACTAACGTCTGTATAAACATCTTAATATAGCTGTTTCACTTGAAAAAGGGTCACATAATGATTGTTTTAATCATAAAAGGCCTAATTTATTGCAAATTAATTTTCCCAATTCATATCCTCCAATTCCCCCTGCACCTGCAGCTGTAAACACACCCGCCAATTCTGGCGCGGTGGCAGTTTTGTCGTTTTTTACAGCTAAGGCCGCCAATGTTGCGCCAAAACCGCCAACTGTGGTACCCGCAGCTGATGAGACAGCAATTATAGTCTTACGAGCAATAGATTTGACGATATTTGTTCCGCCGGAAACTTTATCTAAATCAGCTTCGCTTTCAATTTTAACGTTTCCTGATATAACTTTTTCAATGGAATTTAGTATTTTCATCAAATCGTCATCGC
>JAISWM010000037.1 GCA_031270785.1 Oscillospiraceae bacterium
TTCCTCAACAGTTAATTTAGGATTTCTTCCGCCATTTTTATGCTTTTTCAAATATTGTTCATACAAAACTTCAATCATTGCCGCAAAAGTTTCTCGTTTGACACCGATTATTTGTTTGACATTCTCATTGCTAAGTTTATCTGTTTTTTCAAAATGGTTCATTTTTTGACCCTCCGTTCTGTCTCGGTTCTGTTATTGTATCATAAGTTTCCGAGGAGATCTAATATAATAAAAACTTGTAATTCATCTCTCCAGTGTTTTATTTAGTTGTAACACCGAAACAATAAAATGTCAATTATTTTTTCGCCATTGGTAGAAAAACAAAAACTCACCTGTTTTAAAAGGTTTTTACCATAGCAAAAGTCGATTTTTTATTGACACTTTCCAAAATATAAAATAATATGTATTTAAGGCGAATATATAGCTGACGTGCTTGAAAAATGTTTAATTTCTTGTAATTTTTTCGCGCCGTTTGGCGGGAAAAGGCGCACAAACAAGTTTGCCGTTTTCAAGAAAGGCGGTTATAGCAAAAATCATTTAGAAACGTGGTATTATTTACGTGTCTTCCCCTCCTGCGAGGGTGGTGGCTAAAATTTGTTGATAATATCTTTTCCCCCCGCCTATGGCGGTGGGAAAAGAAGGGATTTCAATTATTTTGAGACATGACCCTTTCCCGTGCGAGTCGGTGGGGGGAAGAATAAAAACGGCACTGTTTTAAAAGGTTTTTACTATATAATTAAAATCAGGAGGTAGCGATTGTGGACGAAAAATTTGAGTATGATGAGGAAACCCGTGAAAACAATGAAGATGATGATAATAATGATATTGAGAGTGATACCGAGGATAATACTGAAATCAATATTGAAAGTAATGAAGAACTTAATGATGGCAAAAGCGTACAGGCATCGGGAATTGATAAAAATTTAAGAACTTTTTTAATATCTTCCGTAGTTATACTGATTTTACTTTTAGCGGCTCTTATCGGGTATTTTATTTATATTGTAAATAATAGCGGTGTAGATTTTAATTTTGGTTTTAATAGTAGTAATAGTTCTAAAGCAGATTCATCGGGTTCAGGTCAAAATAATAATTCCGATTTATCAAATTCCGGCGCAAGTATTGTGATAGAAGATTCCCCCGTGGAAGGAGTTGGGATGTCGGCAGAAGAAGTTTATGATAAGGTTTCTCCAACCGTTGTAGGTGTGGTGGTCTATGATTCCGAAGCAAATATTATTTCTGACCCTAAAGGGCAAGGTTCGGGTATAATTGTAAGCAGCGACGGATATATCGTAACTAACTCCCATGTTATTGGGGATTCAAAGCAAAACAACGTGAAGATAGTTTTAAGCGGCGGAGAAGAATTTCCGGGAAAAATTGTAGGCTATGACACTAAAACAGATTTAGCAGTTATTAAAGCGGAAAAAACAAATTTGCCGGTTGCTACATTCGGCAACTCAGATAACGTTAGAATAGGGCAATGGGCTTTAGCTCTTGGCAATCCGATAGGCCTTACGAATTCTTTAACAAGAGGTACTATATCTGCCTTAAACAGGTCGTTGAGCCAATCTAAACAGCATTTTGTAAAGTATATACAAACCGATGCCGCCATAAATCCCGGAAATTCCGGCGGACCTCTTTTAAATATGTACGGTCAAGTAATAGGTATAACATCTACTAAAATAGTAGGGAACGTAATCGAGGGCGTTGGATTTGCTATACCAAGCAATACGGTCAAGAGTGTTGTGGATGATATAATATCTAAGGGTTATGTTTCCGGAAGAGTAAAACTGGGGTTAACAGGCAAAATGGTTTCGCATTACCAGTCCCAGATGTATAACGTCCCTATAGGAATGATAATTTCTGAGATAAATAAAGACAGTGACTTTTTTGCAAACGGGGTGCAAGTTGGGGATATTATAACCAAGATTAACGATTCTAATGTCACTGACCTTGAAGTCCTTTACAGTGAACTTGCCAAGTGTAAGGTCGGGGATAGTGTAAAGATAAGTGTATATCGTTCCACCGCAAATAGATCAAATTCCAGTACTTTTGATGTCAATGGTAAGCTTCTTGAGGATAAAGGTGTGTAGAGAAATTTTAGAACCTGTATTTAAAGATCCCCCAACACTTACTTCCCGAGTATTTTTGTTTTGAATTTTTCCAAAAATACTTGAAATTTGGCCACTTCTCAAAATAGTTAAAATTCCTTCTTTTCCCCCCGCCTTCGGCGGGGGGCTATAATAAAATCTTTTTAAATAGTGGCATTTTTGTTCTTTCCCCACGCCGTAGGCGGGGGGCTATAGTAAAATCTTTTTAAATAGTGGCATTTTTGTTCTTTCCCCCCCGCCTTCGGCGGGGGGCTATAGTAAAATCTTTTTAAATGGTGACATTTTTGTTCTTTCCCCCCGCCTTCGGCGGGGGACTATAGTAAAAGCTTTTTAAAACAGTGACATTTTTGTTCTTTCCCCCCGCCGTAGGCGGGGGGGGAAAGATATTATCAATTAATTTGGACTACTGCTGGTTTACGGACAGGTCTAGTATAAATTACCGCTCTAAATTAATTACTTCAAACCCGGCTGATCTTAAAAGGCGGTTGTAAAGCGCAAAACCTATCCCGGCCTTTTTAGGGCAACGCACGTAGACAATGCCTGCGTTTATGGTGTCGCAATATCTTAGTCTGTCAAATAGATTTTTGCTTTGTTCTAATAAATTATTTTCCCCCCCGTATGAAATATATGGTATTTTTAAAAACGGTATGTCCTCATCGCAGCAAAAAGCATACACATTGCCGCCGCCGATTTTATTGACAAATTCTATGTACTGCTCTTTGCGTCCATCTACGATTACTACTTTACATTTCGGAGAATAGTGTTTGTACTTCATTCCGGGAGAAGCAGCGGTTTGCCCGCTTTTTAATTTGTTGTAAACCGCTTTGTCAACTTCTGTGTTTCCTATAACTTCCTCTATCATCTCGCGGGTTATGGCACCGGGGCGTAATATTTTCGCGGCATTATCCGTGAAACTTATAACCGTGGATTCAACCCCAAATTCGCAAGGGCCACCGTCTACTATGGCATCTATGCGCCCATATAAATCATCATAAACATGCTTTGCCGTGGTTGGGCTTGGGCCGCCGGACCTATTTGCGGAAGGCGCCGCAAGCGGAATACCCAGCTTATTTATTATATCCAGAGCTATTTTATGCTTTGGCATTCTGATAGCTACCGTATTAAGCCCGCCACTGACTGTATTATTTACTTTATCGGTTTTAGGCAAAACAACAGTCAAAGGCCCTGGCCAGAATTTATCCGCCAGCGCCTGTGCTTTATGCGTAATTTCAGTTACAAGTCCGCTTACCATGCTCATTGTTGAAATATGCACTATCAGCGGGTTATCTGAAGGGCGGCCTTTCGCGGTAAAAATACCGGAAACTGCTTTTCGGTCAAATATATTCGCAGCTAAACCATAAACAGTTTCGGTCGGAATTGCCGCAAGCCCCCCGGACCTTAAAATTTCTATCGCCTGGTCATAATTTTCATAATTCAATAATTTTGTTTTTAACACTTTTTTAGGCCAGATTTACTGTCGGGTGTGTTACAAGATAGTCTGCTCTCAAACGCGCATCGGTATACTCCGCGTTAAGAATACTTGGAGTCCTCCCCAACCACAAAGCTGTATATGCTCTTGCTTCATAGGCTGCCAGACGCCTGTGTGCTAGATCAAACAATCTGTCGTTTATTAATAATCTATTCCACTCATTTTGGGTTACCACATGTTGATTTAACAGATTAACTTTTATTGTGTCGCGCAGACTATTATTTGATAGATTGTCCAGGTTATCATTCGATACCACATTATATTTCACGAACATTATCCTGACGCTATTTCTCCAGATGCGCTCTCTTTCACGGCTCTCTAACACCTCTTGCCGAATTTGTGCCGCATTTCGCTCACTTCGTGCCGCATCTCGCTCACTTCGTGCCACATCTCGCTCCCTTTGTGCCTCATTTCGCTCACGTTCTGTTTTATGTTGAGTTCTTCGTTCATCAGTTAGAGTCTTTTGTGTATTAGTTAGATGTCCTTGTGCCATATTTGCACGGTCCTCTACCGCTTCATTCGCCCTTGACACTGCTTGCGCATACTGTTCCAGATCAATTATATCCTGTCGTGCCTTATCTAGATCACTTTGCACCATTTCTTTCTCCGCTTGTGCAGTTCTTAAATCGTTGGCTACCGTATTTAAATTTTGTTGTGTCTCATTTAGCTCAGTTTGGTTTTTAAGTAACACATAGGCCAATCCTGTTGTACTAATCCCACTCACTGTTCCAAATATTTCAGTCGAATTGTCTACGCAATACTTCAAAATTGAGCCAAGGTCTCCTGCATTCTCGCCTTCTGCATCTTCTACTTCTTCTACTTCAGGTTCCCCGGCTGCATCTTCTGCTTCAAGTTCCGCATCTTCATCCGTGTCTTCATCCGCATCTTCTGCGTCATTTCCAAAAATGGCATTTATAATTCTTTCCAATAAAGAAGGTTTAGGTGCATCTTCTGTTTCGGGTTCTACAGTTTCAAGTTCCACAGCTGCAACTTCTGCTTCAGATTCCGCAGCTTCAGGTTCCACTGCTACTTCAGGTTCCACAGCTGCAACTTCTGCTTCAAGTTCCGCATCCTCATCCGCATCTTCATCTTCATCCGTGTCTTCATCCACATCTTCTGCGCCATCCCCAAAAATGGCATTTATAATTCCTCTCCACCAAGAATATCCAGCCACATTTTCTGCTTCATGTTCTATAGCTGTATCTTCTGTTTCGGGTTCTACAGTTTCAAGTTCCACAGCTGCAACTTCTGTTTCAGGTTCCGCAGCTTCAGATTCTACTGCTACTTCAGGTTCCACAACTGCAACTTCTGCTTCAAATTCCGCAGTTTCAAGTTCCACAGCTGCAACTTCTGCTTCAGGTTCCACAGCTGCAACTTCTGCTTCAAGTTCCGCATCCTCATCCGCATCTTCATCTTCACCCGTGTTTTCATCCACATCTTCTGCGCCATCCCCAAAAATGGCATTTATAATTCCTCTCCACCAAGAATATCCAGCCACATTTTCTGCTTCAAGTGAAGTAGCGGCACTGTCTTCAGGTTCCGTAGCCGCATCTTCTGCTTCAAGTGAAAAAACAGTGCTATCTTCAAGTTCCACAGCCGCATCCTCTGCCGCCAACACCGCCATTTCGCTGCAAAGGCAAGCCGACAATGCCAAAGACACCAATTTGTTCCCCCAAGGAAACAGTTTATTGTTTATCATTTATTTTACTCCTTGTTATAGTATGATATTGTTGTTTGGAATGTCTACGATTTCATTATAACATATAGGTAATCAAAATGCAACACTTATTTTATAAATTTTTTCCGCCGGATAATTTTTCGGCTCTATCGGCGGTAATAAGCGCATCTATTACTTCGTCTAAATCTCCATTTAATATACTGTCTAATTTATAAAGGGTTAACCCTATTCTGTGGTCAGTCATGCGGCTTTGAGAATAGTTATAAGTTCTGATTCGTTCGGACCTGTCCCCCGTACCAACTTGAAGGCGCCTTTCCTGCGCCAAAGCGCTGTTTTGTTTTTCTCTTTCCGCTTCAAGCAGTCTGGATTTTAAAACTTTCATGGCTTTATCTTTATTTTTATACTGGCTTCTTTCATCTTGGCATTCCACTACTACTCCGGTCGGCAGGTGCGTAATTCTTATGGCGGATTCTGTTTTATTAACATGCTGCCCTCCGGCTCCGCTTGCTCTGAAAGTGTCTATTTGTAAATCCGCTGGATTAATATCTATTTCAACGTCGTCCGCTTCGGGCAAAACCGCCACGGTCACCGTCGATGTATGAACTCTGCCTTGAGCTTCCGTTTCCGGTACTCTTTGCACCCTGTGAACTCCGCTTTCAAATTTAAGCCTTGAATATGCTCCTTCCCCTGAAATCATAAAACTGATTTCTTTATATCCGCCAAGTCCTGTTTCATTGAAATTCAAAATCTCTGATTTCCATTTTCGTGTTTCGGCGTACATGCTGTACATTCTATAAAGTACCCCGGAAAATAGAGCCGCTTCTTCTCCTCCGGCTCCTCCTCTTACTTCTATAATAACGTTTCTGTCGTCGTTGGGGTCTTTTGGCAGCAAAAGAATCTTAAGATCATTAGATATGACTTCCAATTTCCCCCGTGATGACTCTATTTCCGTTTCCGCCATTTCTCTGAGTTCTTTATCGCCTGAACTTTCGGATAAAATGTCCTTTGCCTCTTTAAGATCGTTTTCTGTTTTCTTATACTCTTTATATTTTTCCACAATAGGCGTAATGCTTTTAAATTCTTTCATTAATTTCTTGTAAGTATCCTGATCACTAATTATATTTGGGTCACACAAATCCTTATTTATACCATCAAAATGTTTTTCAATTGACTCTAATCTACTAAACATTTTTATTCCCCCCATACTTTGATATAGCTGCTGCATTTGAAAAAATAAATTTGTGCGTATAATAAAAACCTTTTGAAACAAAAATCCAGTCGCGCCATAAAATAGTTGAAATCCCTTCTTTCCCTCCCGCCTATAGCGGGGGGGTGGAAGATATTATCAATTAATTTAGACTACTACCAAAAATCTCCTTGGAGTATTTTTATACGCCACCGTCGATTTTGATTGCAATCTGTAAAGTTTACGGACAGATCTACTATATAAGCCCGTGTTGTATCATATATTAAAAACTTTTCAAAACAGTGACGTTATTTATTTTAACCACAGTTTACGGAAAAAACAACGGTCATGTCTTAAAATATTGAGACTTCTTTTTTTCCCCCCGAGAATCAGCGGGGGGGGAGAAACGCAAATAATATCACGTTTTTTAATGGTTTTTGCTATACACTTGCCCAGCCTAAACAAAAATTCGATGAATTCACAATTATTTTGAGTATTTTAATATAAATTCAATAGTTTTGCAATAATTTTTGCCAAATCATTTTATTTACATTTATTTATATGATAAAATTAATGCTAATTAAGTTTTAAAGGAGAAATAAAAACATGAGATTTAAAAAAAATATAATTATAGCAGCAATAGCAATGGCAATAGTTTGCTGTATAACGCCTGCCGCAGAGGGTGGCGGTCCCATAGTTTATTCCACTGCAAGAGCTTGTTTAAATAGTCACCCCTGCCTATGCGATAACGAAAAAACTGTTTTTGAAAGAATTGAAGTATTAGAGATTAGTATTGAAGCTAGTACCGACCCTGGGAATTTTTTCTGCCTTGAACCTGGTGTATATGGAATAGGTTATGGCCCGTTCATGGGGTATAGTGTGTGGTGTGGTGGCGAAAATCCAAAACAAATTTGTTTTTTTCGGGCAGGTAAGAATACCGGTTCTGATGAAGGAATGAGGGTTTTAGCAAGTTTATATGCGGGGCGACCCAACGACCGACATGAAAATTACGTCCATACTGAAAGTATTCTCGAATTTTTGGATTGGTGTGCCCGCAACAATAAAAAAATATGTATCCATCTCGCGTGTAAAGATGTTGATATTGAAAAGCTCACACCGCTTGCTGCAAGGGGTGAAAGTCTTGGTATGACGTTCGTTGCAAATGTTGAAAGTTTTAGTATAGCACCCGCTTCAAAGCTCACACCGCCCGCTGCAAGTGGTGAAAGTCTTGGTATAACGTTCGTTGCACATGTTGAAAGTTTTAGTATAGCACTCACTAGAATGCGTGGGTGAAAAAATGTTCATTCAACCCTCGAACATTACAAAATTAAATTACCGTGATCATTCGTATCTTCCGGAGTAAGCGAATTGGCATCTGATGTTTCGAGAATTTCTACTTCTTTTAATGCACGGTTTATTTGCCGTGTGCGCACACCGACAATTTTTTCTATCGTTTCGTCCACAGTCTGTAATTGTTTATGCGCGGTGTCAAGCAATTTTCCGAACTCGTTAAATTGCTTTTTGACTAAACGGAGCGTATCCCACACTTCCTGTGAACGCTGTTCAATTGCAAGCGTCTTGAATCCCATTTGCAAAGAAGCAAGGAACGCCGACAGCGTAGTCGCACCTACCGCAGTGACTTTATACTTGTCGCGTAACTCCTCAAACAAAGCGGCGTTTTGCACAACTTCGGCGTAAAGTCCCTCGGTTGGCAGAAACATTAATGCAAAGTCAGTTGTTTTCGGAGGTACAATGTACTTATTATGGATATCTTTAGCAAATGTACGAATTTTTGTAGCGAGTGAACGCCGCACTTCGTCGATTGTGGATTTGTCTTGTGCGTCAAGCAGACGGTTATAATCCTCAATCGGGAACTTGCTGTCAATCGGTAGTAAAAGCGGAGCATCACCATTGCCGGGAAGTTTGATAACAAATTCCACACGCTTGCCGCTTGCTATTTCCACGTTTATATCGTATTGGTTCGGAGCGAGAATATCAGAAAGCAATTTTTCAAGACGAACCTCGCCGTATGTGCCACGTTCTTTTACATTCGTAAGAGCGTTTTTCAGTGATTTCGCATCAGCGGCGAGGTTTTTCATCTCGCCTAACCCCTGCTGAACGCTGTCAAGCTGTTTACCGACCAGCTCAAACGACTGCGCAAGACGAGCTTCGAGAGTTTTTTGCAATTTTTCGTCCACCACGCCTTGCATCTGTTCGAGCCGTTTTTCGTTGCTTTCTTGCAAAGCTTTCATCTTGTTTTCAAGCGTGGCGTTCACCTTTTCGGCATTATCGGCATTGGCTCGCTGCACAGAGGAAAGACGACTGTCTACCTGTTCCCCGAAAGCGTGAAATTGTTTGTTTTGCTCTTCACGGCTCGCCCGCAGCGCGGTAGTTACGGTTGTGTTAATTCGCTCATTACTTTCCGTGCTTGCTTTTTGAATAACCGTTAGCTGCGTTTCCATTTGTCGCTGAAACTCAGCGAGTTGGCGGTTTACCTCTTCGCGGTTTACCGATAACGTTTCTTGAACACTTTTTTGAATCACGCCAAAACGTTCAAATTGCTCGGTCGTTCCACTTGAAATTTGTTTTTGAACGCATTCGCGCTGTTCATCGGCGGTGTGTTTCAGTAATGCGGTGATTTCGCCTATATCAAACTTTTTTCTGCTAATCATTTGCAAAGCAAAGATTACCGCTAATAAAACGATAATAATAACGCCGATTGTCAATAACGCAGCATTCATATGCCAACCTCTTTACATTTAAAGTTAATTTTGTGGTTTTTTAATCTAATTTAAAGTCTAATTCCCCAACCTTTCAGACTACGTATTCCGTAGTGGTCCAAATTAGTTGAAACTTTTTCTTTCACCCCCGCCTAGGCGGGGGTGAAAGATATTATCAATTAATTTGGATCACTACCAAAATCATTTAGAAACGTAGTATTATTTACGTTTTTTCCTCCGCCAAAGGTTGTAGGTAAAATTAGTAATATCTTCCCCCACCCATTAGAACGCGGGAGGGAAAAGAATTTCAACTATTTTGAGACATAGCCCGCCGAATGCGGGAACAGTAAATCAAACACACACCAATTTTTAATTTAGAAATAGTAATTAGAATGGGCTTAATATTTTTACACCGTAATCTACCGGTCTGCAAAAAAAAGATTCACTGTACTCTGTTTTAATCTTTTCCAGGCACTTTTTTGCCGTACTTTCCTCATCAAAAATTCCGTAAACAGAAGGTCCACTGCCACTCATGCAGGCATTTAATGCTTTCATGGACACCATAAATTCTTTTATATAGTCAATCTCTTTTTTTTCTTTATCGGACAAACAATTTTCTAAATCGTTAAACAGATTTGCAGCGATAATTTTGGTGTCATTTTTATTTATACCAATTAAAATATTATCTATCTTGGTGTTTTCATAGATATAGCTGTTGCTCTGAAAAAAATTAAATTGTCCGCGTGGTTTTTCCCCGCCGCCAGGTAGGAGAGAATTATAAGAAATCAAACATTTTTCAAAGGCATCATCTACGGCGCTATGCAAATCTATTTTCGCATAAGCGTTTTTAGTGGAGATACTAATCCCGGGTTTAACTATCAAAACATAATATTTTGGGCGGCTTTTGATCTTTTCTAAGTTAGTACCGATACCTGTTGCTCTTGCGGTACCGCCAAAAATAAAAAACGGCACGTCAGCTCCAACGCCTTTGCCGATTTCAGCTAATTGATTAATATTTAAATTAGTTTCCATCATACTATTTAATCCAAGCAGTACTGCCGCTGCGTTACCGCTTCCGCCGGCAAGGCCTGCACAAACAGGAATATTTTTTTTTATATTTATATTTATAAAAAAATCATTAACACCTGTATATTTAAAAAATTCAGCAGCGGCTTTATAAGCAGTATTATTTTCCGATTTACAATTTAATTCTTTATCACAAAAAACTCCGGTTTTCAAAACATCATTTTTTTCTAAAGTAATAAAATCGCATAGATTTAAAGACTGCATAATCATATCAACATTATGATAGCCATCATCTCTTTTGGACAAAACGCTTAAACCCAAGTTTATTTTTGCGCAAGACTGCAGCTTTATTGTTTTTTTCATAAGTCTCAATCCTAAAATAAAATACAAATTTGGGTTCAAATCGAACCTGATACTATTTTTTATAGCTGTTACGATTTAAAAGTCTTCAAAAGTAAATTTATCCGAGTACTTTCTCCCAGCCGTCGGCTGGGAGAAAGTTGTAAAAATCAGACGCTTTTCAAGTGAAACAACTATAATTAAAAATCTGATGTGTGTTTGATTTACTTTCCCACGCCGACTCACCGGGAAAGAGTTACAAGAGTTTATACTTTTTAAATTAAATCACTATATCAAAATCCAAACAAAACTTGAACATTTTATGATTTTTTCAAATTGTTAATAAATGGTTGTGAGCCAAATTGGTCGGTAATACCTTCCCCGCCGTCTAGCGGAGAAAAAAGAAAAAGTTTCAATTATTTTTGAGACATAACCCAATAAATGACTAAATCACCTTAATTATTGACTTTAAGCGATTTTTTGGTACGCCTGGAGAGATTCGAACTCCCGGCCTCTTGGTTCGTAGCCAAACACTCTATCCAGCTGAGCTACAGGCGCAAACACCATTAACGAATTGTATAGCTAATGTCCTTTAAAAATGCCTAATTTTTCCCCATTTTCTTCCCGGTTGTAAGCCAAATTAGTTGATAATATCTTTTTCCCCCCTGCCCATGGCGAGGGTGAAAGAAGGGATTTCAACTGTTTTGAGACGTGACCAAAATAAAACATACTCATTTGCGCGCTCTTTCCCCGCAGGCTCGCGGGGAAAAAGTTACAAGAGTTTATGTTTTTTAAGTTAAACCACTATACAAAGTCCGGACTAGATAAGCACCGAATTTCATCTGCTCTCTGTTTTTAACCTTTGAGCTTTCTAAAAATCCATATCACTTTCACTCTCCAGCTTCATGTCACCGCCATCAAACCCAGACTCAACAAGGCTTACTAAACTTTTAACAGCCTCTTCTTCATCTTTGCCATCGGCAATTATGCGTATGCGTGTTCCGCCAATTATTCCAAGAAACAAAACACCCAACAAACTTTTTGCATTTACTCTTTTTTCATCTTTTTCAACCCAGATGGTAGATTCAAATTCATTAGCTTTTTTAATAAAAAATGTGGCAGGACGAGCGTGAAGCCCCACCTGATTTTTTACCTCGACTTCTTCGTCATACATACAAACTTCCTCCAAACAATTAAGATTTTAAATTTCGATAAATTTATATAGCCCCACAGCACACACCCATCAAAACCGAAATTTAGGATCTTGTTTTTCATTACCCACGCCATGCGGCGAGTGTAATAAGAACTTTAAAATCCAAAATTTTAATTATGATCAGTATATAAAAAATAACAATATCCTAATTCTACATCACAGATATATGTTTAGTCAACAAAAAATCGTTTTTTGGAACGTTTGCCTATACTTATTTTCAAATTATACAAATCAATTGTGCATCACGACAACAAAAGCGCCTGAATTTTGTATATGATTACCATTTTATGGTTATGCCTCAAAACGGTTGAAACTTCTTTTTTCTCCTTTACTCGAATCGGGTGGTGGGCCAAATTAGTTGATAATATTGACATACCAAATAAACCTTGCATTTTTGCACCAAGTATGTTATAATATGGACATGGATAACGAACTGAAAACTAATGCGGTACGGTTGAGCCAAGAACAG
>JAISWM010000021.1 GCA_031270785.1 Oscillospiraceae bacterium
CCGTCGTCGATTTTGGTTGCAATCTGTAAAATTTACGGACAGGTCTAATACCCATTTTTCGGATATCTTTAACTCTACCGCCATTGCCCCGTGAGCCAGCGGAGAGAAAATTATGAAAATTAGACGTTTTTCGAAAGAAATAGCTATAAGTTTTCGGTGATGGGTCAAATTATTTGATAATATCTTTTTCCCCCGCCCTGGGCGGGGGAAAAAGAAGGAATTTCAATTATTTTGAGACATGACCAAGTTTTCGATCTGTGAATACAGATTCTTAAAAGTCAACACCCCGCCGCTGGCGAGGTGTTGACTTACTCATATAGCGCGAGAATTTAGATGTTTTTCAGGGGCAGTTAGTTACCAAATAAGCCATCGCCCCACACCCAACGGACGGTGCAACGGCTTGCCAAAATTCAGATTTTCTTCAAGAACGATAATTGTCGCACTACTAAAGCAACAAACAACAACCTACTTCTTCCAGATCATCATCGTTACTCGACATATAATTTGGACTTATATAATTAGCGTATTCCGCATTTTCTATTTCTATTTCATCACCATCACGGCCTAGGCGTACAAGAACGTTTACCGGATGTTTCGGAAGAATAATTTTTGAAACAGGAACAAAAAATGCCTCACGACAAATTCTATCAACACTACTTTCCCCGAGATCTATCGTTTGAGGTCGTATGCTACCATCGTAATCAATCTTACCACCACCCTCTTCACTAACATCCAGTGCTAAAAAACTTCTTGGAATAACACGGACATTACCACGAATTACCACGCGATTCACTTCGGAAGTAGGTTCAGTAGCCTTCAAAGTTAATATATCCACCATATGCCATCCCTTTTCTAAACTCCACCTCTGTACTTTATGACTTTCTACCTCAAAAATCGGCATTATCGCCAAGACATCTAACGCAGACTTATTGGCCACCGGTGAACATCCCGGCGCACCATCCACAACTATTTCCCTAGTCTCAAGGGAAAAACTATATGTTATGCCTTCAATAGTTATTCTGCTAACAGGTTTTTTACATTGCTCTCTTATGTGCCGAAAAGCACTATCCACCGTCCTTTTACAACTTCTTTTATCCCTAGAATTAAATATAAGGTTTGTGTCCACACTGGCAACGATTGCTACAGTCCCATCATCAAGAGGCGTTACCGTCCCCCTCAGGCATGACCCATACAGTACCTCATCTTTAGCTGATGCTTTTGCAAAGCAACAACACCCAACGGCCAAAATCACCAAAAACATTTTTGCTGCAAATTTTCTAAATTTCATAGTTCCCTCCATAATTATAAAATAATGTAAGTAAATACAATATTTTACAATTATAGTCTGTGTTGGTAAAAAATTCAAGCAAAAAATTTATGTTCGTATGAATTAATTAAATTCACTTTTATATTTTAATTTTTTTAATATAATTGCATAAAATTTATATAATAAACCTCCTGCGAAATCAATTTACACGTCATACTCGGTATCAGATTTCAAAAGTTCTTTTTTTCTGGGCAAATTAAAAGTTCCGTAAATAACTTCTTCAAAAACAGTCCTCTCTTTCTGCTTCTGTTTTGAAGCCGTTTATGCAGTTTTCGCAGTACCACTAATTTCTTATTTCCAATATTTCTTCTCCTGAAAATATGTCTTTCCCGCATAAAAAATATGGGGTTGTTTAAGCTTCTTTCCCCGCCGTAGCGGAGCGATAATTGATGAAATTTTTGTTCTTCCCCCCGCGTTCTAGCGGAGGGAAAGGTATGATCAACCAATTTGGGCCACAACCGATTATTTGCTATGCGGCAGCTAATAATTTTGCATTGTTTACTTTTTTAAAAATTATATATATAATACGCATGGGAAAGTTATGTAGTATTACAGTAAAAACTTTTTAAACAGTTATTTTTGTTTTCCTCCCGTTTGCGGCAGGAAAAACGCAAATAACAGCCTACTTTGCAAGTAGCTGTTACCATAATTTATAGTTTAATTAGGAGTGTTTTATATGATTATAGAATTTAATTCTCAAAATTTTAATAAAGAAGTACTGGAATCAAAAATACCCGTTATCGCAGATTTTTTTGCCTCTTGGTGTGGACCGTGCAAAATGCTGGGACCTGTAATTGAACAATTAAGCGATGAATATAATGGAAAAATATCCGTAGGAAAAGTAGATATAGATGCAAATATCGATTTGGCTCAAAAATATGAAGTTGTATCGGTTCCGACTGTGATTTTTTTTGAAAACAGTGAAATAAAACGTGTTGAAAATGGATTTATACCTAAAGAGCAATTGGACGATATCATAAAACAAACCTTTTCGCTATAAATAGTAAAAATCTTTTAAAACAGTGACGTTTTTGTTCTTTCCGCCGCTAAACCTGCGGGGTGAAAATATAATAGACCTGTCCGTAAACATTACAAATTGCAATCAAAATCGACGACGGCGTATAAAATACTTCCCGGGAGATTTTGGGTGGTGGTCCGAATTAGTTGATAATATCTTTTCCCCCGCCAGGGGGGGAAGAAGGTATTTCAACTGTTTTGAGACATGACCTGATTTTGATGCAAAGCCATTTTTTAAGTGATGCATTTTTCGGTCACGCCTTGAAATAATTGAAATTTCTTTTTTCTCCCCACGCCGATTTGCGCAAGAGAAAGATATTATCAATTAATTTAAGCCACAACCGCAGAAAAAAGCGCGCGAGCGAATTTGCGTTTTTGGGAAAGCGACAACTACAGAAAAGAGGGCCTACATTACATGGCAGATGTACTTATAATCGGGGCAGGGCCGGCAGGCCTTACGGCGGCTTTGTATGCTTTAAGATATGGTTTAAGCGTTACCGCTTTTGAAAAGAATATGTATGGCGGGCAAATGTCCCTGACAAACAGTATAGAAAATTACCCGGGATTCGAGAAAATTCCAGGCACAGACCTTGCAAATCACATGTATAAGCAAGTTTCAAATTTGGGGTGTGAGTTTATATTCGAAAAAATTATTGAAGTGGACCTTAAAGGAAGTAATAAATGCGTCAAAACAGCTAAACATGAATTTCACTCAAAAAGCATAGTAGTAGCTAACGGGCTTAAAAGATGTAAATTAAACGTTCCCGGCGAAAACGAATTTTCCGGTAAAGGAGTTTCTTACTGCGCCACGTGCGACGGAGCTTTTTTTAGCGGGAAAAGTGTGGCAGTTGTTGGCGGCGGGAACGTAGCTTTGGAGGACGCCGTATTTTTATCTAATATTTGCAAAAAAGTTTACCTAATAATAAGAAAAAACTCATTCAGAGCTGGACAACACATGTTAGACATAATAAACAGTAAAAAAAACATCGAAAAACTTTTGGAATCAAAAATTATAAAAATTTTTGGTGACAAATTTGTAAACGGTATAATTATTGATTCTAAAGGCAAAATTTACAACCTAGACGTAAATGGAGTATTTATTGCCATAGGATACGAACCAGGCAATGAGATTTTTTATAATCAAATTGGCATGGACGCCAATGGATATTTTATATCAAATGATTCGTGCGAAACAAATATACCGGGCGTATATGTGGCCGGAGACTGCAGAAAAAAAGATTTAAGACAAATAATCACCGCTGCCGCTGATGGGGCTATTGCCGGTAATCAAGCTGTTAAATACGTATCGAGTTTAGGTAGTGTCACAAATTAATTGATAATCAAAACCACCCCTAAAAGAGGTGGTTTGCACAAAGCCTATAAGGCTTGTAATACCGGCTAGCGTCTCAAGACGCTGGTTTTCGCACACTCAAACCTCCGAGCCTTTGTCAC
>JAISWM010000030.1 GCA_031270785.1 Oscillospiraceae bacterium
AGATGTCAGCTTGCGGCACGTCCAAAGCACCAAGAAACAGTATGCACAAGGCGGCATTGCGGCAATAAAGCCAAAGACACGCGGTCGCCGGAAAGGTGCGGAACGCACACTTACTTTCGAGCAGGAACGCGAAATACAACGAATAATAATTGACAAAACACCTGAACAACTGCGTTTCAAGGAGTGTTTGTGGACACGAAGCAACATACGCAGCTTAATTCTTGAAAAATACAAGATAGATATGCCGCTATCCACTCTCGGATATTACTTGGCGCGGTGGGGGTTCTCCGTTCAGCGTCCCATAAAGCGCGCCTACAAGCAAGATGAGGAACAGGTGAAAAATTGGGTAGAATCGGAGTTCCCGAGCATTTCCGAGCGTGCGAAGGCCGAGAATGCCGAGATATTTTTCGGTCGTGTCTCAAAATAATTAAAACTTCTTCTTTTTCCCCCCGCCAAAGGCGGGGGAGAAAGATATTATCAAGTAATTTGACCCACTACCGAGATTTTGGCGCAAAGCCATTTTTTAAGTGATGCATTTTTTCGGGTCGTGTCCCAAAATAGTTGAAATCCCTTATTTTCCCCCCGCCTATGGCGGGGGGAAAAGATATTATCAATAAATTTGGTCCACAACCTTTTTTCGATAGTTTGCGCTCTGTGAGGTTTACAGACAGGTCTAATAAGTGATTTAATTTAAAAAGTCTAAACAAGGGAATTTCAACTGTTTTGAGACATGGCCAAAAACCTTTTTGAAACAGTGGCGTTTTTGTTCCTTCCCCCCCGCCATGGGCGGGGGGAAAAGAAGGGATTTCAATTATTTTGAGACATGACCACCTTCTCCCCGCCGTCGGCCGGGAGAAAGTCATAAAAATCAGACGCTTTTCAAACGAAACAGCTATATAGTTAAAACCCTTTAAAATAGTGACGTTTTTTGTTATTTCCCCCGCCACAGGCGGGGCGGTAATTGCTGAAATTTACTTTTTTAAAATGTAAGCAGCTATAAATGATTTTTGCTGTATTACTAAGAATTTTGAGTTTTAAAATATTGGTTTAATATGTCTTTTGCCACATTTTTGGAAATAATACCGTACTTCCCATTAGCAATAACCACAGATACAGCAATTTTAGGATTATCATAAGGTGCAAAACATATAAAATTTGTATGGTCAGAACCCATGGGATTTTCAGCCGTGCCGGTTTTAGCGGCTATTGGGGGTTCAAAACCGCTAAAATCTCTGGCGGTACCCGAAAGTACCACTTCCCTCATAGAATCCTTAATTATATTTAAGTTTTCCGCAGATACACCGCAATTTTCAATAAATTCGGCATTATTTTCATCATTCATCAATATAACGTCTGACTTATTATGACTCGTAATTTTTTTGACTAAGCGCGTTTTATATCTATTGCCTCCGTTAGCGATAGTCGCCGTATACACAGCAAGCTGGAGCGGTGTAATCATATTGTCAGACTGCCCTATCGCGGCTTGCGATGATCCCGACTCATACCATTTAGCCCCCACAGATTTACTATATTCAGGTCCTGCAATAATTCCTTTACCTTCGTACATTTCCAAACCCGTTTTAACACCCATTCCAAACCTATTGGCATACTCAGCCAAAAGGGTAGCACCCAAACGTCTGCCGACTTCAGCAAAAAACACATTGCAAGATTTCGAAAGAGCAAGTTTAAGGTTAGCGTTTCCATGACGGCCCATACATCTTAAAGTATACCCTTTGTAATACGTATAACCGCCGCCGCAATTTATAGTGTCATCAGGGGTAATAACGCCTTCTTGCAGGCCCGCGCAAGCAACAAGAGGTTTATAAACAGACCCCGGAGCAAACGCGCCGTTAAAAGCCCTGCCGAGAAGCGGAGTGTTTTCAAAGTCCGCGGCAAGTGTCGGATAATAACTTGGATCTTTAAAAAGCTGTGCCAGATCATAGCTTGGAAAAGTAGCGGCAGCCAGTATAGAAAAATCACGAACATCTATCGCGACAGCCGCCCCCGACTTACAATCCGGTGCTCCCATTTTGGAAGCTTTTTCAATATTTTCAGCTAAAGATTTATTAGCTGCCTCTTGAAGTTCAGAATCGATTGTCAAAAATACAGTATGCCCCGGAACGTTTTCTTCAACTTCAGCCACTCTGATGAGTTCTCCGCTTCTTGAAAGCTGAACCATGCGTTTTCCGCTTTTCCCTCTGAGTTCGCTCTCTAAAGCGCTTTCAATTCCGGCTTTACCTATGACGGCATCTATACTGTAATTTTTGTCTTTGTATTTCTCATACTCTTGGCTTGATATTGGTCCGATATACCCCACAATATGCGGAGCAATGGTACCATTAATGTAATTTCTTATTAAAGATGTCTCTACCCTAACTCCGCCGCCGAGTTTTGCGGACAATTCAGAAAAAATAGCCATAGCTTCTGCGGTAATGTTATCAGCTAAAGTATATGGGGTTATTTTAGATTTGTACCCGCTGATCTTGTCCATATTGTATTTTACGCTGCAAATTTTTCGTTTTTCGTCTAAAGAAAATTCACTGCACTTATACTTTTTAATCATTTTTTCCATGCATTCAGAAGCGCCCGTGTCAGCACTTAGCTCCAAAATTTTTTTAATTTGAAAAATTTGAGATTTTTTATCTTCTGAAAATACAAATTCATTATTTTTAACTTCAATAGGGAGTATATCAATCCAAGAGCATTTAAGCCTTTCAAGTATACTTATCATTTTAAGTATAAATTTATTTTCACTATCTTTATTAATATTAAGCCTGTCAAGAATTATTTTGTATCCTGTGGAATTAACGGCCAAACCATTACCGCTGCAGTCTAGGATTTCCCCTCTTACGGCGTCGGTAATTATACTATAAGTATTTACGTTATTGGCTCTTGCCTTATAATAATCAGAATTTATAATTTGCCAATCTACGAGCCTTGCAACATAAATTGAAAATATTATAAATATAACTCCTATAATAAAAAAATATCTTTTTTTATTAAGAGGTGATTTTTTTTCTATTTTAAACACCCGCCCTCGCCTTTATACAACTGACACCTTTGAAAAATAGACCTGTCCGTAAACCTCACAGAGCGCAAACTATCGAAAAATGCATCACTTAAAAAATGGCTTTGCATCAAAACCTCGGTAGTGGGTCAAATTAATTGATAATATCTTTCCCCACCCTGCCCATGATGGGGAGAAAAGAAAGAATTTCAACTATTTTGGGACACGACCGTTTCAGGATCATAGTATCTAGCATTTAGATAGTAAAGCTCAGTTTCACTGTCATAGTAGTAACTTCTGTAACGCAGCGGATTTATGTAGCCAATATGCGAAGTGTTATCTGTTACG
Organism: Oscillospiraceae bacterium; assembly: GCA_031270785.1. Lineage (GTDB taxonomy): Bacteria > Bacillota > Clostridia > Oscillospirales > Acutalibacteraceae > CAQBRY01. Next base: position 3,356 of record JAISWM010000030.1, read on the forward strand.
TTTTCACCATTGCCGCCAGTAATTGAAACAAGTTTACCCCAAGAATCATACACATATTCAACCAAGATGTTACCCGTAGTATCAGTAATCCCTACAATATCTCCTTGTACGTTTTTGAGGTAGAAATACTCAGTGCCGTTGTAATTAAACCCGACAACCGCGCCGTTTCCGTCAGTTTATAACATCTACTTTTTTTGTCTCCACCAAATCACAAAATAAATTACAGCACAGACTAAAGCAATTGCTAAATGAAAAATAATAAATAAACCTGTCATTATTTCTGTTCCCAAACCAGTTCCCCAATATTTAAAATCAGTGCTAAAATGATAAGCAAAAACATCCATAGTATAACAAATTATAGATGTTGAAAGTGCTAAAATGAATCCGACCCATCTATTAAAATTGGAATTTAAATAAATGTAGTATAAAATAACGGGAAAAATCAAAAAACATAGTATAGAAAATATACCTGTGGAACTTAATTTGCTGCGATTTAAATGAGCATATATTTCAAATAAACTGCATAAAAATATTGATATTGAACTTGCAATAAAACAAGTAATTTTATTAAACATGGATACCCTCCAATTTTCTTCTTTTACGTATAGCTTCATTATCGTGAAAAGTTGTAAACGCCCCAAACGCTAAATTAGGTCTGTTTTTCTTTCTTACCAAAGCAAGCTCCTCTTTATATTGCTCATCATACTCTCCGAAGTTACCTTTTGAAAGAATGTCAATACTAGTGTGCTTACAATTATAAGTGAAAACACTATACTAGCATATTCCAACATACAAAAAAGAGCGGTTTTATTCGCCAAACTGACTATTTAGTTTGAAACTTAAAAACTTCATGTTTT
>JAISWM010000115.1 GCA_031270785.1 Oscillospiraceae bacterium
ATGGTTTAGAAGATTGTCAAAAGATTATGAAATTAGCACGTCATCTGAAGAAAACATGATTATGATAGCTCATTCAAATGTTTTACTTCGCCGATTATGTTATTGAGGATAGGTTCTAAAATCTGATATGTATTTGATTTACTTTCCTAGCGAGCCTGTGGGGAAAGTAACGAATGCGAATTGATGTTTATAATTGAAATTACAGCTATTTTTTAAAAAACGCCATATAAGTAAATCATCGCCTCGCCGGCAGGCGGGGCGATAGCTTGTAGTGAAATCCTTTTAAATAGCGGCGTTTTTTCTTCTTTCCCCCCTGCCACGGGCAGGGGGGGAAGAAGATATTACCAATCAATTTGACACACAACCTGAAATTCCTTCTTTCACCCTCGCCGAAGGCAGGGGGGAAAAACGCAAACAATACCACGTCCATAAATGATTTTTGCTATCTAAATTCAAAAATATTTCAAAAAATCTAGTGTTTATGATAAGACAATAAAAAATTTTGTGCACTGTTTATTTTTAAAACACGTTTTTAACAAAATATATTGAAATAATTTTAAATTTCGGTATAATATTCTAAAGCTGAACCAAATTAATTATTGGTTGTGCCCCAAAATATAGCTGTTTCGGTTGAAAAGCGTCTGATTTTTATGACTTTCTCCCAACCGACGGCTGGGAGAAAGTACACGGATAAATTTACTTTTGAGGACTGTTTTAAATCGTAACAGCTATAGCCTTATAGGCTTTGTGCAAACCACCTCTTTTAGGGGTGGTTTTGATTATTAACTAATTTGGGCACCACCCAAAATTCTGGTAGCTTTCGCACCGCAAATTCGTGAGGCAGTGGGCTATCAGCGCAGTCATGTTTCAAAAGCAAAAATTGTAAGCAACCACACGAGGCTCGCCGCAGGGTTGTTTGCCATGCCAATTTTATAGTTCTTGCTCTTTTAAAAAAAGCCACACAGATTTAGCGTGGCAAAGGCTACTGAAATTTAGACTTTTTTAAGTAGTCCAGCTGTGCACAAATCTTTGCGTGGCCTTGCGTAACCGGTGGAAATTTTATCTATTCTTCTTGCAGATTATGCCATATGTTTTGTACATCGTCATCTTCTTCTAAAACCTCGATTAAAGTCTCTATTTTAGCTTTAATTCCTTCATCAGATATTTGTGTGTAATTACCCGGAATCATTTCTATTTGAGCTGATATGCATTTATATTCGCTGTCAATAAGTTTTTGGTATACATCGTATAAAGTTTCTCTTTGCGTTATTATGACCGATTCATCATCTTCAAAATTAAAATCTGTTGCGCCAAAATTTATAGCATCTTCCATGATTTTTTCTTCGGTAAAGTTTTCATTTTTAACTATTATGATGCCTTTTGGCGAAAACATAAATGATACACATCCGGTGGTACCAAGATTTCCGCAGTATTTGTCAAAGTAATACCTTATATTACTTGCCGTGCGATTTTTGTTGTCCGTGAGGGTTTCTACCATAAATGCAACTCCTCCGGCGCCATACCCTTCATAAGTTATGGTTTCATACTTATTTGTACCGCTTTCTCCGACCGCCTTTTTAATTATTCTTTCAATGTTATCATTTGGTACGTTATTAGATTTAGCTTTTGCTATGCAGTCTTTTAATTTGGAATTAGACGCAGGATCCGATCCGCCTTCTTTTACCGCCACGGATAATTCTCTGCCTATCTTAGTAAATATTTTTGCTCTTTGAGAATCAGTTTTTTCTTTCTTCCTTTTTATATTACTCCACTTAGAATGACCTGACATTACGAAAAACCCCCTAGTATCTGCATTTTATACCATAGTACTTTTTAAGTCAAATCACGGTCGCGCCATAAAATAGTTGAAATCCCTTCTTTTCCCCCCCGCCCACGGTGAGGAAAAAAGAAAAAGTTCCAATTATTTTGAGGCATAACCCAAAAAACATAGTAAACGGCGGCACAATTATGTGGACTTTTAAGCCGCTGTGTATACTTTTAGTGTTTATTTTTTATACATTAACAATAATAAAACCATAATATTCTTAACGCATTTGTGCGTTCCTCCAAATATGCTCTGAAATTGTTGCAAAAACGTAATAATTTGTTATAATTATTTAAGAAATAGTTTTCAAAAAGTAACCTTTGAAAATATGTTTGGGGGATATCCGATTTGTATAATAAAAGTTTAGGGTCTTTTTTGAAGAAAAATATTACTAAACTCAATGTAAATCCGCGCATGATAAAAAATATCAGAATTTCATTCATAATTTTCTCAATGCTCGCTTTTATATCAACTGTAAATTATTGGAATAATCAAAATTACGGTTTAATTTTAAGCTACAAAGGAAAAGAAATTGCTAAAATAAAATCAGAGGAATTAAAAGAAAATATACAACCCGCCGTGGGTTTATATGTGGATAATGAATTTGTGTTTGCGACTAAAAATAAGGATTTTTTAAGGAATATATTATCAGAATTAAAACAAAAATATGTAAAAGATAAAAATTTATGTTCCTCGTTTGTTGAAGATGTACGTATGGATTGCGGCCTGTATCCTTTTAAAGAAATTATATCAGACGAAGAGGCAAAAGAACTAATATTAAGCGGCAAAAAGGATATAATTTCCTACGAAATATCTGAAAACGATAATTGGGACTTAATTTGTGAAAAATTTAACACAACTATAGAAAAAATAAAAGAATTAAATAATTTTGATAATGAATTTCAACCCGAAAATCTAAGCACAATAAATATAGAAACATTTGAAAAAATTATACACGTTAAATATTCACAAATGGAACAAAAGGAAGTGCAAATTGCATTTGAATCAATTAAAACCGAAGACCCAAGTAAGTTTACAACCTTTAAACAAGTAACTCAAAAAGGAATAAACGGCCTTGAAGTGCACGTTGACGAAGTAACGTATATTAATGATGAAGAAGTAACCAGAGTAAATATTTCCCGCTCTACCATAAAAGAAAAAATAGATGAACAAATAATCATAGGTACAAAAAAAATTGGAGATAACAATTTATTATGGCCTGTTCCATACACTAAAAATATTTCAAGTCCGTTCGGACAGCGTGAAGATGGGCTTCACACCGGAATAGATATTTCAAGTTCAGGAATAGCTAATCAAGATGTTGTGGCGTGCAGCGGCGGAACCGTAACACATGCGGGCGATAACAACAACGGCTATGGAAACTACGTAACAATTTTACATGAAAACGGAAAAATCTCCACATTATATGCTCATTGCAGTAAATTGTCAGTAAAATGCGGTGACAAAGTAACAAAAGGACAAAAAATTGCAGAAGTCGGTTCTACCGGTAAGTCTACAGGAAATCATTTACACTTTGAGGTTAGGTTAAACAATAACCCGGTGGATCCGGAAGACTATTTGGTTGTGGGTCAAATTAATTGATAATATCTTTCTTCTCCACCATTGGCGGGGGGAAAAAGAAGAAATTTCAACTGTTTTGAGACACAACCGACTATTTTGACAACTGTTTTTTTGAAAAGAGCCATATGAGCAAACTGCGCCGCCTGCTGTTACCGCAACCGAATACACAACTTATACAGTAAAAAAAGACGATAATTTGTGGGAAATAGCCGTGCAGCAGATGCGTAACGGTTCAAAATGGAAAGAAATTTATGTTTTAAACGCTTTAACGTCGACTGTTATTTATCTGGGGCAGGTGCTTAAAATTCCGAAGTAAAAAAATATAATATATTTATGTATTGACAAAAACACTTTTTAGATTTATAATAAAAAAGTAGCAGAAGTTAAACCGTTTAAAGAACGGCTAGCCCTCCAAAAAATTTAAATAATAACCGTTTACATTTTGGAAGTGAGAAACGGTTATTTATTTTTGTTGATACGGTCAATCATATATATAATAAATGATACGTAAAATATCATGAATGCTATAAATAAAGCTATATCAAACATACGCTCACCCCCAATCATTAGGGAGTGGGCTAGCCGTCCTCCGTAGGCTAAACTCCTGCTACAAAGATTATTATACACGATAACCTTTAAAATGTCATTATTATTTTAGATTAAATATATTTAGTTAGTGTTAATCACTAATTTTTATTTTGATATA
>JAISWM010000015.1 GCA_031270785.1 Oscillospiraceae bacterium
GGCTGGGAGAAAGTACACGGATAAATTTACTTTTGAGGACTGTTTTAAATCGTAACAGCTATAGTTGGATGATTGTATGATGTTTAATAAATATTGCTGTTTCACAAAATGATTTTCAAAATCATGTGGATATAAATAATTTTGCCCCTTGACTTCAGCGTCTTTACCGTCAAAATGTTTATTTTGAAGCCACCTTGGAATCGGCCCGGTTTTGCCTGACTGTACATCTGATGTGGCTTTATTTATTGCATTATAAGCTGAAATTGATAATTAACGAAGGGCAATGAAAAAAAGACCGCTCGCGTATATATCTTAACGCATTTTTGGTTGTGCAGGAAATCTACTTATTACGGTTTGCACACCATTTTCTTTATTATGTTTTTTTATATAGTCTATTACAATTTGCACGCTTTCTATTGGCGTAGAGGCCCCACTGCAGACGGCAAACGCAGAGATTAAACCAAATTTTGAAAAACAAAGGTCATTTTCAGTTTCGATATGTTGGGCATATTTGCAATTTTCTTTGGCTATTTCAAATAATTTGGCAGAATTTGAGCTGTTTTTTCCTCCTATTACTATTATCATATCTACTTTTTTAGAAAGCCGCATGATTTCTTTTTGTCTATTTGATGTGTCACCACAAATTGTATTATTAAATTCTATATCTTTTAAATGTTTTATGCAAAATTTATATATTCCTAAATATTTTTCATAATTAAATGTAGTCTGTGAAACCATACAAAATATATCTTGAGGATTTAATTCGCCTATAATTTCATTTGCGTGCTGAATATTTTTAACAACAGTCGCTGAAAAATTGCACCAACCATTAATCCCCACAACTTCTGGATGCATGGGGTTACCTACTATTATTATTTTTTTATTTTCTTCATATGCTTTAGACACAACATTATGAATCTTTTTTACTTTTGGGCATGTTTTGTCTATTATTATAGAATTATTCTCTTTCAATAATTTTACTGCGAACTTTGGAATGCCATGAGCCCTGATTAATACTTTGGGAGATGAAATTTTCAATATTTCTTCAGCGCCATTAATTATCGAAACGTTATTTTTAATTAATTTTTTTATTACCGCAGGATTATGCACAATTTCGCCGTACATATATAATTTATCGTATTTGCTTTCATCATAAGCCGCTTTTACCGCTAAAGACACTCCAAAACAAAAACCACAATACTTAGATATATAACCTATCAATATTTTTTCCTCTTAATTTTTGGCTATGCTTCAAAATATAGTAAAATTTTTTAAAACAGTGGCATTTTTTCTCTTTTCCCCCAGCCGAAAGTGGAGAAAGAAACGTAAATAATACCATATTTCTAAATAATTTTTGCTATAGCAGCTATAGACTCAAATAAAATCCAAAAACAACACCGCAAAAATATTATACCATAAAAATATAAAATACTCTTATATAGCAACCCCACACAGGATTAACTATAGCTGTTACGATTTAAAACAGCCCTCAAAAGTAAATTTTTCCGTGTACTTTCTCCCAGCCGTCGGATGGGAAAAAGTTATACAAATCAGACACTTTTCAAACGAAACAGCTATATTTCAATTGCCTATACTCGTGATTAATTCGCAGATTTTGAGAAATTTCGCAGTAAATATCAAGTGGAATTGCTATAGCTAACACTCTTGAAAAACGTCTAATTTTTTGCTACTCTCTTCCTACCAGTGGGGGGAGAGACTGTATGAACAAATTTACTTTTTTCAAATGTAGCAGCTATAATAGATTGTACCAAAATTAGTTGATAATCTTTTTCCCCCACCAGAATGCGGGGGGAAAGAAAAGGTTCCACCTGCTTTTGTCCTCCCCTCGCCAAAGGCGGGGGAAAAAACATAAATAATGCCACGTTTCTAAATTGTTTTTGCTATAATATCTTTTTCCCCCTTTGATTCGATGGGGAAAAAAGAGATTTCAACTGTTTTGAGGCATGACCGACTCGTTGGGGAGAATCTCAACTATTTTGAAACATGACCAAAGATTATGGGGGCGTAGCTCAGATGGGAGAGCGTCTGAATGGCATTCAGAAGGTCATCGGTTCGATCCCGACCGTCTCCACCAGCATTTTATTTTTTTGTTTTAATCTAATTTGAGATCAAATTCCTCGGCCCAGAAGGCCACGTATTCATTGATTTTTGCGTGCGTGCTTCCGAAGGAAACATGCAAACTCGCCGTAATGCTCCGCATGCTCTGCATCGGGAATAGATGGGCGGGAGCAAAAATTTTACTGAAAAAGTTTTCCTCCCCTCCACCGTTGGCAAGAAAGAAAAACGTTTGTTTTTTCACAACTTTTCAGCCGACGGCGGGGAAAAACACGCAAGCAAATTTACTTTTTTAGGAGTAACGGGTATAATAATGTTTTAAAAAACACAAAAAATAACTTATTGAGGTTAGCCGTTTTAAAATTATAGTAAAAACTTTTTAAAACCGTGACATTTTTGCTTTTTCCACGCCATGGGCGGAGAAAAAGAAACGTAAATAACACCGCGTTTCTAAATGATTTTTGTTATAACGCCCTTGAAAACCACGGCAATTTAATTTTGCCATTAATTTGTAATATTTAGGTTTTAAATTAATTTTTGGTCATGTCTCAAAATAGTTGAAATCCCTCCTTTTCTCCCCCGCCGTGGGCGGGGAGAAAGATATTATCAACTAATTCGGTAATGAAATTAAATTACCGTGGTTTTGCAAGGTAAGTTTCGGGGAATTAAACCTAATTCAGGTTAAAAAGGGGTGATGGGTCAAATTAGTTGATAATATCTTTTCCCCCGCCCGAGGCGGGGGAAAAAGAAGGGATTTCAACTATTTTGAGGCATAACCTAAAAAGGAGTGAAAGTCATATTTTAAAGTTCAAACATATTCCAATTAGAAAATGCATAGCGTGCGGGGAGAGAAAAAGTAAAGATACCTTTTTAAGAATAGTTAGAACGTCTAAAAAAGATGATAAAAATAAAATTATTATAATAGACAGCGAAGCAAATAAAGATGGCAGAGGTTATTATTTATGCAAAGATGTAAAGTGCGTAGAAACAGCCAAAAAGAAAAAAAAATTAGAACGTATTTTTACACGTAAAGTTAGCGGTGAAATATACGAACAAATACAGAAAGCGGTGCAAAATACTGAATAATAAATTAATGTCTTTTTTGGGAATAATAAGAAAATCAAACAACATGATTTTAGGTTCTAAAAACGTAAAAGAAGCGATTGTTAAAGATAAAATAAAAGCGATACTGATCCCCAGTGATACATCTGATAATACGCTCGATCAAATACTAAGCATAGCTCGGCATAAAAAAGATATAAAAATCATATATCTTGGTTGCCGCAAAGAGGATCTGAGCGATTATATAGGGAAATACGCAGGTATAGTCGGAGTTATAAATCAAAGTATGATCAGTAAAGTGGAAGAATTAATCTCACAAGAGCATGAGGAGGAATGCACAATATGATAAAAAAATACAGAGTATACGAAGTAGCCAAAGATTTAAACACCACAAGTAAAGAAATTTCCGCACTTCTGAAACAGCTCCTGGGAGTAGATAAAAAACATATGACGTCGCTTGAAGAAAATGAACTGAATATAATTTTTGAATACTACACTCAAAAAAATCAAGTAGAAAACTTCGATCAGTATTTTAGCATGCCGTCTCAAAATAAAAAATCAGAAGAAAATAGTGAAGAAATAAAAGCTATAAATACCACTTTGCCGGAAAATGAATCTAAAACTATTAACGTCAAAAAATTAATGCCCGAAATTTCAAACGCTCCAAACGAAAATAGTCTTGCACCACCCCCCGCGCCGGTAACTAAAATAAATATAAAAAGGCCGATCGGAAAAGTTATCAATATAAAATCAGCGAACATAAATATCGACAAGTACAATGAAAAATATGATAAAATGGCATCTGAAAAGGTTAGAACAGATAATATAATTCAAAAACAAAAAATAAGCCAAAAATCTCATCAAAAAAACAAATTCAAAAGCGCAAAAAGAGAAACGGAAACTGAAAGACTAAACAGAATAGCAAATGAACGCAAGAATAAACCTTTAACTATAACAATACCTGAAGAAATAACTGTCGGCGAGCTTGCTGCTAAACTTAAAGCTACAGTCGCAGAAGTAACAAAACAGCTCATAATCATGGGCATTATGGCCTCGGTTAACAGCACTATAGATTTTGATACGGCAAGTTTGGTTGCCATGGAGTTTCACGCAAAAGTAAAAAAGGAAGTAAGAGTTACCATCGAGGAAATGATCATTGACGGCAGTGAAGATGACGAAAGCAATTTAGTACCGAGAGCGCCGGTTGCGGTAGTAATGGGGCACGTAGATCACGGTAAAACTTCGCTTCTGGACGCTATCAGAAAAACAGACGTGATATCAACAGAATCAGGCGGTATTACTCAGCATATCGGGGCATATAAAGTGCGCCTCGGAAACAACAAGGATATTACTTTCTTGGATACCCCGGGCCACGAAGCGTTTACCACAATGCGCGCAAGGGGAGCACAAATTACAGACGTCGCTATTTTGGTGGTTGCGGCAGACGACGGCATAATGCCTCAAACAATCGAAGCGATAAACCACGCTAAAGCCGCGGGGGTTTCAATAATAGTAGCAATAAACAAAATAGATAAAGAAGGAGCAGACCCCAATAAAGTAAAACAGCAGTTAACGGAATATGAGTTGGTGCCGGAAGAATGGGGCGGAGACGTACCTTGCATACCGATTTCAGCAAAAACAAGAATAGGCCTTGAAGAACTTTTAGAAATGGTTATTTTAGTTTCAGATGTAAAAGAATTGAAAGCAAATCCTAAAAGGCCTGCCAAAGGTACGGTCATAGAGGCGCGCCTTGATAAAGGACGAGGACCCATCGCCACAATTCTGGTACAAAACGGTACACTCAGAACAGGGGACGTAGTAGTAGCCGGAACAACTGTAGGAAAAATCAGGGCTATGATAAACGACAAGGGCGAACGTGTAAATGAGGCGGGGCCGTCCGTGCCGGTTGAAATTATCGGCCTTGACAGCGTGCCGTCAGGCGGGGACATAGTAAACGTGGCAAGTAACGAAAAACTTGCAAAAGAACTTGTAAATCAAAGAAGAAACAAACAAAAAGAAAAAGTATTTAGTCATCGAACTAAAATCACTCTTGACAATCTTTTTGACCAAATGAAAGACGGAGATATAAAAGAGCTTAAAATTATAGTAAAAGCGGACGTACAAGGTTCTGTAGAAGCCGTTCGCCAGTCGCTTGAAAAACTTATCAATAAAGAAGTCAGAGTTAACGTTATTCATGGGGCGGTAGGTGCTGTAAGAGAATCAGACGTAATGCTTGCCAACGCATCAAACGCTATAATTATAGGGTTTAACGTAAGGCCCGACCCGATAGCTTTATCCAGCGCGAAAAGAAACAGCGTTGATATACGGCTTTACAGGGTAATTTATGATTGCATAAACGAAATAACAGACGCTATGAAAGGAATGCTTGCGCCGAAGATCAGAGAGGTCGAGCTTGGAAGGGCGGAATGCAGGCAAGTTTATAAAATTTCAAATGTCGGTACAATATCCGGAAGCTACGTATTATCCGGTAAAATTTTAAAAACAGCCAATATAAGAGTCGTAAGAGATGGCATAATAATTTCGGAAGATAAAATAAAATCTTTAAAACGGTTTAAAGATGATGTGAAAGAGGTTGCTCAAGGGTACGAATGCGGAATAGGCCTCGAGCATTTTAACGACATCAAAGAAGGAGATATTTTTGAAGCGTTTATAACGGAAGAGTATCGGGAAGAATGAAATTGTATAGTCAAAGCCTTTTGAAACAGTGATATTTTTGTTTTCCCCCCCCCGCCGATGGCGGGGGGAAAGAAACGTAAATAATACCACGTTTCTAAATAGTTTTGGCTATAATGTTTTCCCCCCCGCCGATGGCGGGGGGGGAAAAGGGATTTCAATTATTTTGAGGCATAACCTCTTTTAAGTGAAACAACTATATTTCGGGTTGTGGGTCAAATTAGTTGATAATATTTTCCCCCCCGCCTATGGGGGTGGGGGGAAAAAAGAAGGAATTTCAATTATTTTGAGACATGACCATATCGTGGGGGGAAAATATGATAGAAATAGGATTAGATACAGTAGAAATTTCCAGAATAGAGAAAGCTATGAAAAACAAAAATTTTCTTAATTTTATATTAGGGGAGGAAGAGTATGATTTTTTTGGTAAAAAGGGATTCCCTTTGCAAAGTGTAGCAGCTAATTTTTGCTGCAAGGAAGCTTTTTCTAAGTCTATAAGTACGGGATTTAGAAATTTTAATTTCAGAAACGTACAAATACTTAGAAATGAACTTGGTAAACCATTTTTTATATTTAGCGGAAACGCTTTGAAGATTGTAAAAGAAAATAAATATAAATTTTCGCTTAGTATTACCCACACAAAAAATTATGCTACAGCGGTAGTAATATGTTTTAAGGAGGAAAATTTATAATGAGTGAAAAATATGAATATATGAGTATGATTAGCTTGGGCATGGTTAAAGAGAAGCTTCCTTGCAGGTATAAAGATTCTCACAAAGGTACTTTCGGAACAATGCTTTGCATATCCGGAAGCAGGGGCATGGTCGGAGCAGGAATATTTCCCGTTTTAGCCGCTCTTAAATCGGGGGTCGGACTTGTCAGAGCCATGATGATTAAATCACTGTATGAGATAGTTAGTAAGGATGTTTTAGAGCCTATATATATTCCGCTGGAGGAAAATTTTGAAGGTACTGTCTGTGAAAAAGAAATTTCAAAAATAAATCAAAATCTTTGCAAATGCAACAGCGTTGTAGTAGGCTGTGGGATCGGGTGGAATGAAGACTCTAAAAAAATAGTGGAAGAAGTTATTAAAAACAGCGAAGTACCGGTTATTATTGATGCTGATGGAATAAATGTAATTTCTGAGAATATAAATGTATTAAAGTGCTCAAAATCCGATATAATTCTTACTCCGCATATTAAAGAATTTTCAAGATTATCCGGTAAAAGCATTGATGAAATAAATGCTGATAAAATACAAATTTCGACTGATTTTGCTAAAGAGTATGGTGCAACGTTAGTTTTAAAAGGCCATAGCACTAATGTTATTAGCAAAAAAGGAGATGTGTATGTAAATCCAACGGGCAACGCAGGCATGGCTAAAGGCGGCAGCGGCGACGTCCTTGCGGGAATGATAGGTTCATTTTTGGCTCAGAAATTGAGCCCTTTAGACGCGGCTTTATGCGCAGTTTATTTACACGGATTATGCGCGGATAGATGCGCCGAAAAAACGTCTAAAACTTCTATGCTCCCTACAGATATTATTAACGAACTTCCGAGTTTATTTACTGAAATAGAAAAATAGGTGGTGGTTCAAATTAGCTGATAATATCTTTCCCCACGCTGATTCGGGCCGTGTCTCAAAATAGTTGAAATTTCTTCTTTCCCCCAGCCTATGGCGGGGGGAGACATTATCAATTAATTTGGATCACTAACCCAAACTCGGCCGTGTCTCAAAATAATTGAAACTTTTTCTTTTTCCCCCGACTACGGCGGGGGAAAAAAGAAGTTTTAGCTGTTGAGGCATAGCCCACCGTGCCATCAACACATCAGTCGAACGCAAGAATCTTTTCAATTTCTTTCATCGCGGCTTCTGATGGGACCATAGACTTTGGGTCTTCGCGATCTAAGCGTCTTTTTCTTAATAGACCACCATACCTTATTCCATCTAAGGACGTATACTTATAATACCAATAGCCGCATAACCCCAACATACGGTATGCGAGGTCTCTGTCGTCATAGAACAATTTTTTCTCTTCTGCCGTCATATTAGAGGGAGGTTTCCGATCTTTGTAATCCGTCAGGGTGGTACTTATTTCCCGCAGTTTGTCTCTTGCACCATCAACCCGGGAGTTAAATGAGGCACGAGTTTTGCTATAGGCTTTCTTGCACAAACCCTCCTCCTCATACAATTGCATTCTTTGCTTGAGAAGATTTATGCATTGCTCGTACTTCGCTATTGTATCATTGTATTGCTTGGTATAATTGACTATGTGATTCTTCCCACAATCCTTGTCATATGCCTCCTGGCCATATTCTTTGATATATGCCTCGCGATTTTGCTCGAGCTCTTGCTTGATGTCTTCCGGTTTTTTAATACTCTTGAGATTGTTTTCTATGCGTCTTATAGTTTGATCACAAGGCGAACTGTAGGCAATCATATCCTCAGGAATGTCATAAACACCTTTTGTGGTCTTTAGTGCGGAGTAATCTGTGTCCTGCATCGCAGAATGAATTTCGTTCAACTTATCCTCTATCTCACGTAGTGTTTTTCTTATTCTTTCTGAGTCATTGGAGATAACCTTAAATTTAACACCCGCCTCATGGCGTATGTCCCAGGCAATTTTTTTTAAACTTGCCATCTCCTTGAGTATCGATCCCACCACCACCCCCTTAACACATCGTGAATTTGGATACTGCTTCTTCAGCTTTTCAAAATCGTTTGCTATGTTTGCTAGTCTCGTAATTGCCATTACGTCATCATCCTTTCGTTGTGGATTGCCAACCCGGCTCAGGTTCCGCCGGTCTTTCAGCGTTACTGAGTACATTAAGTTGGTGCCAAATATAATTGAAATTTCTTCTTTCACCACTGCCACGGGCAGGGGGGGGGAAGATATTATCAACTAATTTTGGCTACAATCTATTCATATTATACATATTCATTGAAAAAAATCAAGTTTTAAATATTTTTTTGACAAAATAATGCAAATTCAATGAATTAAACGCAGGCGAAAATGACCATATTGATACTTTTGAGGTCATGCTCTAAAAATATATTATCAATTAATTCGGAACACAATTATCGCCCCGCCGGCAAAGCGGGGCGATAATTATCAAAATTTAAACTTTTTTCAAACACAACAGTTATAAAAAAATCGGTAGTGGCCAAAATTAATTGATAATGTCTTTCACCCCCGCCTATGGCGGGGGCAAAAAAAGGAATTTCAACTGTTTTAAGACACGACCAAAAAATCACTACACAAATAAGGGAATAATGTAAGGAGAGGCAAAATATCCCACCAAGCCCCCAAGTATTGCTAATGCCACAGCCGCAACTACAATCTTGGCAATGATGCGTTTGGTTGTATAAATACGTTTTGCAATGTCTGTAAATAATACTCCGTTCATATGATCGTATTCATGGCATATAATTCGCGCCTCATCGCCGTCAGCTTCAAATTCGAATTTTTCTCCATTTTCATCAAACGCTGTTCCTTTTATGTATGCGGACCTTACAACTTCTCCCCATAAACCAGGTTGGGAAATACTTCTTTCTATTGAAATTTGTTCTCCTTTTCGAATAGTTATTACGGGGTTAACATATTCGGTTATTTCGCCGTCATATTTTACTATAAAGACGCGCTCCTCTCTACCAATTTGCGACGCAGCGAGTCCTACGCAGCCGTGTTTCTCCATGGTATCATACATGTCATCAAGTAATTCGCTTAGGCTTTCATCAAAATCTGTAACTCTGAGACCAAAATTTCTGAGTATAAGGTTGTCAGATTTAACCACATCCCGCACTTTTGCACCAGTACTGAACACCGAAGTAAGCAACAAAGAAAGACTAAAAACCATTGAAAGAAATTTTTTCATTCTCCACACCCCATATAATTTTTTGTTAATTTAATTATAACATGTTAAAAGTAATAAGTCAAGAGATATAGTAAAAATTTTTCGGTAGTGGTCCAAATTAATTGATAATATCTCTCACCCCCGCCATAGGCGTGGGTAAAAGAAGGAATTTCAACTATTTTGACCCACAACCATTTTTTCAAACAGTGACTTTCTTGTTCTTTCTCCCGCAAGCCGACGGGGGAAAAACGCAAATAATACCAGGTTTCTATATAATTTTTGCTATAATATAGCTGTTTCGTTTGAAAAGCGTCTGATTTTTAGGTAGTGGTCCAAATTTATTGATAATATCTCTCACCCCCGCCATAGGCGGGGGAAAAGAAGGAATTTCAACTATTTTGGGGCACGACCGATTTTTATGACTTTCTCCCAGCCGACGGCCGGAGAAAGTACACGGATAAATTTACTTTTGAGGACTGTTTTAAATCGTAACAGCTATATAGTCATTGCACGGTTAACCCACACAGGATTTGACGAATTTTCGCCGTCTAGATATGTTTGTATGTCAAAAGAGACGGTATCGGTTTTAGTGCTTGTATTTGAGCTTCTAAATTCACCGTCCTTTAAAATAATTGAAATTCAACTCCACAAAAATTATAATTTAATAAATGAAAGGAGTAATAAAAACATGGAAAATCGAAAAACTTTTAACAAATTAGTAAGAGATAAAATCCCAGAAATACTTGAAAAAAATGGTGCTAAACCTGAAACACAAATTCTTGATGACAGTACATATTTAAAATTGTTGGACGAAAAATTGTTAGAAGAATGTAAAGAAGTTATCAATGCTGAAGACAGCAATTCAAAAATTGAAGAACTTGCTGATATATTGGAGGTAATTAGAGCAATTTTCGATACCTTAAACGTAACATTTGAGCAGATTGAAAAAGTAAGATTAGAAAAACAAGAAAAAAGAGGAGCATTCAAATCTAAAATTCTACTTAAATCTGCTGTTATCGTTGAAAAATTGAAATAGCCTAAATCATAGCAACAAAGTCAATAGATCTCCTCGGAAACTTATGATACAATAACAGAACCGAGACAGAACGGAGGACCAAAAAATGAACCATTTTGAAAAAACAAATACCCTTAGCAATGAGAATTTCAAACAAATAAT
>JAISWM010000007.1 GCA_031270785.1 Oscillospiraceae bacterium
GATTTACTGCTCAATATTATAAGTGGAGCGCATATTCAAAAATAAATGGTGTAAAAAATATACAATTCAAAAGAAACGGTGCAAATTTTGAAAAAGCTATTCATGGAGAGAAAATAGCAAAAAATATCAAAAAAGTCAAAAAAGGTGAAAGCTGGCTGTTTTATTCTGAGAACGTAAATCTTACAAGACCTGGCTGGCTTTCCTCTTATGTCAAACAAGATTCCGTATTTTTGTTTTTATCATCGTTATTTTCTGTTCAAGTACCTGGTACTTGTAACTTAGTAAATAATAGCTCTTCTATTAATATTAATATAAGTAATAAAATAGATAACTATTATTTACATAGTAACAAGTTACATGAACTAGTTACAGAAAATAAGAATAATTATATACAAAATATCGCCACTTTTGAAGAATGTCTGGATTTTTGCCGCAGAAATCATGAAAAACCTATAACAAGAGAAGAATATGAAAAAATGATGGAAGCAGTTTAGATATAAAGGAGAAATAGATGACAATAGTAACAAAATCTTGGATTAATGGTGGTTATAAAGAATCTGAAGAATTTAAATTCATTGTAAATGAAGAAAACACAAAGAAATGGCATGAGCCAATTCAGCCTCATTCTATTTATCCTAATTCAAGCTTCTATTCCCTTGAAGATTTTTTAGATAGGAGATATAAGCAAACATTAAAATGGTATTCTGAGAACATAAAGCCCCTGTCAAAAGAAAAAAAAGAAGCATGGAGAAAAGAAAGAGGATTTACTGGTAGGCATAAGAGTAATTTGACCAAAGAAGAAAAAGAGAATCTTGAATGGATTGGGAAGCACATAAAATGAAAAATGTAAAAGGACATGCAAAGTGGGATACACCACCGAAAAAAGATGATTGGAATGAAAAGAAAGAACGCCCGGATGCCGGAATGATACTGAAAAGAAAGGCGGAAGCCGTTATAGACCCCCGCCCAAACTTTTTAACCAAAAATACGGTCAAGAATCATCAATATTACAATAGCAAATAGGCAGACTATCGTGATATTTTTGAGCAAAGAACTTGTAATTCTCACTTGACAACTCCTTCAAAAAAGAATATCATAAAAAGTGGGGGAACTGAACTCCCCCACCTAACCGGTTAAATTACACCCAACCGGTCAAGGATGTCAACGACCAGCATGAGTATTGCAGTAATGGCGATTATCCACTCGGCAATATTCGGCTGGTTTTTTTCTTTATCCATCCATTGTAACCTCCTAAATTTATTACCTACTAAATCTATTTTTTTAATAGTATATATATATTATAATATATCTTACTAAACCTGTCAACTACTTTTTTTAAAAAAAGTGAAAAAAAAACAAAAAAAAGGGCCGTCTAAAATGACAGCCCCTTTACTTCAATAACTTCCCCCTGCTCAAAAGAATAAACTTTCCATCGGCGGTTTCAGCCAATTTCCAGTATCTTACGTCCCCGGAATGCAATTTTTTGAACTCAAAGTTCTCTGTTTTTCCCTTGAGGAAATCCGAAAAATCTTTCCCGATTCTTAATTCATTAGTTTCGTTGTTGACGAACCAATTAAAAGCACGCCGGTCAAGGAAACTGACGGTTTCCGCCTCCTTTTTAAGATTTTCGACAGTTTTTTTCGTGGCCTTCATTTTGAAGCCTCCTAAAATAATTTACTGCCTCATACGAAGCAGGACAGGCAATGGCGGAGTTGAACCGCCATTAAAAACCGTATTGCCTAGCTTAACAATTTGCCGTTTATTAAATTGTCAAACATTTCTTTTTGTTCCTTTGTTAAATCAGGAAGAATTACATTTTGATAATATTCATCTTCCAAGGTTCCGTTGTCGTCGAAACAATTCCGCAGTGAATACAAAAGATGCCAGATTAAAATCTTTTCTTGCTTTGTCATTCTCTTCATCCTCCATATAATAGTATTCCCAGCAAAAAACTAGGATTAGTGGACAAAATTATGAAAGTAAACCTTCCTGGCCTTTACTCCGTGCTTCATTGCGATTTCCGCCGATTTTTCGTTGATGGCGTCGATGTGCGGCTTTGCCATTTTTTTGGCCCGGTCAAAATCAATAGCCCCGATTTTCACCCATAAGTCAATGTTCCGTAATTCATTAATGTGCGTTGTATTCATTTTCTAGCCTCTGTAAAACTAATTTTCTGCTTCATACGAAACAGTATCCTATAAAATCTATCTGATTAGTAGGATATATATAATATAATAAACCTATCTAAAAAAGGCAACAACTTTTTTAAAAAAAAGTAAAAAAAATGAAAATATTTTGTGAAGCCAACTTGCCAATTATGAACAAATATTTCTTAGAATGCCCTAGAATGAATGAGAAGGCCCCTGGATTTAACTTTCTAACGAAAAACCAGCTTAGATTCATATTTACCAATAGAATTACATCCAGGGGCCACCTAATTAAATATCTTCAACATAGAAAAATATAGCGGTATCTTTCCCCTCTAAACCATAAGTAATATCATTTTCCCGGAATATATCCTTCACATACGATTCTAAATCCATTTCCGCATTGTTCAAAACAATTGGCCTCATTATCACGTTTCCAAATTTTCGTATATTATCATCTGTATGCAACAATTCAAGCAACCGCTCCCGGTTATTTTCTGTCATAATGCCTTCACCGCTGTTCTGCCCCAGAAAATTTATTTTAAAGTATTTGTCATCATCAAGTTTTTTTAATAGTGAATCATCAAATGAATACTTATTTTCAGTGTTAAAAATAAATATGTTCGCCCCTGAATCAATAATGATATGCGTTCCCGTTACTACGCATTTTTTTATTGTCTGTATAAGCTCATTCCGCTGTTCTTCCACATTCAACTTTTTGAAAAAAGTATGTATTCTGTCCTTCACATTATAATACATATTTTCTTCTTCCGTCCCCGCATACTTTATGTTCAACCGCTCCATTTCAATTTTTAATTCCACCAGTTTTTCTTTCAGCCCCTCCATTTTTTCTTCATCTCCGCTTATATGTTTCGCAAAGATTTTCATTGTCTCAATATTGTCAGTTTTATCCAGAGCGGCGTTAAACTTTTTTATATTTTTTTCAACCCGAACAATTTCCTTTTCACACGCCGCCAGTTCCTCTTTGGTTCCTATTTGTTCCTGTTTTATCTCCAAAAGCGTCTGCTGATTCCGCTCCTCCGTCCTGTCAAACATAATGTAATTGAAAAAATAAAAAATTTTCATTATCTCGTCTATATCCGGCGAATTAAATGAACCCTTCTGGTGGCAATCGCTGATTTTTCTGTTCATTGCCATATAATGTTTGTAATAATTATACCGGTAAACTTTATCCCCTTTTTTGTTGTCATGTATATATGAATAATACTTCTGTCCGCACTCCCCGCAGGCGATTAGTCCTGTTGCCAATCCTTTTGAGGCTTTTTTATTACTGCTCTCATTCCGCATTTTCCGGTTGATACGCAATCGCTCTACCGCCTTTATCCATTTTTCGATTGATACAATCTTTTCAGTATAATTTTTTGAACGGCTGTAATACTTTTCATCATTGAGCATTGCAATACTGTCAATTTCAAAATTGTCAAACTTATTCTTTATTGCCAAGCCCTCCAGATTTAATTCAAATCCAGTGTATGAAAAATGACGTAATATCTTGTACCAATACCGTGATAGCCGCAACGCTTCCGATTTTTCAAATGATTTTTTGTTATATAGTTCCAAAGTTAATTGCCGTAATGTCGCTCCTTCTACAATACGCTTGTAGCC
>JAISWM010000039.1 GCA_031270785.1 Oscillospiraceae bacterium
TTCTAGGTCGCGGCTCCAATGATTTTTGCGGGCGGCTTCCGAAGGAAGCCTGCCAAGTCCGCCGTAATGCCCCGTATGCTCTGCATCGGGGATAGGTGGACGAAGCAAAAAATTTTACTAAAAATAATATAATTATTAAAAAACATTTAAAAAGCGTTGACAAAATGATTTTAATATACTATAATTTAAGAGTCGAAATTTTGATTTATTTTTTAATAAAAAGGAGTGTTTATATTTGAAATTTTTAAAGAAGTTATTTGTATTTGTAGGTGCATCGATTTGCAGCGTATGCACATGTTTTGCGTTCGGTTACAAAGATGCAGACGGCAATTACAAACAAAACGTGATTATTCTTGGTGATTCGCAAGTTGGGAAAACGGAAGTTTTTAAACGCATACTAAATGAACATCTTCCAGTTGCTGAAAAAATCCATGGCGAATTGGAAGTGATTTTACCTGAAAATGACCATACAATACTGACTTTCTGGGACACCTGCGGTCTATATAGCGCCATCGGTCTAGATGATTTTTACAGTATAATATCGCCCGTTCCTGCAAATGAATCAAGCATCGTTATAGTGTTCGATGCTGGTTCAAAAGAGGGTTTCGACAGTGTACCTAAATGGTTAAAGTGGATGAACAAATATGTTTTCCTATATCATCGTAAAAAAATTACTGTTATTGGCAATAAGGTTGATTTGGCAATGAAGGACGGCGGCACCGCAGAAAATTATTATCGGTCTCAACTTGCCAAGTTGTCATGCCAATATTACGGCGTGGACTTAAGTCTTTTCATGACTGATGCATCCTGTGGACTCGGCATACCCGAAGCTACAATGCACATAGCGACAACAGCAAAGGAAGAAATAGACAACCCCCCAATTGTTTAAGATGTGGCAATTCAACTTGGGGCAGCTCAACACACCTCAGGATACACTTGTTGCTAACCGCCAGGTTTGAGGTGGCACCTGAAATGCATAATATTTTTCGGTTGTGGTCCAAAATTAGTGGATAATATTTTTTCCACCCATGGCGGGGTGAAAGAAGGAATTCCAACTATTTTGAGGTATGACCAAGATTGCGCAAGGGTATAGCAAAAATCACGTTTCTAAATGGTTTTTGCTATATCTAAATCTTTTAAGTTTATAAACTCAAACATACTGAAAAATGGCTTAATGGTATCTATAATAGATTTAACTCCGCCATTTACGTAACTTTCAACATTAAGCACCAGTATGGGGTCATGAACGCTTTTCCTTAGTAAGCACCATCCTTCTTGCCATCTGGAATTAAACTTAAGTCTTATACCTTCCAGATTATTCTCGTCAATTTTGCAATTTTTGAAAGTTTGATAATAATTTTTCAATTTAGATAAAATTTTGGCTGATAATTCTTCGAATTTACTACTGTTGTCAATTTTGATTCTTAGTTCAGTTCTTTCTTTTGAATCAATAAAATTTTCTAAAAGATTATTTATAGTCTTTCCGTGTTTTTTTAAATGCATAAGTTCAGCGATTACTAAACAAGCTAAATACGCGCCGTCATCTACGAAATTATTACTTTTAAACGCGGCGTGCCCGGACGTCTCTATTGCTAAATGGCAATCTACCCCGGAATCATTAAACTTTTTGGCGGCTGATATTATATTATTATACCCTCTTTTAAATCTAAAATGATTTCCCCCGAGAGAAGAAATAAATTCTTCAAGTTTATCCGAAGTTACAGAATCTGTAACGACCGTAGATCCCGGATATTTTTTAAGAATTATGCAAGAAACAAGTGCTATTAATTTATTATTACTGATTTCTAATCCTTTGGAATCAACAAAACCGACTCTGTCAACATCCGTGTCGAAAATTACGCCAAGATCGGCTTGCGCATCAATCGTAGCCTTTATTATTGATTTCATTGCTTCTTTATTGTCCGGATTAGGGATATGGTTTGGGAAATTACCGTCCGGATTTAAAAATATACTTCCTTGAACGTCCGCTCCCAATTTTTGAAGTATTTCCGCAGCAAAAAATCCGCCAACACCGTTACCGGCATCCACTACGATTTTAAGGCCTTTTAAAGGCATATCGCCTTCACTGCAATTCAGTTCCTTACAAATAAACTTTATAAGACTATTACAATAATAATTCATTATATTCATAGTTTTAACTTCCCCCTTATCTTTTGGGGGATTTACAGAAACATTATTTTGGCATATTTCCAGTATCTCTTTTACATTTAAACCGGAAAGGCCACCATTTGCGGTAAAAAACTTCATACCGTTTTTATTAGACGGATGATGGCTGGCGGTAATTTGCACAGCGGCCGTGCACGAAAGAATAGGAATAGACGCGAACATAGCGGGGGTAGACGCCAAAGAACAATCGTATACTTTAATGCCTAATGAACGCAAAGAATTTATAATAACAGTTTTCATACGAAAAGCGGATACTCTGGAATCATGGCCTACGGCAATTACCATGGATTGACATGGCAGAGCTGTTTTTTCATATAGCCACTCCGCAAAACCATGTATTATTTTTTGAACCGCTTCATTAGTAAGATTAATTTTTTCATCTTTGACAGAATCGGTTGCAATTCCTCTTATATCCGACCCACTTAAAAATTGTTTCCAATATTTGTTTAGCATATATTGTACAGCCTTTCCGAAATATAGTAGACCTGTCCGTAAATTTTACAGATTGCAATCAAAATCGACGACGGCGTATGAAGATACTCCAAGGAGATTTTGGGTCATGTCTCAAAATAATTGAAATCTCTTCTTTTTCACCCGCCTCGGGCGGGGGGAAAAGATATTATCAACTAATTTGATCCATCACCAAACTTTACAGATTGCAATCAAAATCAACGACGGCGCATGAAGATACTCCAAGGAGATTTTGGGTCATGTCTCAAAATAATTGAAATCCCTTCTTTTTCACCCGCCTCGGGCGGGGGGGAAAAGATATTATCAACTAATTTGACCCATCACCAAACTTTACAGATTGCAATCAAAATCGACGACGGCGTATAAAAATACTTCAAGGAGATTTTGGGTCGCGCCATAAAATAGTTGAAATCCATTCTTTTTCACCCGCCTCGGGCGGGGGGAAAAGATATTATCGACTAATTTGATCCATCACCAGATTTTGATGCAAAGCCATTTTTTAAGTGATGCATTTTTCGATGGTTTGCGCTCTGTGAAGTTTACGGACAGGTCTAATGAAAATCACTTAGAAACATGATATAGCTAATACTCTTGAATAACACTCCCCTGCGTAGGCGGGAAGAAGGTTGTGGACCAAATTAATTGGTAAGATCTTTCTTTCCCCTCCGATTCGCAGGAAAAAAGGAGAAGTTTCAACTATTTTGAGACATAACCATAATTTTCTCGTTTTTCATAAGATTTCCTTGAATATACTTTTTCACAAAAGCCAACTCATTTTTATATAATTTTCGTGATATAAAAGATTATTCGCATGTTATATTGTATATCATGCATATATATTTAGCAATAGTTTGTTTTAAACTACTTTCGCCTTTAGACAAACGTGGTTTAAAAACGTATTATAGCTGTTTCGTTTGAAAAGTGTCTAATTTTTATAACTTTCTCCCAACCGGCGGCTGGGAGAAAGTACACGGATAAATTTATTTTTGAAGACTGTTTTAAATCGTAACGGCTACACCACGTTTCTAAGTTTATAAATGATTTTTGCTATAATTTTTTTGGTCATGTCTCAAAACAGTTGAAATCCCTTCTTTTCCCCCGCCTTGGGCGGGGGCGAAAAATATTATCAACTAATTTAACCCATCACCTAATGTTTTTACTAACTGTTTAAAGTGATTACCGCGTTTTTCAAAATTTTCATATAGATCAAAACTTGCGCAAGCAGGCGACAGCACCACAATATCCCCCGAAACGGCTATTTTATGTGCACAGTTCACGGCTGCTTGCATATTTGAAACTTTAATAATATTTATATAATGAGTATGCTTTTTTTCAAGTGAAACAACTATATCTGCGGTTTTTTGACTTTTTCCATATGCGTTTATTACACTCCTATAAATTTTTTCAGAAGTATTCCCTAACAAAATTAATGTTTTTACTTTTTTAATTATTTCTTCTCCAAGATCATCAAAAGGAATGTTTTTATCATACCCCCCCGCAATCAATATTATCTTTTGATCAAATATCGACAATGCTCCCAAAATAGTCCGAGTAGGCGTTGAGGCGATGGAATCGTTATAATACTCCACATCATTTACTTTTTTTACGAATTCTATTCTATGCTCGACCCCTGAAAAATTTTTAGCTACGCACCGTATATCTTCGAGAGTAACTTCATCATATACAGCGGCTATAGCGGCCATATAATTTTCCAGATTGTGGTTCCCTTTTAGCTTAATACTTTTATGAGATATTATAGGAATGTTTTTATTGTTTTTAGAAAAAATTATTACCCCATCAGAATTTAACCATACCCCATTATCTGGCTGTTGCTCCCCTAAAAGGCGAACTTGTTCGTTAGCCCCCTCCCCGCCGTCGGCGGGGAGGGAGTCATGAGAAATTAGGTGTTTTTCAAGGGTATTGGCTATACCCGCTTTAGAATTTAACCATACTCCATTATTTGGCTGTTGCTCCCCTAAAAGGCAAACTTGTTCGTTAGTCCCCTCCCCGCCGTCGGCGGGGAGGGAGTCAT
>JAISWM010000036.1 GCA_031270785.1 Oscillospiraceae bacterium
CCGAAGTTAATGGTAAAGATGTTATCGTTGTTTCAACGGGCGTAGCAATCGTATGTGCGACAATCGTAACCACGGTAGGATTTTTTTTGTTAAAGGGTGGAATATGGGTGCTTAATGAAATTGATTCAGATGCTGCCGCGGGCAACGCTGGTAATAATATAATCCAAAAAGAGGGCAATTAAAATGGCTTGGACAGAAAGGAGGGACAATTAAAATGACTTGGGAAGATGCAGGAAAATTTGTGAACAATTTTATTATTGTTGCAGTATGCACTGTAGCCACAATTGCGGCAACATTATGTTTGTTAGGTGGCGGAACATGGACATATAATAAAATTACCGGTTCAACCGTTACCGTGAGCGAAGCTGGTCAAGCCGTGGTTGGAGTGGGAGCTTTATTAGCTGAATGGGCAAGTGTTGTTAAAGGCGGATCAAAAATTTAGGTCATGTCTCAAAATAGTTGAAATTTCTTCTTTCTCCCACACGTTCTGGCGGGTGAGGAAAATATTATCAACTAATTTGGGTTACAACCAAAATTTAGCTACAGTACATATGGCAAAAACCATTTAAAAACGTGGTATTATTTACGTTTCTAAATGGTTTTGTCTATAGTTATGGAGACAGAGCTTATGAAGATGATCTTACCCGTTATACCGCTCACATACTCAATTTCAGACCTATAACTGTTGTTCTTAAAAAAATGCCCGATTTCACGTCGCTCTCTTTCCCGCCGCTGGCAGAGAAAGCGCGCAAACGGGCTTGCTTTTTTAGGGAGCAACAACTATATTTGTAGCTACTGCATTTGAAAAAAGTAAAATTTTTGCTCTGGAAGCACGCTCACAAAAATCAATGAATACGCGGGTCTAGAAGGTCGGGAAATTGGTCGTGTCTCAAAACAGTTGAAATCCCTTCTTTTTCCCCCCCCGCCTATGGCGGGGAGGAAAGATATTATCAATAAATTTGGCCCACAACCGAAAAAGTGCACGGATAAATTTACTTTTAAGGACTGTTTTAAATCATAACAGCTACATATATGATCATAATGTAAAGGAAGATAAAGTCTTGGGAAAAGACAAAATTTTAAACGATACGATTGCCGCAATTTCTACCGCTCAAGGCAATGGCGGAATAGGAATAGTAAGAATATCAGGAAGTGATTCTTTAAAAATAGCAGAAAAAATGTTCAAACCTTTTGATAAAATCACAAAAATTTCCTCGTTAAAGGGGTATACTGCAAAATACGGAAAAATCATCGACAAAGGCAATTTTATTGATGAAGCTGTTATTTTAGTATTCAAAGCGCCTAACAGTTATACCGGAGAAAATGTGGCCGAAATATCTTGCCACGGGGGATTATTTTTAACAAGAAGAGTGTTAAGGGTTGCGTTGGAATTAGGGGCAAGACTTGCCAAACCCGGTGAATTCACAAAAAGAGCCTTTTTAAATGGAAAAATGGGTTTAGTGCAGGCTGAATCTGTTATGGATTTAATATACGCTAAAAGTGAAAAAGCAAATAAAATAGCTTTTGAAAATAAAGAGGGAAACATTAACCGTAAAATATCCATTTTAAAAGATAAATTAATAGATGTGGCTTCTAAACTGGCAGTGTGGTCTGATTATCCGGACGAAGAAGTTTTTGAATTTAAAATATCTGATTTAAGCGGCGAAATAGAAAATACTTTAAAATCAGTTACAAATATGATCAAAACTTATGATTTCGGGCAAATAATAAAAGAGGGTATTAAAACGGTAATAGTAGGGAAACCGAACGTTGGCAAATCTACTTTAATGAATTTACTTTCGGGTTCACAAAAGGCGATAGTCACAGATGTACCCGGAACCACAAGAGATGCCATTGAAGAAACAATAATGCTCGGCGGTATATCGCTGAGACTGATAGACACTGCGGGAATCAGAGACACTCAAGATATTATTGAGAAAATAGGGGTAGACAAATCTAAAAATTTAATAAATTCAGCTGAGCTTATATTTGCAGTTTTAGACGGTTCAAAAGTACTGGAAGAAGAAGACAAAAAAATACTAAACCTTACGCAATATAAAAACAGAATTATAATAATAAATAAAATTGATCTGCCGCAAGTTTTAAACACAAATAGTTTTTTGAAAAAAGAAGAAAAAATTTTATGTTTATCCGCTAAAAACGAATCTAGTTTAGATAATTTAAAGGAAATAGTATATAAAAGCATAAATAAATTTGTGTCAGATGAAAATGATGTTATAATATCGAACGAAAGGCATTTAGATTGTTTGAAAAGAATACGCAATATACTAAAAGAAGCAACAGATGAACTTAAAAACGGCATTACTTTAGATGCTATCACTGTTTTAATAGAGGAAAGTATAAACATTTTAAATGAATTTACAGGTGAAAGTGCTAGCAAAGAAATAGTTGACAGAATTTTTTCAAAATTTTGCGTAGGAAAATAGGTTGTGGCCTAAATCAGTTGGTAATATTTTTCTCCCCCGCCGATGGGGCTATATCTCAAAATAGTTAAAATCCCTTCTTTTCCCTGCCAACTCGCAGGGGGAAAGAACAAAAAACGTCACTGTTTAAAAAAGGGTTTACTATATCAACCAATTTGGCCCACAACCTTAGAAACGTGGTATTATTTACGTTTTCCCCCGTCGCTTCACAGGAAAGAACAAAAATGCAACTGTTTTTTAAAAAATTTTACCATATGACACAGGAGAAACTAAGATGAATTACGATATTATAGTTATAGGTGCGGGACATGCCGGAATAGAAGCATGCCTTGCGGCTGCTCGCCTTGGGTGCCGAGTGGCTGTGTTTACAATGAATTTAGACTATATAGGGAATTGCCCGTGTAATCCATCGATAGGGGGAACGGCCAAAGGGCATCTTGTAAGGGAGCTTGACGCGCTGGGGGGAGAAATGGGTAAAACCGCGGATGAATGTTTCTTACAAAGCAGAATGCTTAACTTAGGTAAAGGGCCGGCAGTACATTCATTAAGAGTACAAATTGACAGAAATAAATATAAAGAAATAATGAAACATAAGCTGGAACTTCAAGAAAATCTGGAAATTAAACAAGCTGAAATTATAGATTTAAAAAGTGATGGAAACTTGTGGCGAGTAAAAACCCTGACTAATATGGAATATACTTCAAAATGCGTAATTATAGCTACCGGTACATATCTGGGCGGCACTATATATATTGGAGAAACTTCATTTAAAAGCGGCCCTGATTATGGATTGCCGGCGCTGCGTTTAGGAGAGGCACTTAAAAGATTGGGCCTATCAATGCGAAAATTTAAAACAGGCACGCCGGCCAGAGCATTAAAATCCAGTATAAATTTTTCTGCATTGGAAGTGCAAAACGGGGATAAAAACATAGTTCCCTTTTCATATAGGACAAAAGACAAAGGGGAAAATAAAATTTGCTGCCATATTGGCTGGACGAACGAAAAAACTAAAGAAATAATACTTAAAAATATTAATAAAAGCCCGATATACAGCGGAAAAATAGAGGGAATCGGGCCAAGATATTGCCCTAGTATAGAGGACAAAATCGTAAGATTTTCAGATAAGGAAAGGCATCAATTGTTTATCGAACCTTGCGGACTTAATACAGAAGAAATGTATTTACAGGGTTTGTCATCTTCTCTGCCGGAAGATGTGCAGCTTGAATTTTACCGTACAATTAAAGGCTTTGAAAATGTTGTGATTATGCGTCCTGCTTATGCTATAGAATATGATTGTGCGGATCCAACCCAAATGAATTCTACCTTGGAATTCAAAGAATATAGCGGGCTGTACGGAGCAGGACAATTTAACGGAAGTTCAGGGTACGAAGAAGCGGCCGTACAAGGATTTATCGCCGGAGTAAACGCTGCTTTAAAAACAAAAAATAAAAAGCCTTTAGTGCTTGACAGAGCAAGCTCATATATCGGCACTTTAATAGACGACCTTATAACTAAAGGGGTGAGTGATCCGTATAGAATGATGACGTCCAGATCTGAATACAGATTAATTTTGCGCCAAGACAACGCGGATCAAAGATTAATGCCGATTGGTAGAAAATTGGGCCTTATACCGGGCAGTATATGGGAAGAATTTAATTTAAAAGAAAAACAAAAACAAGAAGAGATTAAAAGAGTTAAAAAAGTTAATATATATCCTACTAGCGCGGTAAATGAACTGATTAAATCAAAAGAAAGCTTTCCGATTGTTCAAAGTGTTAAATTATTTGATTTACTAAAAAGGCCGAATATCAGTTATAAAGATTTAAAAATTTTTGACAGTGAATCTCCCAACCTAAGCGATGAAATTTTAAAACAAATCGAAATAGAAATAAAATATGAAGGATATATAAACAGGCAGCTCAGGCAAGTAGAAGAAATGAGAAGACTTGAAAAAAAACAGATACCCGAGAATTTTAATTACGGTGAAATAAAAGGGCTGAGGCTTGAAGCTGTAGAAAAACTAAAAAAAATAAAACCCGAAAGTCTTGGCCAGGCTTCCCGAATATCCGGAGTAAGTCCGTCTGATGTGTCCGTATTGATGGTATGGCTGAGCCGAAAATAGGAAGTTTAATTTTAGTTGATAATATCTTTTCTCCCGCCCATGGCGGGGGAAAAAAGAAGAAGTTTCAACCATTTTGAGACATGGCCGAAAATAGAGAGTTTAATTTTAGTTGATAATTTTCCCACCCGCCCATGGCGGGGGGGAAGAAAGAATTCAACCATTTTGAGATATAACCGAAAATAGGGAGTTTAATTTTAGTTGGTAATATCTTTTTCCCCCCTCCATGGGCGGGGGAAAAGAAGGAATTCAATCATTTTGAGATATGGCCGAAAATAGAGAGGTTAATTTTAGTTGATAATCTTCCCCCCCGCCTAAGGCGGGGGGGAAAAAGGAATTTCAACCATTTTGAGACATGGCCGAAAACAGGGTGGTGGTCCGAATTAGTTGATAATCTTCCCCCCCGACCATGGCGGGGGGGAAAGAAAGAATTCAACCATTTTGAGATATGACCGAAAATAGGGAGTTTAATTTTAGTTGATAATATCTTTCCCCCCGCCCATGGCGGAGGGAAAAAAGAAGAAGTTTCAACCATTTTGAGATATGGCCGAAAATAGGGAGTTTAATTATGGATAAAAAATTAGAAGAAAAGTTTAAAAAATATTGTTTAGAGGCGGATATCAATATTACAAGGGAACAAATAGACATGTTTTCGGTATATATGGATTTTTTAATAGAGTATAATAAGCATACTAATCTTACATCTATCGTAAATCCTGAGGAAATAGTCATTAAACATTTTTTAGACAGTATAATTATAAATAAGTTTATAAAAATCGGCGGCATTCAAAATATAATAGATGTGGGCACGGGCGCAGGGTTTCCTGGTATTCCGATAAAAATATGTTTCAAAAATATAAACTTAACTTTACTTGACAGCGTAAACAAGAAAGTTGTTTTTTTAAAAAAATTGTGTGAAAAGTTAAAAATTGATGTGGATATCATACATTCCAGAGCGGAAGACTCAGCTAAAAACCTTTTATATAGGGAAAAATTCGATTTAGTGTTGTCAAGAGCCGTTGCTCCGCTTAATGTTTTATCAGAGTACTGCATTCCGTATGTAAGAAAGAGCGGTTTTTTCGTATCATATAAAGGCTCAAACGTAAAAGAAGAATTATTAAAATGCACGGATTGTTTTGAAGTTTTGGGTGGCAAAATTTTCGATATAAAAAAATTAAATCTCCCCGAAATAGGAGATACCAGAAATTTCGTGATTATAGAAAAAATTAACAATTGTAGCATTAAGTACCCTCGCTCTGCATCTAACATAATAAAAAAGCCATTATAGCCGCTGTTTTTGGAAAAAAGTAAATTTGTTCATGCGGTCTCTCCCTGCCGTTGGTAGGGTGGAAGTTGATAATATTTTTTCCCCCCGCCGAAGGCGGGGGGGATATCGCCGTTTTATAGCCGCTGTTTTTGGGAAAAAATAAATTTGTTCGTGCGGTCTCTCCCCACCGCTGGTAGGGGGGAAGTTGATAATATTTTTCTCCCCCGCCGAAGGCGGGGTGGAAAAGCAAAAATATCGCTGTTTTATAGCCGCTGTTTTTGGAAAAAATAAATTTGTTCGTACGGTCTCCCCCCACCGATGGCGGGGAAAGCAAAAATATCGCTGTTTTATAGCCACTGCTTTTGAAAAAAGTAAATTTGTTCGTACGGTCTCTCCACGCCGATTTAAGGGGGGAGAAAAAAGGAGTTTCAACTATGTGGTTTTGATTTTTTAAATTATTAGTGAACAAGTCTAGTTAGCAACGGCGCGACTTTCTCGAAATTTTCGACATCAGTAATGACTAATTTTCACTCAATTATTGAAATTCCAATGAGTCATCGTCTTTTTTGTCAAACCACGTTGCTACTCCAATTGCCGCTCCACGTGCCATGTCACATGCCGCTTCACATGCCTCTTCACTTAATCTTTTCCTATTATGTCCGCCACATACTTTATGATCCACAAAAACTACTGCTCCAATGGTAGCAGCTATTGTTCCGAAGATCACAATTTTCCAGTTAACCTTACCACCGCCAACGGACTCAAAGTCTTCCTCTTTAATGGCTTCGGCCCCTTCTTTGGATGCTTTATTAAATATGTTACCTAATGCTTTTATATTTTCTTCGGTTGCCTCTACTCCCTCACTTTTTAAATATTCCAAAACTTCTTCTTTAGTTTGAAAAGTGGCTATTTTTTTAACTTTTTCTTCATCTGCTAAAATGTCAAATATATTTGTCTTTTTTGCCATACACAATCTCCCCCTTAAAAATTTTAAGCACGATTATAATTATATATAATATATTTAAGTTGTCAAGCGAATTTTTGGTTTTTTTGTGCAAATCGTGCCCAATTTAATAAAAAATCAGTTTATATACGGCGTTTTTATTATCATTATTCAATAAAATTCCAAAAATTCGTTGCTTTATCGTTTATCCCCCACGGGGTCCATACCAGTGAAAAATTTTCAGCAAAATTTGAATTTTTTAAAGCGTGGCGGCTATAAAGAACTTTTTATGCCCAGGTTGATTTTCCACCGCCTGTGTAGCGGGGAGAGGAGTAGTAAAAAACCAAGCATTTTTTAAGGGCATTAGCTATAAAAGATCTTTACTATCACATGGCTTTTTCCAAAAGAAATATCTATATGAAATTTAAGGGTTTAAATTTCCCGCTTTAAATGGTACAATAGACCTGTTCGTAAATCTCACAGAGCGCAAACTATCGAAAAATGCATCACTTAAAAAATGGCTTTGCATCAAAACCTCGGTAGTGGGTCAAATTAATTGATAATATCTTTTCCCCCCCCCGCCTATGGCGGGGGAAAAAGAAAGGATTTCAACTGTTTTATGGCGCGACCCAAAATCTCCCGGGAAGTATTTTTATACGCCGTCGTCGATTTTGATTGCAATCTGTAAAATTTACGGACAGGTCTTATATAATTTATTTGTTGGGAGATGATTGTAATAATAGACATAAAAGAAATACGCCAAAATATCAATCAAGTAAAAAGAAGGTTAAAAGGTAGGAATGGCGATTTTGACTCGAAATTAGATGAACTTGAGCAAATAGATATAAAACGAAGAAAACTGATAAACGAAGCAGGGGACATGAAAGCGGAGCAAAATACCGCAAGTAAAAGCATCCCCATACTTAAAAAAGAAAAAAAAGACATATCAGAAATAATGGCAAAAATGAAAACGATTTCTGAAGATATATCAAAGCTTGATTCAGAGATTGCCGACATAGAAAAACATCAGCTTGAAATACTGCTTTCCATCCCCAACATACCTCACGAAAGCGTGCCGATAGGAAAAGACGATACTGACAATGTAGAAATAAGGAGATGGGGAGAACCTAAAAAAGCGGATTTTGAAATTAAACCTCACTGGGAAATAGGTAAAGACTTAGATATATTAGACTTTGAAAGAGCAGCGAAAATTACGGGGTCTCGTTTTTGTTTTTCCAAAAATTTAGGAGCTAAACTTGAAAGAGCAATAATAAGCTTTTTCTTGGATACACATTCACAAAATGGGTATTCTGAGCTGTTTCCGCCGTTTATAGTAAATCGCGCTTCTATGACGGGAACCGGGCAACTGCCGAAATTTGAAGAGGATATGTTTAAATTAGAAAATACGAATTATTTTATGATACCAACCGCAGAAGTACCGGTAACAAATATGTACCGAAATGAAATATTAGATGAAGACAGGCTGCCTTTAAAACACTGCGCGTATTCAGCGTGTTTCAGAGCGGAAGCCGGATCTGCCGGCCGTGATACCAGAGGGCTTATACGTATGCATCAATTCAATAAAGTAGAGCTTGTAAAATTCTGTAAACCGGAAAATTCTTACAAGGAACTCGAAACGCTGACTAACGACGCGGAAAGAGTCCTTAAATTGCTTGAACTCCCTTACAGAGTAGTATGCCTATCTACCGGGGATTTAAGCTTTTCATCAGCTAAAACTTATGATATAGAAGTTTGGATGCCGTCGTATGGAAGATATGTGGAAATATCGTCGTGTTCAAATTTTGAATCTTATCAAGCGAACAGAATGTCAGTTAGGTATAAAAACAGCGCAAAAGATAAAACACAGCTGGTACACACGTTAAACGGATCGGGCGTAGCTGTAGGAAGAACGGTAGCCGCAATTCTTGAAAACTATCAAACAAAAGAAGGGCGTGTAGTTATCCCGGAAGTACTTAGGAAGTACATGAATGATGTTAATATTATATAGCAATTTAATCTCTTCGGGTTAATTCCCTACCCTTCAGGGCGAGTAAAAATGTGATATAATAGACCTGTCCGTAAATCTCACAGAGCGCAAATTATCGAAAAATGCATCACTTAAAAAATGGCTTTGCACCAAAATCTGGTTGTGGTCCAAATTAATTGATAATATCTTTCCCCCCCAGCCGAAGACGAGGTAGAAGAACAAAAATGGCACTGTTTTAAAAAAATTTTACTATAACTCTATTGCAAGTCTGCAGGAAAAGAATGCATAGCGAAAACCATTTAGAAATATGATATTATTTACGTTTTTCCCCCCGCCGAAGGCGGGGGGGAGAACAAAAAGGTTACTGCTTTTAAAAAGTTTTTACTATAACTTTATTGCAAGTCTGCAGGAAAAGAATGCATAGCGAAAACCATTTAGAAATATGATATTATTTACGTTTTCCCCCCAGCCGAAGGCATGGGTAAAGAACAAAAAGGTTACTTCTTTTAAAAAATTTTTACTATAACTCTATTGCAAGTCTGCAGAAAAAGAATGCATAGCGAAAACCATTTAGAAACATGGTATTATTTACGTTTTTCCCCCGCCGAAGGCGTGGGAAAAACAAAAATGTCACTGTTTTAAAAAAATTTTACTATAACTTTATTGCAAGTCTGCAGGAAAAGAATGCATAGCGAAAACCATTTAGAAATATGATATTATTTACGTTTTCCCCCCAGCCGAAGGCAAGGGTAAAGAACAAAAAGGTTACTGCTTTTAAAAAGTTTTTACTATAACTTTATTGCAAGTCTGCAGGAAAAGAATGCATAGCGAAAACCATTTAGGAATATGATATTATTCATGTTTCTTTCCCCCCCCGCCTATGGCGGTGGAAGAACAAAAAGGTTACTGCTTTTAAAAAGTTTTTACTATAACTCTATTGCAAGTCTGCAGGAAAAGAATGCATAGCGAAAACCATTTAGAAACATGGTATTATTTACGTTTTCCCCCAGCCGAAGACGAGGCAGAAGAACAAAAATGGCACTGTTTTAAAAAGTTTTTACTATAACTTTATTGCAAGTCTGCTAATAAATAATGCACAAATGAGTATACTTTTTTTAGTAAAACAACTATAAAAAATTAAGGGAGAAAAAATTATAATAATGGATGAGAACGTAAAATTTGGTAAAGACGGGATTACTTTTGACGATGTGCTTTTAGTGCCGGGAGAATCTTTTGTTGAACCTAAAGAAGTAAATTTAGCAACGAAGCTCACTTGTGGCATAAGTTTAAACATCCCCATCATGACCGCAGCCATGGATACCGTAACAGAGTCAAAAATGGCTATTGCAATAGCAAGGGAAGGGGGGATTGGAGTAATACATAAAAACATGCCGATAGAAAAGCAAGCTGAGGAAGTAGACAAAGTGAAAAGATCTGAAAACGGTGTTATTTCAAGGCCTTTTTTTCTTTCCCCCGAGAGCACTATACATGAAGTGGTATCTTTAATGGCCAAATATAAAATATCGGGTGTAGCGGTGTGCCAGGGCGAGACTCTCGTAGGAATTATAACAAATCGTGATTTAAGATACATGGACGTAATAGATTATTCGCAGAAAATCAAAGATGTAATGACCAAAGAAAATCTCGTCACGGCTCCTGTTGGGACGTCGATGAGAGAGGCAAAAGAAATTCTGAGAAAATATAGAATAGAAAAACTGCCCTTGGTAGATGAAAATCAAAAACTAAAGGGGCTTATCACAATAAAAGATATTGAAAAATCTGTAAGATACCCCATTGCTTCAAAAGATAAAGAAGGAAGATTAATGTGTGCGGCGGCTGTTGGAGCTACTGAGGACATAGTTGACAGAGCCGAAGCGTTAGCGGCGTCGCATGTTGATGTGTTAGTGCTTGATTCAGCACATGGGCACAGCATAAACGTAATAAATAGTGCCAAAAAGGTAAAAAAAGCATTCCCGCACATGCCGTTAATAGTTGGGAATATAGCAACCGAAGAAGCTGCGCAAGCCCTAATAGATGCGGGGGCAGACTGCTTAAAGGTCGGAATAGGGCCGGGGTCTATTTGCACAACAAGGATAATAGCGGGAATAGGCGTACCGCAGATTACCGCTGTTTATGACGTGGCTAAAGTAGCTAAAAAACACAGAGTGTGTGTTGTATCTGATGGAGGAATAAAATATTCCGGGGATATAGTAAAAGCGCTTGCTGCCGGAGCGGACGTGGTAATGGTGGGATCTTTAGTAGCGGGGTGCGAAGAATCTCCGGGTGAAAATGAAATATATCAGGGCAGACAATTTAAAACGTACCGTGGAATGGGAAGTTTAGCAGCCATGGGAAAAGGAAGTACAGATAGATATTTTCAAAATAATTCTAAAAAATTAGTTCCGGAAGGCGTAGAAGGAAGAGTAGCGTACAAAGGATTACTGACAGACACGATTTATCAATTAATCGGTGGAATCAGAGCCGGAATGGGCTATACCGGCTGTGAGACAATCCCGGAGCTTTACGAAAAAACAAAATTTGTAAAAATAACAGGCGCCGGGCTTAGGGAAAGCCACCCGCATGACATACAAATAACAAAAGAATCTCCCAATTACTCTTTTGCCGCCCCAAAAATCGTTTTGTAGTAAGAGCCAATTATAGCTGCTGCATTTGAAAAAAGTAAATTTGTTCGCACGGTCTTTCCCCTGCGTCGGCGGGAGGTGATCTAAAATTAGTTGATAATATCTTCCCCCCCCGCCATAGGCGGGGGAGAAAGATATTATCAATTAATTTGACCCACAACCTACTTTCGAGCAGGAACGCGAAATACAACGAATAATAATTGACAAAACACCTGAACAACTGCGTTTCAAGGAGTGTATGTGGACACGAAGCAACATACGCAGCTTAATTC
>JAISWM010000069.1 GCA_031270785.1 Oscillospiraceae bacterium
GAATCTAGAAAACTTTCAAGACCGCAAATTTTTAAGAAAACTGGAATTCCGATTGAAACGCTTGTAAATTGGGAAGTAAGAAATTATTGTCCAAACTTTGAGCAATTATACAAAATAGCAAACTACTATAACGTGTCCCTCGATTATATAGCCTGCAGAACTGAAAATCCAGAAGTAAATAAATAAGTGTGTCAATAAAAAATAAAAAGCATTCTCAAAGTTACTTTTGAGAGTGCTTTTGTGTGTGCTCGGCATGAGTGCACACAAAGGGATAGCCAGCCAAAGATTTATCTCCATAGCTGACCATTACCAGAAAACTTGAGTAAACCCTGAAACTGCCGTGTACCGAACGGTACGCACGGTAGTGTAAGAGATCAGATACTCAACTAATGGGTAGCCTCCTACTCGACTTTTAAATTTACCAAAATTTTTAATCTACTCAATTTTATATTACTTTTGAAGTGCATTCACAATTACTTTACCATCAAACATCCTTATATGGACTTCAGGTCCACCACCACCTAAAACATTAAAATCTGTAAAACCATCTGACCCTTTCAACAAATAATATACACACCACACATTTGTATTTGAATTAAAATCCACATATACGGAATATTTGTCATAATTTATTTGTGACCATTTACTCCGTGCTGCATATTCTCCTATCCTCAGAGCATCTTCCTGCGTATCCACCGGAGAAGAAAAACAACACCCGAATATAGATAAACAGCCGCTTACTAAGAAAGACAGTATATTCATTATTGCGGCCTCCTTCCACCAGGTCCACCAGAACAGCGATCTAACGTTTTGCGTATACGTCCTGATGCCCCATCGTAACCAGGGTCACGCGGTAGCGGAGGTTCAACCGCAATTGCTCTTTCTGTGCCGTCAGGGTCAACTACTTTTAGTATTCCGCTTGGAGTGATCAAATATAGCGGAATATTGTTATCTTGTGACCATCGTTTGTCTGCGAGCGAAAATTCCTCTCCGATATAGTCTACGTCACTACACCCATGCGTGTGAACCCCAGCTACAGCGATATGACCACCACTTCTGTATCCCATTGTACTTAACGCTGCTCTGGAGACATCCCCTGCTATCACATGATCGTAATAATACTCACCACCATTTTTAAGGATCAGTGCTGCATACTCACGAATTTCGTTTATAGATCTCCCGGCGTAGTCACGCCCAAAGGCTTCTGCGGCCAGATCTATACTTGATTTACTTATCCTATGTTCGGGAAGGCGGTTAAAATTTTGCAGGTCTGGACCCGGCGGCGCAGGAACAGCCACATGTGCTGTATTTCTGGTACAATAATAATACCCACAACAGTACATGACACAAAACAGCAATAACAGTAAAAACGCTGCAAATACTAGCAACGCTGTACTTTTTGCGCTAAAAAAATTTTGTGGTGGTTGGGATGGAGATGGAGGTGGGGGTGGAGATTGAATTGGCTCAAACATTTTGTTGTTCCTTTCTTGTTAACATATGCATTTCTTTCATAATCGTTTTTACCTTTTTTTTAATACCACAAAACATACCTGGCTTTTCAAAATTAATTTCTTTAAGATTGTTTAATATATTAAACAATTGAATAGTTAATTTTGACATAGGATCGCCATTTCCTAATTTTAAACTTGCAATTTTGAAAAAAATTTTGAACCTTTCAACACATTGACCTATTTTTTTGTCATAAAATTCATTAATACTAAAAGCCGTAATTTTTTCTGCTGCTTCTACGAATTCATGATCATAATTAGCTACTTTTTTCGATTTAATTTTATTAATAATCGACATAATATCAAAGTTAATTTTTTGATGTTTTGCTTTTAAAGTTTCCAAATCATCTTTAATAGTTTGTGTAATCTCAGAATTATCTTTTTTTGCCCGCTTTGCAACTTTTGGCTTGTCTTCAGCCGCATTTGTTTCAACACTTTTCGCTTTGCTTTGTGTTTTTTCTAATTCGGCTTCTTCTTTCAGCTTTTCTTCTGTCACTTCCACAAGTTCAATCAAAGCTTTGATTAATTCCTCATTGTGCCCCATAATGCTCCCCCCTACCTCATTTTTTCAATTGCACTTTTTAATTTTGATACGTCGATTTTATTCAGATCACCGCCTAGTTCTCCAAGTACTCCTTCTAATATTTTTGCTTTTTCTCCTGTTACTCGAAATTTTGATTGAGCGATTTTCAGATAATTTTCAAAATCTTTTGCGTACTCCGCAGCGCTGTCATTAGTTAAACTATCAACCTTTATGCTTGTAAGATGTTTGGCTAATGAATCTATGTTATCGCCGGGAGATTCCGGTACGGGTTCGGCGATTCCGCCCTTTTCGTCTGCCATTTTCGGTGCATCAAATTCTAATTTAGGTAAAAGCGACATTACATCTGGAATTTTTCTTCCCATTTTCATCTTTTTCTTTAAAAATGTTACGGTATCATCGTCTTGTTTTGCGGTAGCTCGCGGCCATTCGCTTTCATCAGTTTTTATAGGCAGATACTGTTCTATTTCAAAATCTGTCAAAATTAACATTTGAGGCTTTGAGTTTATATGAAATTTGAGTGAGTCGCATTTTTCTTTAGCTAGAATTTTAAAAAATCTTTTGTCTAGATCCGCTTTGTTTCGCACACCAAGCCAATAAATGTCTTTTACCTTGTTTCGCTTAATTTTGTCTATCAGTAGCCATATGCTGCACTTAGCTTCGTATTTGTCTTTTTTATTCTTCAAAGCCGACTCCGCTCTGGACTTATCCTGTTTATATACAATTGTGTTGCATCCGTCTGATGTTTTCATATAAAAGAGCTTATTTAAAAATATTTGCAGCGCACGCTTCGTAAAATAAATCACTTCATCACCATCTCGCATATTAGCGTTGGCATCTAAAATTTAGCTGTAAAAACCGCTGGTTTGCAGTAAATAAGAAATTAAAGCTCATCATCCTGGATTTTTGTACACCTGTAATTAAGAGCACTATACTAATTTTTCTTGCTTAATTTCTTACCTTTTTATAATACCACAATGTCCATGTTATGTCAAGTTCTGCCAAATTAAGGATATAATAATTCAAACAAAAATAGCCTGATATCCTCATTTAAAGACATCAGACTTTTTTAATTTCACCAAGTTTTAATAGCATTTTAGCTATATTAATCCCTGTTTTTGTTAATTTTGCGTTACTAAAATATAGGTGTTTTTTTGACATAATACCTACTAATTCGTTCTTAACTGGTATTAAATT
>JAISWM010000072.1 GCA_031270785.1 Oscillospiraceae bacterium
AGTGTTCAAAATCATGGCAAACAAATACCGAAATCGTAGAAAACGCCATAATTTACGAACAAATCTCATCTGCGGTATTATCAATTTCGAATCTCTAATTTAGTTTCCGAGGAGGTCTATTATCAACTAATTTGGGCTACAACCGATTTTTACTACTTTTTCCTCGCGAGCCTACGGGGAGAGGCAGTACGAACAAATTTACTTTTTTAAAATGTAGCAGCTATATATTGATTTTTTAACTTGACAAAACACAAAAAGCATGTTAGGATTAAGTTATACTAAAATAAATAATTTGAAAGAGGTTGCTTATATTATGAAATTTAAAAAATTTCTGGCACTGATTTGCACATTCGCTTTTATGTTTTCAAATTTAATTAATGTTCATGCTGATGAAGAGTATGATGCGGTATTTGTCGGAGATTTGGAAACAGGGAAAACGGCACTGCTTAATAAAATGTTTCACGGTACGTTTAAAAGTAAATATGAATGTACTCATTATGCTTCACATTTCTTGTTTCAGGCAGGATCCGATAATGAAGTTAAAATGTGGGATTGCCCTGGCCGAAAAGATTTGCATGAGAGTAATCCTGTGTATTTTGAGTACGCAAAAACAGTGGTAATTTGTTGTGATATTACTAACATAAATAGTCTAAATGGTATCGGCAAATGGATAGAAATGGTAAGAAACGCCCGAAACATACCAATTATTTTGGCAGCAACTAAAGTAGATTTTGAAGAAGATGGATATGTAGCTGTGACACGCGCTGATATTGAGGCTAAAGCAAAAGAATATGCCATAGATCGTACATATTTCACGAGTGCTCAAACAGGCGCGGGAACAGAAGAGCTTAAAGAAGAGTTATTCCGTTTAGTAGATAAATGTATTGTACCCGAAACGAAAACTATACATGAAACAGCTGACGCCGATACTGCGGGTGAAGCACTTAAAGCCAATACTGCAGGTGAAACAGCCAAAGTCAATGCTGCATTTGGCAAAAAATTGCTGACGGCAACAGTGGCAGCGGCGGTAGCAGGTGCAGTAATTGGAACGATACGCTTAATAAGACATTGGCTTGTTAATAATCGGGCACGGAGCTTACCAAATAATTACGAAATAAAAACGTGACATTATACTAATTTCAATTATAAATATCAGCTTGTACCCGTTACTTTCCTCGCGAGCCTGGTAGTGTCACAAATTAATTGATAATATTTTTTTCCCCCCGCCTATGGCGGGGGTGAAAGAAGAAATTTCAATTATTTTGAGACATGACCCGCGAGCCTACGGGGAGAGGCCGTACGAACAAATTTACTTTTTTCAAATATAGCAGCTATATATAGCTGTTTCGTTTTAAAAGCGTCTGATTTTTATAACTTTCTCCCAGCCGACGGCTGGGAGAAAGTACACGAATAAATTTACTTTTGAGGACTGTTTTAAATTGTAACAGCTATAGTAAGGAGAAGTGTGATAATGAAAAAAGTCCTTATGGCGATGAGTGGAGGTGTAGATAGTTCTGTGTCGGCGTACATATTAAAAAAGCAAGGGTATGACGTTATTGGCACTACTTTAAAACTGTTTGATAAGGAAGAAGATTATGAAGATAATAAAACTTGCTGTTCGTTAAATGACATAGATGACGCCAGATGTGTGGCAAATAAATTAGATATTCCGTTTTATGTTTTTAATTTTAAGGATGAGTTTAAAAAAAATGTGATATCAAAATTTGTCAGTTCCTATTTAAATGGTTCAACTCCTAATCCATGTATAGACTGTAACAAATTTATAAAATTTGATAAAATGCTGAGAAGAAGCAAGGAATTAGATTGCAATTTTATTGCTACGGGTCATTATGCAATAATTGAGAAAGATGATATTACCGGAAAATATTTGCTGAAAAAGGCTAAAGACATTAATAAAGATCAAAGCTATTTTTTATACTTTTTAACTCAAAATCAATTAGAGCATACTTTATTTCCTGTTGGTAATTTATATAAACAACAAGAAGTAAGAAAAATCGCACTGGAAAATAACTTTATTAATTCTAAAAAACCGGATAGTCAGGATATTTGTTTTATCAGCAATGGTAACTATTCAAATTTTATTAATAATTACGTTAATTATGATATACCTTGCGGTAACTTTATCGATATAGATGGAAATATATTGGGAAAACATTCCGGCATTATAAACTACACCATTGGCCAGAGAAAAGGGTTAGGGCTGTCGTTTAAAGAGCCAATGTACGTTGGAAAAATAAATCCTAAAACTAATGATGTTGTATTGTGCCAAAAAGAAAGTCTTTACAGAAAAACTTTTACGGTAAAAGATATAAACCTAATATCTGTAAACCTTATAAATGAACCGCTAAAGGTGAAAGTTAAAACAAGGTATAGGCAAGTAGAACAACCAGCTATGGTTTCTCAAATAGAAAATGATTTACTGCACGTAGAACTGGATGTCCCTCAAAAAGCTATCACAAAAGGTCAGGCTTTAGTAATGTATGACGGAGATATAGTGGTCGGAGGGGGAATAATTGATTAACTGGGTTATACCCTAAAATGGTTGAAACTTCTTCTCCCCCCCGCCATAAGCGGGGGGGAACATTATCTACTAATTTGGACCATTACCCACGTTTCTAAATGGTTTTTGCTATAAAAGGTATTAAATATTTAAGTGTTGATAAGACGCTGCAGCAAAATTTTTGGTTCTATTTACAAAAATACAGCCTGATTTTTACGTAAAAAATCATAAATCCGCTGATTTTTATTTTTACTTTCAAAAACTATTGCCATTTTTTACCACAAATGGTAGCATAATGAAATCAAGGGTAAGCGAAAATGAATTTAGGAGGATACCGGAATGAGTGACCATAAGTTAAAGGCAATGATATTTCAGTCTGCCAAAGACGTTAGTAATGATGTTTACAATTTATTCGCGGCAAATGGTATAGACGCAGAATTTGCGGCCAAGGACGGCTTTCAGGCTTTGGAAAATGCTAAAGGCGATGCTCCTGACGCAGTTGTGTTAGATCTTTTTTCATCCAAGATGGATGTTGCCATTGGTGTAAAGTCTTTGAAAAAAATTGAAAAATTTAAAAGCGTGAAATTTATAATGGTGTCAAGTTTTTTTGATAAAATAATAGAAAAAGAAATCGTTAACTGCGGGGTTGACTGCTTTATTTTGAAACCTTTTGATTGTGCTACGCTTATAGGAATAATTAAAAGGGTATGC
Organism: Oscillospiraceae bacterium; assembly: GCA_031270785.1. Classification (GTDB taxonomy): domain Bacteria; phylum Bacillota; class Clostridia; order Oscillospirales; family Acutalibacteraceae; genus CAQBRY01. Next base: position 3,233 of record JAISWM010000072.1, read on the forward strand.
GGCACTGACAACGTGGTAGCTAATCAAACGGGCAAGGATAAAAACGACGTTCTAAATAACATATCGCAAAATCGCGGTAACGAACCGGGGCTTGAGCTGGAAGTAACTAAAATTTTGCATCAGATAGGCATTCCGGCACATATAAAGGGTTATAATTATTTAAGGTGTTCTATAATGCTGTCCGTTAACACTCCAAGCATAATAAATGCGGTAACAAAAATGCTTTACCCTTCCGTGGCAATAAACTTCTCCACCACGGCCTCAAGAGTAGAACGGTCTATCAGACACGCTATCGAAGTAACTTGGAGCCGCGGAAATGTTGAAATATTAGATGCGTATTTTAAATATACTGCCGGTAGTATCAGACGCAGACCTACAAATTCGGAATTTATTGCGATGATCAGCGACAGGATAAGGCTTCAAATGGAATCAGCCAGTTAGTGTATTTTGGGTCGTGTCCCAAAATAGTTGAAATCCCTTCTTTTTTCCCCCGCCATAGGTGGGGGGGAAAAGATGTTATCAACAAATTTGGATCACTACCGTGTTTTGGGTTTATTTGTTTTTATGCTTTTTTATTATTTCGTTCCTTATCTCTTCTTTTTTCTCGGCAGAAAGCAACCTGTAGTATAAAATTATTTCCTGCTCTTTTTTTGTAAGATTATACATATAAGTGGCGTTGCCGCCACTTTGGCTGCTGTGGGAGAAATTTGAGTCGTACAAATTGTTTTGCGCGTCTGTTTCTGATTCTAAAATATCTTCATAATTTATATTAAATATTTTGCAAAGCTTCATAATGCTGTGTATATCGGGTTTGATTCTTCCTGATTCGTAGTAAGCGTATGTGGATCTGTCTATATTTAATAGATCGGCGAGCCATTTTTGAGTGTAGCCGCGTTCTTTTCTGTACTTTCTGATTTTATTGTGAATAATTTTTATCTCCCCCATAAACCTGAATTATAAAATATCACCATAATATGCTACCAAAATTTTCAGGTTTGAACAAGTGGGAAATTATATATAGCGGTTACGACTTAAAACAGCCCTCAAAAATAAATTTATCCGTGTACTTTCTCCCTGCCGTCAGCTGGGAGAAAATTATAAAAATCAGATGCTTTTCAACCGAAACAGCTATAGTGATTTAACTTAAAAAATATAAACTCTTGTAACTCTTTCCTCATGAGCCTATGGGGCAAAAGTGTACATGCGGGCTGTGGGTCAAAATAGTTGAAATCCTTTCTTTCACCCTCACCATGGGCGTGGGGTAAAAGATATTATCAACTAATTCGAACCACTACCTGATTTTTTAATAATTTGTTTTGGCAAATTAATTATACACCTTTTTTAAGTTTTCTTTCAATAAAAATGTTTATTAGACCTGTCCGTAAACTTCACAGATTGCAATCAAAATCGACGGTGGTATATAAAAATACTCCAAGGAGATTTTGGGTAGTGGGCGGCAAATGTTGAAGGCTGTGGCTTAAAATAGTTGAAACTTCTCTTTTTTTCTGCGAATCGGCGGTGGGAAAGAAGGTGGCTTTCAACTATTTTGAGACATGACCAAATTACAATTGTAATGCATTTAGAAAATAAATGTTGTAGAATTATGAATTGTATAAATAATTATTGAAGGTGAAAAAATGTTAAACGTAAAATTGTTATCGTATACACAAGACCCCGAAAAACTTGTAGCATCCGCTGCTAAACTGTGTTATTCTCCATCTACTATTGAAGAGACAAGGGAAAAATTGACAAATGAAAACGCAAAAACCTTTGTAAAAATGCTTGCTCAAATGGGCCACGAAAGCCCCCTGGAACACGCAAGTTTTACTTTTGGGATAGAAGGCGTATCAAGAGCGCTGCTTGCCCAAATTACAAGGCATAGAATCGCGTCTTATAGCGTACAAAGCCAACGTTATGTCAAGGAAACTCAATTTGAATATATCATACCTCCGGAAATCGAAAATGTTAAAGAGGCAAAAGAAGAATTTTTAAAAGCCATAAGCGAAGCGCAAAATCACTACGATAATTTAACTAATATTCTTCAAAACTATCATAAAGAAATGATGATAAAAAACGGTGCAGACGAAACAGCGGCACAGAAATTATCTGAAAAACAAGCCATTGAAGATGCAAGATTTGTCCTTCCCAACGCATGCGAAACTAAAATAATATGTACGTTTAACGCAAGGAGTCTACTTAACTTTTTTGCTCATAGAGGCTGCAACAGAGCACAGTGGGAAATAAGACAAGTAGCTATTGAAATGTTAAAATTAGTTATAAAAGCAGCACCGAATATTTTTTGCGGTGCGGGTCCGGCGTGCGTCAGAGGAAGCTGCAGCGAAGGGAAAATGACGTGCGGAAAAATTTCGCAGGTAAGGGACACGTTTAAAAAGATAAAGGAGTAATTTAAGTGAAAGGGAAGCTAATCGTCATTGAAGGATTAGATGGAAGCGGTAAAAAAACTCAAACTAAACTTCTACACGACCATATTAAAAAAATCAACCAAAATATTACATATATTTCTTTCCCTGATTATGACAGTCTATCGTCGTCTCTTGTGAAAATGTACTTAAATTCTGAATTTGGCAGCGACCCGGCGGCCGTAAATGCGTATGCGGCATCATCGTTTTTTGCGGTAGACAGATACGCGAGTTATAAAAAAAAATGGTCCAAATTGTACCAAAGCGGCTATATAATTATTGCCGACAGATATACTACCTCAAACCCCGTATATCAAATGTCGAAGCTCCCGGAAGAAGATTGGAATAAATATTTATCTTGGTTATACGATTATGAATATAATAAATTAAAATTACCAATCCCTGATAAAGTAATATTTTTAGACGTCCCTACAGAAATCTCACAAGAACTCATGGAAAAAAGATATCTAAACAGTAAGAAAAAAAAAGATTTGCATGAGAACAATATAATGTTTTTAGAAAAATGTAAAAAAATTTCGCGGTACGTTGCTAAGTTTGATAATTGGCATACTATAAATTGTGTATCTGAAGGGAAAATTAAAAACCAAAAGGATATCCATAAAGAAATACTTAAAGTGCTGCCCGAGGATATGTTTTTATAGTATATAGCTGTTACGATTTAAAACAGCCCCCAAAAGTAATTTTATCCGTGTACTTTCTCCCCGCCCGACGGCTGGGAGAAAGTTATAAAAATCAGGCACTTTTCAAACGAAACAGCCATAGTAAGAATTTTTGGTCATGTCTCAAAATAATTGAAACTTCTTATTTTGCCCCCCGCCGAAGGCGGGGGGCGAATATTATCAACCAATTTGACCCACAACCCGATTTTGATTGCAATCTGTAAAATTTACGGGCAGGTCTAGTGTACTTTCCCTCCTGCCGATGGCTGGGAGAAAGTTATAAAAATCAGACGCTTTTCAAACGAAACAGCTATAGTTGTTTCACTTGAAAAAAGCATACTCATGTTTGGGCGGTGGTCCAAATTAGTTGATAATATCTTTCCTCCCGCTAGAACGCAAGGAGAAAGAAGAAGTTTCAAATGTTTTGAGACACCGCCAGCAAACGAGATATCAAAATTTATCTCTAAAAAGATAAAATATTTTTATAAACTGTTGATTTTTTTATGCAATATGGTATAATCGCTTTGATTTACATATTTTAAATGAAAAGGTGGTTATAACTATGGCTATTAAAGCAAAAGAAAACGCACAAACCGGTTTGTTACATAAGGCATCAAAATGTTTTAATGAGAAGGGTCATTTTGAAAAGACTTTAAAAAGCCTCGTCGATGATATTATAAAACTGGCTGAGCAGTTCCAATCAGTCGCGCCTATTGATGTAAGTGGTGTAGTAAACGCTTTTAATGAACTCATCAAAAAACGCGAAGCATTTACAAAAGTAAAAAATTCAAAAAAAGAGAGTGAAATAGAACCAGCAAGAATTGCCGCTCAGCAGGCCGTTCAAAATGCAGCAGGCAGTGGATCCGGCGGGTTAAATACTCTTATTGCTACAGTTTACAATGTTGCTGAAGATATGAAAAAAGCTTGTGCAAACAATATTGTCGTTCTTGATGAAATGTCACGGAAGTTAACATTAACCCGTACTGAGATTGATCGTAAAAATGATAAAGACGGTAAGGCATATGGCAAGAACTATGCTAAACCAATGAGCAGTTAGGCCTAAAGCTATTTTTATTGGAACTAGCCATGTGAGCAAATATCCACCGGCATAGCCGGTGGTTTTTCATGTGCGCCTTAAAGGCTTCGATACCGGTGCAACGTGTCGGCTAAATCTTTACAAAACAACTATAGCTGTTATGATTTAAAACAGTCCTCAAAAGTAAATTTATCCGTGTACTTTCTCCCCGCCCGACGGCCGGGAGAAAGTTATAAAAATCAGACGTTTTTCAAACGAAACAGCCATAGTAAGAATTTTTGGTCATGTCTCAAAATAATTGAATTCTCTCTTCCCCCCTGCGAGTCAGCGGGGAAATCTGCCCTAAGACTGATAAAATGATAGTTGTAGTAATTTAATTTAAAAAGTATAAACGTACGCCCATTTCCCCGCCAACGTCGGGGAAAGTAAGGAGTACAGGATACACGTTATCGGTTAATTATGCTTCATTAAGTTCATCAATTGCACATAATATCCCTTTTTTAAGCCATTCTATTCCATCGCCTGGTTCTAGCGCACTTACGAAATATAAATGCTTTATATTATATTTGTCTGCTGCGGCTGTCAGTGTGTCATGGCACGTTTCCATATCACGAAGATCTGCTTTATTTGCCACCAAAAAAATTGGTCTGTCTTTATGTTCGTTTCTAGCCGCTTCTACATGATTACCGATATCATCTATACTCTGTTGGTTAGTAATATCAAAAACAATGACTACTATTTTTGCCAAATCAATGAACTCTCGAAGGAAAGGATATTGCTCGTAGCCACTGCACGCCCAAAGTGTAACCTCTTCATCAATGTTTCCTTTACGCAACGTCTCGCAGTCAAACCCAGGTTTATGAGGATATTCACCTTTAAGCTCGTATCCCAACATTCTCAGCCGCACTGAAGTTTTCCCTACTTTTTCATTTCCAATCAATATCACATCGTTATGACCATTAATTAAATTTGAGCATGTAAAAGCGAATGTGCAAATCAGTGCCATAAATTTTTTAAATTTCATAATATAAGCAACCTCTTTCAAATTATTTATTTAAGACTAACTTAATTTTAACATGCTTTTTGTGTTTTGTCAAGCAAATTAACAAAAAATAAACTTGTCAGTAAATTTTACAGATTGCAATCAAAATCGGGTCGCGCCATAAAACAGTTGAAATTCCTTCTTTTACCCCCGCCTATGGCGGGGGCGAAAGATATTATCAACTAATTTGCCCACAACCGAAAATCGACGACGGCGTATAAAAATACTTCCCGGGAGATTTTGATGCAAAGCCATTTTTTAAGTGATGCATTTTTCGATAGTTTGCGCTCTGTGAAGTTTACGGACAGATCTAAAATATAGCCTTTAAAAACCCAAACTTAAGTAAGCCTTCGCCCCACCAGTTCGCTGAGCAAAGGCAAAGACTATTAGAAAAGTTAAATTTTTTTGGGGGGCAGTCATAATTGCGTTTTTGGGGATCGTGTCTTAAAATAGTTGAAAACCCCTCTTTTCCCACACCGCCATAGGGTAGTGGCCCAAATTAATTGATAATATCTTTCACCCTCGCTGATTCGCGGGGGTGAAAGAAGGAATTTCAACTATTTTATGGCGCGACCCGCGAATCGGCGGGGGGAAAAAATATTATCAACCAATTTGACCCACTACCAAAAAGCTAAGGAGACTCACCACATGGAAATGTTACTTTCTCTGGCAGTATATATGTCCCATATTATAATGATTTTTACAGGTTTTATTATCGTATTTAACACGTTTCTTTCCCTTAGAAAAAATGTTACTAAGGAAAAAGTAAGGATAATGCTTTTTAACAAAACTACTAAAGAAAAAATCCCAATAAAATACTGGGAAAATTCTATTGGGAGAAGCGGGTACAGCGACGTAATACTTCAAGATTCGGCAGTGTCAAGAAATCACGGAGTGCTTTTCAGGCGTGAAGACGGGTGGCTTATCGCCGATACGGGTTCTAAAAGCGGCATTAAAGTAAATGGAAAACAAATAAAAGAAAGTACAAAACTTCATATAGGGGATACTATGCAAATGGGTTTTTCTGAACTTTCTTTAGAAAAAACATCCCAAGATATGCAAAATTCTGCCACTTGCAAAAAAGGAGATAAAGAACCTATTTTAATACCTGCCGGAGTAATTTTATTTATTATTACAATTTTCACTTTTTTAATGGCGGCAGAAACCTGCGTTCAAGAGGGTAATATTGATATTGAATCTTTTTTCCCGGTAATTTTAATAAATTTAGTTGCGTGGATATGCTTTATAGTCAATAAATATATATTTAAAAGGGTAAACTTTGAACTTGAAAATTTAGGTGTTTTTTTAACCGGTATAAGCGTGGTAATAGCCGGCAGCGTAAATATAAGGCAAGCTTACATACAAATTGTTTCTTTGGCAATAGGCATGGTGTTTTTTAATATTTTACTTTTTCTCTTAAAAAATCCGAATAAAGCCATGAAACTTAGACCGTACGTTGCGGCATTTGCCATTATAATTTTGCTCGCCAACTTAATTTTCGGCAAGATTAAACATGGAGCTCAAAACTGGATTATGATTGGTCCCTTTTCAGTTCAGCCTTCAGAGATTGTAAAAGTACTTTTCATTCTTTTCGGTACGGCCACTCTTGAGCATTTGCAAACCACTAAAAACTTAACTGAATTTATTATATTTGCAGGTATATGCATAGGATTTTTATGTTTCATGGGCGATTTTGGTACGGCTTTAATTTTTTTCGCCGCGTTTATATTAGTAGCTTTTATGCGCTCCGGAAGTTTTCGTACAATTTTATCTATTTGCTTTTCGGCTTTTTTAGGGGCAATAATTATACTAAAATTTAAACCATATATAGCAAACAGATTTTCCGCCTGGAGAAACGTCTGGGCACATATAAATGATATCGGATACCAGCAAACCAGAGTTTTAATATACGCTGCATCCGGGGGGTTACTTGGAGTGGGAATAGGAAAGGGGTATTTAAGATACGTATTCGGAGCCGCTAATGATTTGGTTTTCGGCATGCTGTGCGAGGAATTCGGCCTTATATTTGCGCTTTTGATAATTTTTTGTTTTGTGCTTTTAACCGCATATGCAAGAAAAACAAGTATTAAAAGCAGATCCGCATTTTATGCAATAGCTGCTAACGTATCTGCCGGGATGCTGCTTTTTCAGGCGGCTTTAAACGTATTTGGCGCCGTTGACATCCTCCCGTTAACAGGCGTAAATTTACCGTTTGTAAGTATGGGTGGAACAAGTATAATATCTTCATGGGGGCTTCTTGCCCTTATAAAAGCCGCTGATGAACGCACTTTCGCTGCCAGGAGGTAATAGGCCTGTCCGTAAACCTCACAGAGCACAAACTATGGTTGTGGGCCAAATTTGTTGATAATAGACCTGTCCGTAAATCTCACAGAGCGCAAACTATCGAAAAATGCATCACTTAAAAAATGGCTTTGCATCAAAATTTCCTTGGAGTATCTTCATACGCCGTCGTCGATTTTGATTGCAATCTGTAAAATTTACGGACAGGTCTAATATCTTTCCCCCCCGCCTATGGCGGGGGGGAAGAAGGGATTTCAACTATTTTGGGGCACGACCCAAACTATCGAAAAAGCATCACTTAAAAAACGGTTTTGCATCAAAATCCGGTCATGTCTCAAAACAGTTGAAATGCCCCCCGTGGGCGGGGGGGGAAAGATATTATCAACTAATTGGGGCTACCACCCAAAATCTTCTTGGAGTGTTTTTATACGCCGCCATCGATTTTGATTGCAATCTGTAAAGTTTACGGGCAGGTTTAATAAAATGGAAAATATAAAAATCAGATCTTTACTGCTTTATTTACTTTTATTATCTTTTTTATTCGGAGCAAGTTTTTTTATATATGAATACATAACAAATGCCAAAATATGGTCTTTAAACCCGATAAACAGGCATCTTTCAAGCGGTTCTGCGTACTGCGGGAAAATACTTGACAGAAATGATAATGTTTTAGCCCAAACAGTAAACGGCAAAAGAGTTTATAGTGACAATGAAAATATCAGAAAAGCTCTTCTTCATACTGTCGGAGATTCCGCCGCATCTTTTCCGTCATCCGTACAGGCAAGATATAGTTCAGAACTTTTCGGATATAATTTAATATCCGGATTCGGCACACCAAAACCCCTGGATACGACAAGTAATATTAAACTTACGCTTGACAGTAAAGTCTGCGCAGCGGCCTACAAATCTTTGAAAGACAAAAAAGGCGCGGCGATTGTATTGAATTATTTAACAGGTGAAATTATTTGTATGGTAAGCACGCCCTCGTACGATCCTTCAAATAAGCCCGACATAAAAGAAATATCTGAAAACGACGAATACAAAGGAGTATATATAAATAGGGCTCTCTTGGCTTCTTATACCCCAGGCTCTATATTTAAAATAATAACCGCCATTGCTGCGCTTAATAATCTTGAGGACGCTGAAAAAAGAATTTTTAAATGCACTAAAATAAAAGTTATAAATGGGGAAAAAATAGTATGTATGCAAGATCACGGTGATATAAATTTAAAAAGTGGTTTAGCGAAGTCTTGCGACATCGTCTTTTCCGACATTGCCATAGAACTTGGTAAAGATAAAATGGCATCAGAAGCCGAAAAATTAGGGTTTAATAAAAGACTTTGCGCAGAAGGAATAAATCTTTCGGCAAGTAAATATGAAATTGCGGAAAACTCAAGCAAAGCGGACCTTGGCTGGTCGGGGATCGGGCAACATACTGTTTTAGTAAATCCCATGCATATGCTGATAATTATGTCCGCCATTGCGAATAAAGGTACGCCTGTAGAACCGTATTTTATAGACTCGATTACGTCGCCAAAAAATAATAGTTTCAACATACAAAAAAGGAGACACTCCTCAATGGGAAAAATGATAAGTGAAACAAACGCCGATAAAATAAAAGATATGATGAGGCATACCACGGCGAATAATTATGGGGATAAAATGTTTCCTAACATGAAAATCTGCGCAAAAACAGGTACTGCGGAAGTATCAAAAGAAGAGCCACCTCACGGGTGGATGATCGGCTTTTCGCAGGAAAAAAAATTTCCTTTTGCGTTTGCAGTCATTGTGGAAAACAGCGACTTTGGCATTAAATCCGCCGGCCCGGTTGCTGCAAGTATTATGAAAAGTGTTTATAGCGGCTACTCTTGAAAGGGATCGTATGAGGTAAGTCTTGCCCCGCCTACCTGAGGGGGGATTGCTAAAATTTAAACTTTTTTCAAGAAGTGACATTTTTATTTTTTTCCCCGCCCTTGGCGGAGAAAGTAACGTCAATAATACCACGTTTTTAAATAATTTTGACTAGACCTGTCCGTAAACTTTACAGATTGCAATCAAAATCGGGTGGTGGTCCAAATTAATTGATAATATCTTTTCCTCCGCCTTTGGCGG
>JAISWM010000101.1 GCA_031270785.1 Oscillospiraceae bacterium
CCAGTCAGCTGTTTCCCTACGTGCTATTGCGGCTACGTGTTCTATTGCAGCTGCGTGTGCTTTTAAAAATCTGTCTGCAAAGTTTTCCGCATCTTGTTGGCTACATATATGGCGACTCCGGTAGGAATTATATATTTTTGTCCATTGATTTGAAAATCTGTTTGCATAGTTCGCCGTATCTTGTTGGCTACATCCTGGGTGGCTCTCCAAGTAGTAATCACATGCTTTTTGCCATTGAACTAAAAAACTGTCTGCATAGTTCACCGCATCTTGTTGGCTACCTCTTTGGCTCTCCAAGTAGTAATCACATGCTTTTTGCCATTGATTTGAAACTCTGTCTGCATAGTTCGCCGCATCTTGTTGGCTACATCCTTGGTGGCTCCTCAAGTAGCGATCACATGCTTCTTGCCATTGAGGAGTATTTCTATCTGCTGAAACTCCAAAAATGGACAAACTACTAAACAATACGGCACAACTAATAAAAACTTTTAACTTATTCTTTTTCATAATTTTTCTCCTTAATTTAATTTATAATTGGTTGCTGCATCATAATAACACTAAATTAATAAAATGTCAATATGTTTTTTGAAAATTAATAGGCCTATCCTAAAACATTAATTTGTAATTGTAAATATCTAAAATAAGGGAAATCCTGAGCAAATGTTTTTTCTATTTATAGCTGTTTTACTTGAAAAAGCCATATGAATAAATCATCGCCCCGCCGAAAGGCGGGTCGGTTGTAGGTAAAATTAATTGATAATGTTTCCCCCTGCTGGAATGCGGGGGAGAAAGAAGAAGTTTCAGCTATTTTAAAGCATAATCAAAAAAATGAAGGGCTATGTAAAAAATGAAAGAAGTATTATTATTAAAAAATGGGGAAATAGTTTTAAAAGGGCTTAATAAAAAAAGATTTGAGGATAAGCTTTTACTTAATATAAAATCGCGAATATCCTCTTTGGGAAAATTTGACTTAGAAATATCACAGTCTACAATTACAGTATCTCCCGGCAAAAATTCCTCTGTTGACAATATTATTCCTGTTATTAAGAAAATTTTCGGGATAGTATCTTTCTCTAAAGCGGTTATTGCTAATAAAAATTTTGATGATGTAAAAAAATTAACCTTAGAATATTTAAAAGAAGACCTGAGTATTTTAAAAACATTTAAAGTTGAAGCTAAAAGATCAGATAAAAAGTTTTTTATGACATCTCCTGAAATTTCCAAAGAACTTGGAGGATATATATTAGAAGAATTTCCTCATCTAAAAGTGGACGTACATAATCCTGAATTGACGATCACTGCAGAAGTACGTGATTTTGGAGTATATATAAGAAAAAATGCTCAAAAAGGTTTAGGAGGCATTCCAACAGGAACCGGCGGGAAGGCGTCTATAATGATTTCCGGTGGTATAGACAGCCCTGTTGCGGCATGGATGATGGCTAAGAGGGGCGTTTTTTTAACCGCTGTGCATTTTTCCAGTCCGCCTTATACCGGTATTAAAGCGAAACAAAAAGTAATAGATTTACTTAAAAAAGTTTCCGAATATAGCGGCAGCATAAAACTTTTTAATGTTGGTTTTACAGCCGCGCAAGAAAGTATTAAACAATACTGCCAAGAAGAATTTTTTACCATAATTATGAGAAGAATTATGATGAAAATATCAGAAATCATATCAATTAACGAAGGATGCAGTGCTTTGATAACCGGTGAAAGCCTTGGGCAGGTTGCGAGCCAGACTATAAACGCTATTGATTGTACTAACAGAGTTGTGTCGATCCCTGTGTTTAGGCCTCTTATTGGGATGGACAAGGAAGAAATTGTTAAAATTGCGCGTGAAATAAATACTTTTGATGTTTCTATCATGCCTTATGCAGATTGCTGCACTGTATTTACCCCAAAGCATCCGAAACTTGACCCTAGAATACATTTAGTTGAAAAAGAGGAAAATAAGTTAGATACTCAAAAAATCATTAAAAATTGTGTTGATAACTGTGAAGTTATTGAAATTAAATAATATATAGCTGTTACGATTTAAAAAAGTCCCAATTTCAGAAGTCTTTTTTTGATCGTGTTTCAAAATATAGCTGTTTCGTTTAAAAAGCGTCTGATTTTTATGACTTTCTCCCAGCCGACGGCTGGGAAAAAGTACACGGATAAATTTACTTTTGAGGACTGTTTTAAACCGTAACAGCTATAGTTGAAATTTCTTCTTTCACCCCCGCTCATGGCGGGGGTGAAAGATATTACAAACTAATTTGGACCATATAACCGATTATCAGAATTGATTATTGACATGGGTTTAAAGAAATGGTACCATCGAAGAATCGTTTGCAGAATAAAAATTGGGGGGAATTAATAAAATGTCTACTTATATGCCAAAAAGCAATAATGTCGACCGTAAATGGTATGTTATAGATGCTGCGGGCAGATCTCTCGGAAGAGTAGCTGCTCAGGCCGCCGTGCTTCTTCGCGGAAAGCATAAGCCTGTATTTGCGCCACACGTGGATTGTGGCGATCACGTTATTATAATAAACTGTGATGGTGCTGTTCTGACGGGGAAAAAATTGTTTCAAAAATGCAGATATCGTTACACGGGGTACATAGGGCATCTTAAAACTATACACTACGACCATCTGATGGCCACGAAACCCGAAAAAGCTATGGAGCTTGCAGTAAAAGGGATGATCCCCGATACTACGCTCGGAAGAAAAGAAATGTTAAGGCTTTGTACAGTTAAAGGCACTGAGCATAAACACGCAACTCAAAAGCCGGAATTTTGGGAGGTATGATAAATGTATAGTAAGGAATCTTTTTTTTACGGTACCGGAAGAAGAAAAAGTTCCGTAGCCAGAGTAAGGGTTTACAGTGGCACGGGAAAAATAACAATAAATTCAAGAAACATAGATGAATATTTTGGCCTTGAAACTCTTAAATTGATTGTGCGCCAACCTTTGGTGCTTACAGGTACTCAAGACCGGTTTGACGTAGTGTGCAACGTATCCGGCGGAGGGGTTACAGGCCAAGCGGGGGCGGTGCGCCACGGTATTTCAAGAGCGCTTGTTGAATATGACGCGGAAAATTTAAGGCAAAAACTTAAAAAAGCGGGATTGTTGACTCGTGACCCAAGAATGAAAGAACGTAAAAAATATGGTCTGAAAGCGGCAAGAAGAGCGCCTCAGTTTTCAAAAAGATAATTTGCACTATTATAGTTAATGCCGTTGAAAAACGTTTGATTTTTAAGTGACGTCTAAAATAATTGGAACTTCCCCCCCGCCCATGGCGGGGGCGAAAGGTATTACCAGCCTTTGGCCCACAACCGGTTTTTATGGCTTTCTCCTCGTCGGCGACGTGGAGAAGGTGTGCAAGCAAGTTCGCCGTTTTCAAGAGCACCGGCTAAATTATAGATTTATAGGGGGAAAAACAATTTGCTTAAAGTAATTAAGAATTTTTTTAATTATTTAAGCTTTGGCGATAAATTTTTATGGACTATTATAGCTATTATTTCTTCATATAGTCTATTACTTATTAAAAGCGTATCGAGGGAAAGAACAAGTTTTTTTATACTGCAATTTATAGCGGTAGTTGCGGGCTTTATATGCGCAATTGTTCTGCAATCTTTAAATTATCAAGCACTGGCAGGTAAATATAAAATCATTTTTGCACTTTGTGTATTGCTTATGATATACACTTTGATTTTCGGCATTACGGTAGAGGGGCTATCCGGAATAAACGCAAGGGCATGGATAAAACTCCCCGGGGGAATAACTTTTCAGCCTTCAGAGCTTGTAAAAATCGGATTTATAATTACTTTTTCTAAGCATATATCTAATTTAAAAAACAAAGGGAAAATAAACGAATTTAAAAGTATTGTTTTTCTTTGCCTGCATGTGCTGGTTCCTGTGATTCTCACTCATATGCAAGGGGATGACGGGGCTGCCGTAATATTTTTGTGTATAGCAATGTTTATTGCCTTTATAGCGGGAATAAAAATTAGATATTTTGTATCAGCAATAATTTTAGGAGTAGCTTCAGTCCCTTTGGCATGGAATTATATTTTAGCCGATTATCAAAAACAAAGGATTTTAAATCAGGTAAACCCCGAAATGGATCCCCTGAATATGGGTTATCAACAAATTCAGGGAAAACTTTCAATTGGTTCTGGAGGTATTAGTGGTTGCGGACTATTTAAAGGTGAACGAGTAGCTAATGGGGTAGTACCAATACAAGAAAGTGATTTTATATTTTCCGTAGCGGGGGAAGAGCTGGGGTTTATAGGATGTTTTCTTATTATATTTCTCTTGTTTTTATTAATACTTAAGGCCTTAATAATTGCTAAAAAATCATGTGATGATTTAGGAACATATATTTGTTTTGGATTAATAGGATTGGTGGCTTGCCAAACAATATTTAATCTTGGCATGTGTTTAAGCTTGCTTCCAGTTATGGGTGTGACGTTACCTTTTTTTAGTTCAGGAGGATCTTCAACAGCGTGTTTATATTTGGGGATAGGCATTATACAAAATGTATATTTAACTCAAAATAGAGCTATGCCTCAAAATAATTAAAATCCCTTCTTTCACCCCCGCCTATGGCGGGGGAAAGAACAAAAATATCGTTGTTTCAAAAGGCTTTTACTATATCGCTTGGTGCGTTCATATAGCTGTTTCACTTGAAAAAAGTTTAAACTTCAACAATCATCGCTTCGCCTACCTGGCGGGGCGATGATTTATTTCATGTGGCTATTTCAAGAAAAACAGCTTTAATAAGAGGCCTGTTCGTAAATTGGTTGTGTTTCAAAATAATTGAAATTTCTTCTTTCTCTCTCCCCGCTAATCCCCACCGCGGGTAACGGGAAGAAAACTATAAGAAAAAGATTTTTTAAAATTTAGTTTATTTGCTTGACAAAGTGTAAAAAGTATGTTAAAATTAAGTTGTTAATAAATTTAAAAATTGAAGGAGTACTACTATTATGAAATTTAAAAAATTTATAGCGCTAATTTGCACATTTGCTTTCATGCTTCCGAATTTACTAAATGTTTATGCCGGCCCAACAGACCAAGATGTTGAGGACGCACGACAATTTTTAATAAATCACGGATACACAGAGGTAAAGCACTGTGGGAGTGGTGGTTTTTCTGCAGTCTTTAAGTGTAAAAATTCCAATGATCAACCTGTTGCCGTTAAAGTTGTGTGTACAAATGACTCAGACCAGATTCAAAGAGAAATTGATGGTGCCGAAGCAATAGAAGCGTTAAAACCTTCATATTTAAGACCACGTGATGAACTTGGATTAAATTTAATACTTGGACATTATGTTAAGTATTATTATAAATATCTTAATGTTCCTACTGTTATAAAATTAGATGACCGGATTCTGATAGAATCTCGGCTAGCAAACGGAGATGCTTTTGACTTAATTACGAATGATGTTTGCGGTGGAACAATTTCGTGCCAGATGCTTAAGAAGATATTCAAAGCAGTGTTAAAGGCACTTTCAGTGCTTCACTCGAAGGGAATAGTTCATCACGACGTAAAAGCCGAGAACATACTTATAACATTTAATGCTGATGGATCAGTGAGTTATTCCCTAACAGATTTT
Organism: Oscillospiraceae bacterium; assembly: GCA_031270785.1. GTDB lineage: Bacteria > Bacillota > Clostridia > Oscillospirales > Acutalibacteraceae > CAQBRY01. Next base: position 5,600 of record JAISWM010000101.1, read on the forward strand.
GGTCTTTCAGGCAAGTTTAATGGCCCAAAATTTAGCGGCGGAGGAACTCCCGCTTATGCGGCTCCTGAATTGTTTCAAGATTCTTTAACACGTGAACAAATATTTAAAACTGACGTTTACTCTCTTAGTGCCACAATGTATCAAATGTACCTTGCTAGAAGTGGGCAGTTACGTGCTGCACGCCCCCGTAACCTGCAAACAAGTATAGATCGGTTGCAGAGTTCCGACACCGCACACCTCAATGCATCTACAAGAGATTTTTTGGATTTAATAAAATGGTGCACAAAGCGAGATCCCTCACAACGCCCAACTGCGCAGGCGGCTTTAAATCATGCATTTTTACAATAAACCCATCCTGTAGGTTCCCCCCGCCGAATGATGGGGGGGAAAGATATTATCAACTAATTTGAGCCACAACCTAATTTATTACGTTCGGGTGAACTTATTATTCAAAATTAGACTTTAAAGATTGCTTGACTTTTTTAATTTCCAACAAATTAATATTTAGAGAATCTTCCACATCTTTTAATAATTTTTCCGCATATTTAATAGCTGCAAATTTTATGTCCTTTGATTTTTGTGTAGCATCTAAAATTATTCCTTTAGCCGCGCTTTGAGCACTTTTTACTATTTCATCCCTACTCACTAAAGACTTAGCTTTTTCCTGGAATATTTTTGCCATTGACGCAGCTTCATTTTTAGTGTCTTCAATAATTTGATTTCTGTCCGCCACAATTTTTTTAGCCTGCACTATTTCTTTAGGCAAATTAAGCCTTAAATCTTCAAGTATTCTTTTGACACTTTCTGAACTTACTACTATTTTCCCATTCGACATGGGCAAACGCCAAGCGTCCTCCAATAAATCTTCCAATTTATCTATTATATCTTCCATACTCATTTGTTATTAATTCCACCTATCACTATATATCAGCAAACTGACATTTATTTTTAGTTTCTATATACGTGCAATGTTATTTTACCATATATATATCTATTTTGTAAAATAAAACCATTAGAATGATTTAAGATTTCTGTTTGTTTCAATGATTCTATAACTATAATACTATTCTTTTGCATATGATCCTTTATATTTAGTAAAGAGCTACAAAGGAGTTCGGCGTCTAAATAAGGCGGATCTAAAAATGCTATATCAAATTTATCGGTGTTATTTTTTAAAAATAAATCTGATGACGACCGCACTACAGAAATATTGTTATTTTTTATTTTAGATATGTTTTTTTTGATTGTATTTACAGCATTTATATTATTGTCTACAATCACTACTTTTTTGGCTTCCCTGCTGGCCGCTTCAATACCAATTTGACCGGTACCGCCGAAAAGGTCTAAAAAAAATTTATTTTTGATTTCAAATTGTAAAATATTAAATAAAGATTCTTTCACTCTGTCAGTTGTAGGACGAACATTTTCGATATATTTGTTTTCCAGTTTCAGCCCTTTATATAAGCCAGATATCACTCTCAATAAATATTTCCTTCCTTCAATATAATAAAAACCATTTAAAAATGCAATACTATGGTAAAAATTTTCTCAAACAGCGGCATTTTTTGTTCTTTTCCCCCGCTAGACGATGGGGGGAAAACGTAAATAATATCACATTTCTAAATGGTTTTGGCTATAATATCTTTATTTCCCTCCGATTCGAGGGGGGGAGGAAAAAGAAGTTTCGACCATTTTGGGACACGACCCCTTTTCCTGCTTTGATTTTCATTTTAAAACATATTTATTCATATATCAAAATAAAAATTAGTGAGTAACACTAGCTAAATATATTTAATCTAAAATAATAATGACATTTTAAAGGTTATCGTGTATAATAATCTTTGTAGCAGGAGTTTAGCCTACGGAGAACGGTTAATCTGCCCCTGGAAATGGGGGTGGATAGTATGCTCGATTTATTGGTATTGGTTGGATTTTTTCTAATCTATTTATTGATAATTTATCTAATTTTAGATTCAGCATATAAAAAAATGAAATAACCGTTTCTCCCTTACCAAAGTGAAAACGGTTACTTTTTAATCTGATTCATTCGAGGGGCTAGCCGTTCTTTAAACGGTTTAATTTCTGCTACTTCTCTATTATAAATTTAAAAAATATTTTTGTCAATACCAAATTATTTCGGTTGTGGGCCAAACAAATTGGTTGATATAGTAGACCTGTCCGTAAATTTTATAGATTGCAATCAAAACCGACGGTCGCGCCATAAAATAGTTGAAATTCTTTCTTTTCCCCCAGCCACAGGCGGGGTGAAAGATATTATCAATTAATTTGGATCACCACCGTTTACGGGCAGGTCTAGTAAAAACATTTTAAAACAGCGGCATTTTTTGTTTTTTCCCCCGCCGACGGCGAGGGGAAAGCGTAAATAATATCACATTTCTAAATGGTTTTGGCTATAATATCTTTATTTCCCTCCGATTCGAGGGGGGAGGAAAAAGAAGTTTCGACCATTTGGAGACATAACCCTATTTTGAAACATGACCCTCTCCTTTACTTAAAAAGGATTGTACATTTCACCGATATTTTAGATAAATCAATTTGCCTAGTTGACAAAAAGCAAAGCGCGTGTTATAATAAAGTTAAGATAAGTTTTGTTTGAGCTTAATAAATATATTTAAGGAGTTGTTGAAATGATGGGTGTAGGCGGTACTATAATTTTCTTTACGTTTTGTTCAGCGATACTACCAGTTGTTATGAATGCGATGCCGAAAGGGGTAAGATATTTGCAAGAAAAATCTTCAGCATCTTATTATCGCATAAACACAAAAAATTCAATTGATGAATTAGAAATTGCCCTGCGTACAATTAAAGGGCAAAAAAATGCCAAAACACAAATTATGAATACTGTGGCTGGTTGGCTTGAAGCAAAAGAAAACCCAGATAACAAACCAGGCGGTTTAATAATTCATTTGGCGGGCATATCCGGAACTGGTAAATCTATAGCTGCGGAAGCATTAACGAAAGTACTATTGGGCGAAAATTCAAAATCAATTAAACTATCCTATCGTTCTATCGATTCCAATAGTCAGAAAACAGTTGCTGAACAACTGTTTGGTCAAACAACAGAAAATTTTGGCCAAATTAAAGTTGATAAAAACACACCTTTGACCGCACAACTTAAATTCAATCCTAACACAATAATTGAAATTCATGAATTTGATAAATTTATGGAAAAAGATGATACTTTGCAAGCAAAACTTTGGGATATTGCTGATAATGGCCAAATTGATGTAAATGGCCAAACTTTAGACTGCAAAGACACTATATTTATACTTACCTCTAACTCTTCTAAGGAAAGCGTAGGCATGGGGACTGATACTGAAGATGCGACTGCGTCACTTGAAAGGGTGAATTATCGCCAAGCATTTTTAAATCGTATCAACACTGTCTACTTTGAAGATTTTTCATTGGCAGAATACAATGAGATTTTTGAACAAAAACTCCAAGTCGTTGTAGATTATTACAATAAGAAATTCAAATTATTATTAAATGTTTCAGCCGAAACAAAAAATAAAATCGCGCAAGAATTAAAAAGCAAAAAAATTGGTGGAGCAAGGAATATTAGGCCAATAATTGATAAAATATATGTTGCATTAGCGAAATTTAAAAAAGATAATGGTATAACTGAGTCTTCAAAACATAAACAATTAGAAATAAATTTAGGATATAATGAAAATGATAAAAATTTTGTTGTAAATTAAAATTTCGCTAATTTTCTTGTTATATTTTACGCTTTTTAAAAACTAAACTCCTCCAAAAATTTAAGCCACACACGCTGTAGTAAAAACATTTTAAAACAGCGGCATTTTTGTTCTTTTCCACCGCCTTCGGCGAGGGGAAAGCGTAAATAATATCACATTTCTAAATAATTTTTACTATATAGCGTACTTTCTCCACGCTATTTTGGGGAGAGACCGCACGAACAAATTTACTTTTTCCAAACACAGCAGCTATAATTTGAAGAAACGCTACTTGAAAATAACACTGCCTATTAAAGTACCCAGTTGAAAAGTAATGGCGGAGAATAAAAACGCTACAAAAAGTTGATATATGATTGAAAAAACGGTTAATTTTATGCTCCCAAACTCCTTATATATGGCAGATAATGCCGCTATACACGGAGTGCATAAAAGTACGAAAACCATATATGCAAGTGCGGCGTATGCAGAAAACGAATTTGTTAAAATATCGCTTAAATGTTTGGCGTTATCGGATTTGTAAAGGAGGGTCATTGAGCTTACGATGGATTCTTTGGCGATAAAGCCCGTAAAGAGGGCCATAACCGCTCTCCAGTCGCCAAATCCGCATACCGTAAATATTGGAGATACGAGGTTTCCGACGAAAGCCAAAATACTTTTTGAGCTGTCAGATACAAACGAAAAATTTTTATCAAACGACTCCAAAAACCATATAACAATAGTGGCTCCTAAAATAACAGTACCTGCGTTTGCAATAAAATTTTTAGTTTTTTGCCAAATATGAAGCCATAAGTTTTTAGCAGACGGGAATTTATATTCCGGCATTTCCATAATAAAAGTAGAGTTTTCTCCTTTAAATAATGAACCTTTAAAAATGTAAGCTGTGAAAACAGCCATTAAAACGCCTAAGGCATATATGCCAAATATTACAATTGTTTGATGATAAGGGAAAAAACTTGACGCAAAAAGTAAGTAGATGGGAGTTTTAGCACTGCATGACATAAAAGGTATTAAAAATATAGTCATGAATCTGTCTTTTTTATTTTCAATTATGCGAGATCCAAGCACAGCCGGTACACTGCAGCCAAAACCCATTAAAAGGGGAATAAAAGATTTGCCTGAGAGACCTAATTTTTTGAGGAGTTTATCCATCACAAAGGCAGCGCGCGCCATATATCCGCTGTCTTCCAAAAAAGATAAAAGGCCATAAAGTATTAAAACTTGAGGCAGAAATGATATAACAGACCCTACCCCACGTATTACCGCATCCATAATTAAACTTTTAGACCAATCAGACGCACCGGAAAAAATCAAAATATTTTCGATTTTGGCCCCTATGTAAAGATTTATAATATTTTCGGCAATACATTTTAAATAATTTCCTACTGGACCAAAAGTTATATAAAATATAATAAACATCAGTATTATAAACAAAGGAAGGGACGTAAATTTACCGGTTGCAATCAAGTCTATCTTATTTGACATACTTTTCTTTTTCTGCCCGGGTTGTTCTTTTATAGATTCCTTACATATTTTGCATATGTATTTATACCGTTGATCGGCAATTATTATTTCTCTGTCGAAAACATTGTCTGTAGGAATTTGCTTTTTCAATTTTTGGAGTTTTTCTTTGGTCTGCGCACTAAAATTAAATTTACACGTAGCTATAAAATCATCTTCAAATATTTTTACTGCATAAAATCTTTTATTAATAATATTTGACTCTGCTTCAATAATATCTGATATTTTATTTATAATAAATTCAATATTTGGGCAAAAAATTTTATTCTTTTGGCGCAAATCAATTGTTTTATTGGTTAGTATATCCGAAGACCTATATATAAGTTTATCAAGGCCGTTATTTTTACTTGCAGATATAGGTACAACAGGTATACCAAGCCTTTTTTCAAGGCGATTATAGTCAATTACTTTACCTTTTTTTTCAAGAATATCCGTCATATTAACTGCTAAAATCACATTACAATCAAGCTCCATAAGTTGAGTAGTTAAATATAAATTCCTTTCAATATTCGCAGAGTCTATAATATTTATGATTAAATCAGGGGGATCATTTGCAATAAACTCCCTTGTAAGAACTTCTTCCGGAGAATATGGGGATAACGAATATATGCCGGGAAGGTCAATTATGCTTGCGGCAAGGCCGTGATTTTTTAAAAATCCTTCTTTTTTTTCAACTGTCACTCCAGGCCAGTTTCCTACATATTGGTTACTCCCTGTAAGCCTGTTAAATAAAGTGGTTTTGCCGCTGTTTGGATTGCCTACAAGCCCTATTTTAAAAATTTTATTTTCGTGTGTACTTGTTTTAATATTTTGATTTTGAACCGCTTTACCGCATTTATGGCTGTTGCTTTTGAAAAGGAGCAAACCATTCCGCGTTTTTTCACACTGCCCGAAGAGTGGGTGGTGGTCCGAATTAGTTGATAATATCTTTTCCCCCGCCCATGGCGTGGGGGAAAAAGAAAGAATTTCAACTATTTTGAAACACGACCCGAGGAGGGAGCTGTGAATGGTCCGATATTTTGCAAGGGTATTAGCTATATTTTTAGTTAAGTTCATTATTTGATGTAATCGCTTCCTTTTCTTCGCCGATTAAAATTTCCCGGCATTCCGATTTTCTTATGCTCAGTTCATATCCTCGAATATTTATTTTCATAGGGTCTCCAAGGGGAGCTACGCTTAAAACTGTAATTTTTGTCCCGGGCGTGATTCCCATATCGATTATTTTTCTGCGCAGTTTACCCGGTTCCCCGAGCTTTATCACAATACCGGACTCTCCAGGTAATATATTACTCAATTTTTTCATTTTATTTCTCCATGTTTGGTGGTGTGTAATCACTTCAATTGTAATACAATCACACGTTGCCATTTCGGCTGTGTTCACTGTTACACGATTTATCTGAAACGGCTTGGTTGGCAGATTTTTTCGTTGTTCTGTTTTTATAAATAGTAGAAGATCTGATGTTACTCCACTTTATCTTTCCATTTTCTAATTCTATACAATTGCTGCTACTTTTTTTAAACTTACCTATAACGTGTTCGCCTGTGTCTAATATAACCAACACTCTTTTCCCTTTTTTAAAGCCATGATGTATCATCCTTTAATTCCATCGATTCTGTTAAGGTAAAATATTTTCATATTTTTCGGGAAGTTTCTCAAACAGCTTGTACTCACTTACGCCGGTAGTGGTCCAAATTTGTTGATAACATCTTTTCCCCCCGCCTATGGCAGGGGGGGAAGAAGGGATTTCAACTATTTTGGGACACGACCCTTACGCCAATTGGCTTTTCTATATCTCGCAAAGAATATTCTGCAATAAGCCTTTTTTGTTTCGGCAAAGTAAAAGTCCAATTGTTGGATCATCACGTTCGCTTTTTAAAATTGAATCAACTGCTGAAACATAAAAATTCAATTTGCCAAAATTCGACTACAACATAACAATGGAGTTTTTATATTAAACCTGTCCGTAAATCTCACAGAGCGCAAACTATCGAAAAATGCATCACTTAAAAAATGGCTTTG
>JAISWM010000013.1 GCA_031270785.1 Oscillospiraceae bacterium
GTGTAACATTCGCTTGGCTCATATTGCAATTTAGCTGCCTGCTGTTCCTGCGGCTTTTCTTCGGGCATCGCAACGGCTGTGAACATTGCTTCAATGTGGGCGCGGCTTATTCTTGTGAGCCGCTGCCCTAAATTGACGGCAGGAATTTTGCCTGCTTTTATAAGGCGGTGAATGGTGTTTTTGGAAATGCCGAATAAAACGGTTGCTTCCGTAATGGTTATGTATGGGCGTGTTTGAATTTGGGCAACGACCGCCACATTCTCTTGAAGAATTTGTTTGTTGCGTTCTTCTTCTAATGACTGCTTTTTGCGATTACGCAAAGAAGCATTATTGCAGGCACTACTACAAAAGCGAGTATTGAATGTCCGCGCCTCAAACGGCTTTCCGCAATACTCACAAATTTTTGGTATTTTCAGTTTACTTGCTCCCATATTATGTCATTTTAAGTACAAATTAGATTTTATAAGATGCGTTAAGTTTCATCTATTCACTAATTAACGCCCGATACAAATATGGTACAAATATACAATAAAAATCCGACATACAAGCATAAAAATCAAGAAATATTTATAAACAAAAAAGCGGTAAAACATTGTTCTACCGCTTTATGTCTATTTTTGATAGTTGCTTCGTGAGGAGCGTTACTTCACTTCCTCTGAGTTAACAATTGAGCATTTTTCTTTCGCTCGTCACTCTCAAAAGAGGCTAAATAATTTTCTGTTGTTTTGATGTCTGAATGACCAAGACTTTCCGAAATAAATGCTATGTTTGCGCCACTTCGCTTTAGAACGGTAGCATAAGAGTGCCGAGCAACATAAGTGGTTAAATTGGCAATACCTAAGGCAGTACCAAGTTGTTTCATGTTTTTATTTGTGCGTTTAATAACATCTTTAATCATATTTCTTCGCTTTACAGGGTCGTGTATGCAATTAAGATGGGTAAAAATATAATTTTCCTTATCTGTGTTGGTATTACCCCATTTTTTTATAATACTCCACATTTCAGGAGTAATAAAAGCTATAATTTCTTTTTTTTCTTTTGAAGTCCGTTTTGTTTTCTCGCGCAAAAATGATATTTCGTCACCTTGAATATTCCCATATCTCAGTTGAAGAATATCCTTAAAATTAGCACCATTACACAAATAAGAAAACAGCCATAAATCACGATAATACGCACCGGCACTATTTTCATCATACTTATATTCTTTTATTTGTTTTATTTGGGATAGCAACAACGCTAATTTACGCCCTACGGATATAGGTATTTCGTATTTACGTTTACCAAATGGATACAATGTTGCATCTATAATCCCAGCATCCATAGCTTCATTAAAAATGGCACGTAGACTGCGGAGGTACATTCCAATAGTAGTGTAGCTTTTTCCCTGAGTTATCATATATCTTTCATACCCATTAAGCCACGATACCGTAATATCTTCAAACCTCAATGCATCATCCCTGTAATTACTAAAACTCAAGTATGCATTTATATAAATATCTGCTGTGCCAAAAGCCTCTAAACTTTTCAACCTTTTTACTTTATTTAGTATAGTGTCTTTAATACTGATACACGCTGTGCCATCCATCCGTACCCTTAGATTATCAAATGAAAATTTCCCCTCTGCCATTAACTTATGGGCAAAATGCTTGACCTTGCTAAAAGTATTTTCAAGATTATTGCGGTGTTCTATCAATTTTCTACCTTTACCTGTATCAATAGACTTCCATTCGTCAACAGTCAATCGAACACCAGTGGGATAATATGCTCGTTTTCTTTTATAGGAAACACATATTTTGATAGACGCCTTTTCTGTATTTGAAAGATTGTACCGTTCTTCTCGCATGAAATAAATGTTCAATCCTTCTTTAGTGTATTTTTCCATAATTATACATATTTTTGCATAAGTATCGGCAAAAATACAATAAAATTTTGCTACACACAAACTACACACAACAAAACGAAAATGATAAAAAATTACACAAACCTACTATAACCTTAATAAAACTTAAAAGTGTGATTTTTAATATATTTTAACAATTTTTGAAATTAAAAATCTTTATACAACCTTTACTCAACATTACTTTTTATGCCCTGCAAGCAGGGGGTCGTCGGTTCGACTCCGACAACCTCCACCCTAAAAATCAAAGGGTTACGAAATTCTTCGTAACCCTTTGATTTTGGTGATTAGATAAACGATATGTCCACCCCATTTTTGACCATGTAGTCATATTTTTCTTTGTTAAATTTATAGTAGAACGCGCCCCGCTTCGACGAACTTTTATCTTTTTTGTCCAACTTTTCGAGTACGCCCATATCCAACACCTTCTTCCGGAAATTACGTTTGTCCAACTCGTGTGCATAAATCGCCTCATAGAGCGATTGTAATTGCGGCAAGGTAAATTGTTCGGGCAGGAGGTTAAACCCTACGGGATGCGTAGCGCTCTGTATGCGCAGATGGCGCAACGCATCGTCCAAAAACTGCCGGTGGTCTAAAATCAGCGGGCCTACATTCTTTACATTGACCCACTCGGTGTTATGTCGGTCTTTGAGTTGTTCGTCAAATTGATGCATATCAATCAGGGCATAATAGACGACGGACACCACGCGCCCGCCGGGGTCGCGATTCACTTCGCCGTAAGCGCCTACCTGCTCCATATAGACGTTCTCCACACCGGTATATCCCGCCACCACGCGCGCAACCGCTTCGTTGAGGCTTTCATCCTTGCGCACAAAGCCGCCCATCAGCGACCGGCCGCCTTTTAACGGGTTAAACTTACGCTTTACGATGAGTACGTTGATTTCTTTATCCTGAAAGCCGAGAATAATGCAATCAACCGATACAAGCAAATGGTCTTCCTTGTAGTATAATGGAGTCATTTTGATAGAAAGTAAATTTACGATTAATGTTTTTTCAATTTGAAAAAGATTTCAAATATAGGAAAAACATTAAAAATATTAAGTGCCGTATTTTGATTTTGTTTTCCAATATTAATTTAATGTTAATTATTTAAGTGTATATATGACACTTCTGTGTTCGTCATTAGTTCATTATCTAATTTTTTCTGATATATCGGAGAGATTTTTTATTTTATAATTTTTTAATAGTAAAATAAAGTTTTATCTTTACACTCGATTAAGTGTAATTTTAACACGTATTATTTCACTTTTTAATATTAACCTTTAGTGAACCGTGAAAAAAATGTGTGAAAATATTCATAAAAAAGCAGCCGAATACTTGGTCGTTTCGAATATTTTACTAACACACACATCTCCTAAACCGCCCTCCCTCGTAAAACCGCAAAAAGTACAAAGGAACATAAATATTCTGGTTATTCCGAATATTTGTGGGGCGACGTATGCATATGTAAAAATCTAACATCTAATATCTTTTTTATGAAAAAATTTCTAAAACTGTTTTTCTGCGGCGTGCTGATGTCCCTCTGGGGAACGTTGGCAGCGCAAGATATTACCGTTCGAGGAACGATGACCGATGTGAACGGAAAGTTCTCACTCACCATGGCGAACGATGCCGTACTGCAAGTATCCTTTCTCGGGTATGTAACCCGGGAGGTGAGTATTACTTCTGTAGGGGAGGGGCAACCCCTTGCCATCATCATGGAAGAAGAGTCTAAAACTTTAGACGAAGTAGTAGTCGTGGGTTATGGCTTTCAGAAAAAAGCGACACTGTCCGGATCGGTTTCGGCTATAAGTGGAAATGAAATTGTAAAGTCTCCGGCAATGAACGTGTCTAATTCTTTGGCCGGCAGCCTTTAATTGTTGTTGACGGCGTTCCAAACCGCTCTTTAGAACGTATAGATCCTAATACCATTATGGGTGCTGTTTACTAAGTCAAACATTAAAGAAAAATAATATGTTAAAATCTCTCAAAAAAGAAGTTTTTCAAGCCAACCTCGATTTAGTCAAACACGGATTGGTGTTTTTCACGTGGGGCAACGTCAGCGCCATTGACCGGAAAGCGGGATTGGTGATCATTAAGCCGTCGGG